>JACAFC010000163.1 GCA_013388515.1 Ignavibacteriaceae bacterium | reverse complement strand
GTTTGATAATCTTCTTTATCAGATTTTTCAGCATCGCGTTTAATGTAAGGGGGAAGCGGCGTAACACCAATTTTTTCAACAGCTCTGTAGATGTTTCCTGGTTGGTTAAAGCGGACTGTTCTTCCACGCGAAGTTGTGTTATCTATGACCTCACACCAAAGTTTGTCATTAAAATAAATTTTATTACCAATTCGAACCTTTCTTGCAGGATCAACAATAACATCCCAAATGTATTCATCGGCATTTAGTTCGCGCAAGAGAAAGACTTCTATCTTTGCATTTGTTTTTTCTTTTTTACCAAAAAGCCTTGCTTGAAATACGCGTGTCTCGTTAACAACCATTACGTCGCCTTTTTCCATATAATCAATTACATCAGTAAATTTTTTTGATTCTATTTCTTCGGACTCACGATCAACAACCATTAATTTAGCTTTATCTCGCGGTGTTACAGGATATTTGGCAATTTGATTTTTGGGCAAGTTATACTTGAAATCTGATAATTTCATTTGAAGTACCTCTAATTAATTAAAAACATTATATTCTTATCTAGAAAATCAAAATTAAGATTTGACTTGTCCCACATGCAGCGGGACAAGTCGATAATCCTTTTATTTTTTCTTTCCTTTAGATGATTTGCTTTTTGCAGCTTCCAGATCTTTTACTGTTGCTCTCGCAGCCGCAAGCCTTGCTATAGGAACTCTAAATGGCGAACAGCTTACATAATTCAACCCAATTTTATGGCAGAATTCAACGGAAGCCGGTTCACCACCATGCTCACCGCAAATGCCTATCTTAAGGTCGGAGCGAGTTGCTCTACCTTTTTGAACAGCTGTAACCATTAATTGACCGATACCCTCGACGTCAATAGATTGGAATGGATCAATTGGGAGAATTTTCTTTTCGAGATAATCTGTTAAGAAACCGCCAATATCATCCCGTGAGAAACCAAATCCCATTTGAGTTAAATCATTTGTTCCGAATGAGAAGAATTGAGCGTATTCTGCAATTTTATCTGCTGTTAAGCAGGCACGCGGAATTTCAATCATTGTTCCTGTAAGGTGAGGAATTTTCTTTAAGCCGAATTTTTCGCAGACTTCTGCATGAACCTTATCAACAATTTGATATTGATTCTTCAACTCATTTACATGAGATAAAACTGGGATCATTATTTCAGCAAATGGTTTTTTACCTTCTTTTAATAACTCAGCTGATGCTTCGAAAATTGCTCTCACTTGCATTTCGGTTACTTCTGGATACGTAATTCCAAGGCGCACACCTCGATGCCCCATCATTGGATTATTTTCGTGAAGTGCTTCAGCTCTTTCATTTAATTCTTTAAGAGAAATACCAAGACTTGAAGCAAGTTTTTCTCTTTCATCTTCTCTATTAGGAACAAATTCATGCAAAGGCGGATCCAATGTTCTAATTGTTACTGGGAATCCATCCATTGCTTCTAACGTACCTTTAATATCAGACTTAACATGAGGGAACAATTCATCGAGAGCACTTCGTCTTTCAGCTTCATTCTTTGAAACAATCATTTTACGAAGTTTGAATAAAGGTTCTTCGCTTCCTTTTCCATAGAACATATGCTCGGTTCTGAATAAACCTATACCTTCAGCACCAAATGCTCTTGCTCTGGCAGCATCTTCCGGTGTATCGGCATTTGTTCTAACTTTTAATTTTCTAACTTGATCACATAATTTCATAAAAGCAACAAAATCCGGGTTCTCTTCGGCAGCTTTTTTCATTGGAAGTTCGCCAAGATATATAGCACCCTTTGTTCCGTTTAAAGTTACCCAGTCGCCTTCTTTAACGGTAACATCTCCAACCGAAAATTGTTTTGCGCTGTAGTTAATTTTTAACGAACCGGCTCCAACAAATACAACACTTGCCCCAACCGCGTGCAACTAGTGCTGCGTGAGAAGTCATTCCACCTCTTCCTGTAAGAATTGCTTGAGCAGCTCTCATTCCTTCAATATCTTCTGGATTGGTTTCTTCGCGAACAAGAATAACCTTTTTACCGTCTTTTGCCCAAGCTACTGCATCGGCAGCGGAGAATACTACTTGTCCGGTTGCACCACCAGGACCAGCGGGTAAACCCTTAGCAATTGCCTTTGTACTCATTTCAGCTTTAGGATCTACAATTGGGTGAAGAAGCTCGTCCAGCTGTTCGGGTTTTACGCGCATAATTGCTTCTTCTTTAGAAATTAATTTTTCCTTATACATATCAATTGCCATTTTTAGTGCGGCAGGACCATTTCGCTTTCCAACGCGGCATTGAAGCATGTAAAGTTTACCTTCTTGAATGGTAAATTCAATATCGAGCATATCGTGATAATGTTTCTCGAGATTTCTTTCAATCTTGTGAAGCTGTTTGTAAGTATCGGGCATTGCTTCTTCCAAAGATTGAAGATGTTCGGTGTGCTCACTCTTTCCAACAATGTTAATTGGATTTGGTGTTCTTATACCAGCAACAACATCTTCACCTTGCGCATTTGTTAACCATTCTCCGTAAAAGTGATTTTCACCAGTTGCAGGATTTCGGGTGAAGGCAACACCGGTTGCAGAAGTATCGCCCATGTTTCCAAATACCATTGATTGTACGTTTACCGCTGTTCCCCAATCATCTGGTATGCCTTCTATTCTTCTATATGAAATTGCACGCTTACCCATCCAGCTTTGGAATACTGCTGCAACTGCGCCCCAGAGCTGCTGCATTGGATCTTCTGGGAATGGTTTGCCAAGTACTTCTTGTACTTTTGCTTTATAAATTTCGACAAGCTCTTTTAAGTCATCGGCAGTTAAATCAGTATCGCTGTGATAGCCCTTCGATTCTTTCATATGATGAAGTTCTTTTTCAAGCTGCTGACGTACACCCTTACCTTCTGCTGGTTCAATACCGGCAGCTTTTTCCATAACAACATCTGAGTACATTTGGATTAAGCGGCGATGTGAATCGTAAACAAAACGCGGGTTACCAGTTTTAGCAATTAAAGCTTCGCGGGTTTCGTTATTCAAACCAACATTTAGTATTGTTTCCATCATTCCGGGCATAGATGCTCTTGCACCTGAACGAACAGATAAAAGTAATGGATTTACTTTATCTCCAAATTTAGCACCCATCTCTTTTTCAACTTTTGATAAAGCATCTTTCATCTGCTTATCAAGTTCTTTAGGGTACTTCTTTTTGTTTTGATAATAATGAGTACAAACCTCAGTGGTAATAGTGAATCCGGCAGGTACAGGTAAACCTAGGTTAACCATTTCTGCGAGGTTAGCACCTTTTCCACCGAGAAGTGCTTTCATCTCTGCTTTTCCTTCAGCTTTCTTGCCTCCGAAAAAGTATACATATTTTTTACTTTTAGCCATTAAATAGATCCTCCGTATAATTTATTCAAGAATTAAATTGATATTTATTTGGTTTAGTTCATTATAAAATCGATAAATGATTTTTCATCATCCATCACAAGTTCAATTTTAAGGTAAAATATATCTATATCATCAAGTTCGTTTTTATACTCAGTTAGTTTTACAGCATCTTTTTGAGTTGTAACAACAGAATGTGAATTTGTTGAGTAAAACATTTTTCGGATTTTTTGTATCTCTTTATTAGTATAATATTTATGGTCGCCAAATATCAAATAGTTCTCAGTATCTACATTGGTTTGCTTTAATGCAGTAAAAAAGGAATATGGATTAGCAATACCACAAACCACTAAACTTTTTTGACCTTCGAATTCACGCATATTGTATTCGACTTTTCTTTTAATATCAACAAACCCTTTTGCAGCATAATAAGATGTAAATATTCGCTTATTTTTAAAATATTTTTCTACATTACTTGGAAGATCTCTTGGCTGTGAAAATTTTCTGTTTATTATAACAGCATGAGCACGTTCAATTGCTGTAAACGGTTCGCGCATTAAGCCTGCTGGGAGTAAGTAATGATCAAAAAAATCTGGGCTAATTAAAAACTTTTGTTCACATATAAGCAAATCAATATCTCGTTTTATCCATCGGTGCTGAAAAGCATCATCAAGAATAATAGTGTCAACACCAAAGGTTGATATGAGATTTTTAGCACCTTCAATTCTCTTTTCAGAAACCGCACACGGCACTTTACACTCAAGTGCAGTTAGTAAAATTTCATCGCCACAGGATTCGACGTTTGGATAAATATTCTCTCCATCGGAAACCAAAACATATCCTTTGGATTTACGTCTGTAACCCCGGCTTAAAACCCCAACCTTTTTATTTTCTTTTTTAAAGTGATTAGCTAAATAAATAACTAATGGGGTTTTCCCTGATCCGCCAACATTTATGTTTCCAACGGAAATAACTTTAGCTGCAACAAATGCAGTTTTAAAAAAATTAGTTTCAAAAAGTATATTTCTTAGTTTAACAATTACTGCGAAAATTGGAACAAATGGTATTAGGACAAATCGTAATATTTTCATCTATCTCATTCTATTTTTCAAACGAACTTTTCTGCTGTTTCTTGTAGATCACACAGTATTTTTTCACAGTTTTTAATTATTGCCGATGTTGCTTCATAAGTCAGATTGTTATCAACAAAAATCTGATCGGAATAAACCACGTTGGCTTTAGTAAAAAAAAATGGTACTTGGAATGAATCCCAACTTCTTAAAAATTTTTTTTTCTTGTAACCAATTCCTACTAGCACAAGTGGTAATCCGCTTTTTTTTGCGGTAACAACAGCACCGGCTTTCAGTTTAAAAGCTGGTCCTCTTGGGCCATCCGGAGTAATTGCAACCGAGTAACCATTTTTTGCAAAATCTACCATTATTCCGAGAGCTACATCGCCGCCAACGCTGCTAGAGCCTCTTATAACATTGTACTTCCAACGTTTTAATATTTTATTAAGCAGCTCTCCATCTTTACTTTTGCTTATAAGTGCTGCAAACTTTTTGTTTTTATTTAGATACCATGGCAGAAGCATTGTTCCATGCCAAAAAGCAAGAATATAGTTTTTTCCTTCATTTTCTAGTTTGGTTATAACATCTTTATTTACAAAAGAGATGCGCATTGTTTTACAAAGAACACTAATAGAAAAATGCAGCACAAAATTACCAATAAACCTTAAGGTATTTTGTTTAATTTTTTTGATCTTCATTCATCAAGTTGAATATTATTTGTGCAGCCCTTTTAGATGCACCATTTTCGCCTAGTATGTCTTTAACTTTACCAAGCTTTTGCTTCATAAGGCTGTATTTTTCATCATTTGATAATATTTCTTTACACTTTTCAAATATCTTATCTGCCGAAACATCATTTTGAATAAATTCTGGTACAATTTGTTCATTCATTAGAATATTTACCATGCCGATGTTTTTAACTCTAATAAGCCTTTTGCCTATAAAATGAGTTAGCCAGTTTGTTTTATATACAATCAGCATAGGTAATTGAAAAATTGCTGCCTCAAGAGTAGATGTTCCGGATTTAATAATGCCAAATTTTGAATATTTCATTAATTCATATGTATGGCTGCTAATTACTTTGAATTGCCTTTCTTTAGTAACTGTAAAGAAAAATTCTTTTTGGATATTTTGAGATGCACTAACAACAATTTGCATGTTATATGCATCCGCTAATTTTTGAGCCGCGAGAATACTCTGTGGAAATATTTTTTCGATCTCATGCTTTCTGCTGCCAGGCATAATAAGCAGAATTTCTTTGTCAGTATCCAAAGCAAATTCATTGTAGAAAAATTCTTTAGTTAGAAACTTATGGTTATTGATTATTTCCATTAAAGGGTGGCCAACATACTCTGCATCCACCCCAAAGTCTTGATAAATTTTTTGCTCAAACGGAAAAACCACAATCATTTTTTCTACAACACGTTTAATTTTTTCAATACGGTTTTTACCCCAAGCCCAAATTTGCGGTGATATGTAGTATGCAACATTTACTTTCAGCTCTTTCAATTTAACAGCTAAGTTCAAATTGAATCCAGGATAATCAATCAGCACTGCAGTATGAATATTTTTTTCTTTTACTAGACTAATCAAATCACGCTGTACTTTCTTTATGAAAGGTATATGTTTAATTACCTCTACAAAGCCCAAAAATGCCATTCTATTTATATGATGAACTAAAAACGCTCCTTCATTTTTCATTAAATTTCCGCCAATACCGTAAACTTCAATATCTTGATTCAACTTTTTTAGCTCTCGAATCAATGCAGCTCCGTGCATATCTCCGGATACTTCGCCAGCAATTACTAGTATATTCTTTTTGGTTTCCATTTAATTGTTAATCTGCACTAAACTATACTCTTCTTAGTATCCATAAAAGTATAATTGTAATTGTTACAAAACCAAAAGCCTGCAAACTTCTTGTCTCAGATTTCAGACCTTTCTTTAAAATAAATTCTGGCTGAATTAAACTATCTACTTTGTATGGTTTTAGCTTTGGAAAAAATCTCGGAACATTTAATAAGTAGTTCTTGTAGTCATTTCCATAGGTTTTTTCAAGGTACTGCTCTTCTTCCCTTACAATTGTTTTGTACTGAAAGTAAAAAAAGATAAATCCTAAAATTTGTAAGTAAGGAAATAAGGCGAAGGACATTATACCTAAACCTGTATACATTAAAATATTGCCAACATAAAGCGGATTACGGACGTAAGCGAACGGTCCGCTTATCACTAAAAATGAACCCCCGACTTCACCAGTGGTTCTTGTTTCGCTTCCAGCCCAGCTCACACCCCAAATACGAATTACTTCGCCCAAGACTGCTATCGCCAAGCCTGTTATGATACTCCAAATATTGGGATTAGCATATAAGAACATTATCAAAACAAATGGAATGGGGGTGTAGCTTCTGTATTTAAATAAGTTTGATGCTTTTACTGACATATTATTCTTGAAGATATATTTCTTTTCTTTTTAATTCGGCTTGGTGTCTTTTCTTTAATCTTTTTTTTGATTTAAAAGACTCAAGCCGTGCAATTACATCTAAAAAATTGTTAAACGGAAAAAAGGTGATTCGTTCTTTTTCACAATATTTCAAAAGCTCATCTTTTGCAAAAATAAAATCACAAAATTCTGTAGAATACTTATCGGAATTACCATCTCCTATATAAACGGTGAAATCATCATCGTGGCTATTGTTTAAAATATGATTCCTTTTACAGTTTGCAGAAGTTTGGCAATCAACATCAAAATATGGATATGAAGGAACGAATTGGTTATTATTATTGATAATCAAATTATTCGCAAAAACTTTAATTTCATGGATGTTTTCGTTCTTAAGAATTCGATTTATATAGTAATCAAATCCATCGCTAAGAATGAAAAGTTCTATTTCATTAGCTTTACAATAATTGTGAAACTCTAAAAAGGTTGGGTCTACTTTTATTTGATCAAGAAAACAATTCAATTCATCTTTATCAATTGTTAGTATAGATTCAAATAACAGATCCCAGCATTTACGAGCTGTAATTTCTCCAGCTAATAACTTAGCAACAATTACATCCGTTGTTATTGTATTACCAAATTTTCTAAATATTTCTTCTCCAACATCTTGTTGGGTTATGGTACCATCAAAATCCACAAAAACTTTGAAATTATTCAATTTCATTAATCAACCTTAATCATCTTTTTAACTTCCACAAAATCTTTAGAATAAAATCTAAAGAAATAAATTCCAGGTAGGTAATCCTTTAAATTAAGTGTTACACTATTCTCGCCAGCCGGATAAATTTTCTCGGGGAACTCGGCTATTTTTTCGGCATGGCTGTTAAAAAATTCAAACCCAACCGCAGCTGAATAAGGCAAATAAAAACCAATTGAAGTAGAATCTTTAAATGGATTGGGATTGTTTTGTGCTACAATTATTTTTGATTCTGATTCAAGATAATCGATGCGTGAAATGTTTGAGAGAATTTCTCTTGTACTGCTTTTTAATATTGCCCTATAATAAAGCGTCCCAAATTCAGATGGAATATCATAATATTCTTTTTTAACATCATAATTAGCTGTTGAAACATCAATATTTCCAATGTACTCCCAAACATTGGCAGAGGTGTCTGAATGTTTTAGTCGTTCAATAACGAACGACATTGGTTCGTTTTTAATATTTGTATAAAATACAAGCTTGACGGATTTTCCTATTAATTCCGAATTTAAGTTAAAAATTTCCTGTTTTGGAATTTCTGATTTTTGAACTTTGGTAATACAAATCTCATCTGACGAACATGTGTAAACCACCAACACCCTGTCAACTGAATCTGGATGAATTGAAAAAAAATTAAAGTTACAATTGGTTGCCAGTCTTGAATTACTGCTCACAGAATCCCACAATAATTCGCCTGTTTTACAAAGCCTTTGAAAATTTAATTTACAAAGCTCATTGTAAGTATTACTAACCCAAGAAATAAACATTCCGCCATCACCATCATCTGCAAACGAAAAATTTTTACTTTGATTATTATTTATATCAGCTAATTTAATTCCATTTTTCTTCCAAACTTCTTTTCCATTAAACTTGAATCTCTGCGCAAATAAACTTGTTTTCTGCTGATGTTCATTCAACCAAGTTAATGTAATCGAAGAATCATTCTGAATACATTGTACCAACCCATTTAAATCTTTGGTCATTACAGCTTTTGCACCGCCAACTGCCCATAGTGCCTTTCCTTTATCATTAATTAGCTGATGAAAAATATGTTGGTCTTCGGTTTCCCATGCTATATAAAAAAATGAGTTATTTAAAGCATTTATAGAAAATTTGTTAACATTGTGCAATGCTGAGGAAATGCGTACAGGTTTTTTGCCTAAGATAGATTTTCCTGAGGGATCAAGTTTTTTAAGGAGCAGTGATTCTTTATTGTTAATTTTTTCCGTCCATAAAACAAATGCTTCTCCCTTGTTGTTGGGAATTACAAGGGGTTTATTCTTTTTTCTTTCCGAAACATCAATAGCCACGGATTCATTTCTATATGCTAAACTTCCATCAGAAAGTATTCGTTGATAAAGAATTTTATAATCGTTTGATGGGTACTCGCTTCTTGAAACATAGGCCAAAAATATATTCCCTGCATTATCTGAAGCTACAGAAAAATCAAAAATTTGCTCTGCTGAAGTTGCGGCACATACTCCCAGCTCTCCCCATAATAATTGATTTTTGGATACTCTCTGAAGAAAAATCTCGCCATTAAAGTTATTAGAATAATCTTTCCAGGCAACAATAGCAGTGTTAGATATGTACGGAATAAATATGGGATTTTTTTGTAAAGTGCTCCACTCAGCAATTTTAAATTTGTTTAACTCAGTAGAATTTTGCGTATAAGGATTATGATAGGAAAAATAAACTTTGCCTTCTATGGATGATTGACTCTCTCTCCAAAAAATATATGCTCCTCCCTCTCCGTCTCTAAGGGCTGATAAATCAAGCGGATTCACTACCTTCAATTTAGCTGCCGTACCATCTGTAGATTCGGATGTTCTGCAGAATGTGCTGGTTGGAGTATAAGAAAGATAAAAAAATAAAATAAGGCGGGGGTATAACCTTGTGTGTTTATAGAAAGCCGAATAAAAAAAAACAATCGCGATTCTAAGATGCAAAATTAAGCTCCTCATTAAAACGCACACTTACTAACTTGGATATACCCTCTTCTTGCATTGTTACACCGTACAAAGTATTTGCTGCTTCCATTGTTCGCTTATTGTGAGTGACCACTATAAACTGTGTGTTCTTGCTGAAGTCATCTAGTATTTTGGTAAACCGATCTATATTTGCATCATCGAGCGGTGCATCTATCTCATCCAGAATACAAAATGGGCTTGGTTTAACCAGGTAAATTGCAAACAGCAAAGCAATTGCTGTTAATGTTTTTTCACCTCCAGATAAAAGTTCTATAGAAGTTGGGCGTTTTCCTTTTGGCTTTGCGATGATTTCTATTTTAGCTTCCAATGGGTCGGCATTCTCAGCTAACCGTAAATCTGCTTCGTCACCAGGGTTAAATAAATTCCTGAATATTTTAATAAAGTTTTCTCTTATCTTTTCAAAAGTTTCCATGAAAAGAGCTTGAGCCGTTACATTTATTTCTTCAATTGTTTTAACGATATCTTTTTCTGACTCTAGTAAATCATCGCGCTGCTTTTTTAAAAATCCAAATCTTTCTTTTTCTTCTTCATATTCGGAATATGCTAAAACATTTATTGGGCCTAAATTTTTTATTTGCTGTTTCAACTGATGTACTTCATCGGTTCGTTCAGAAAAATTAAATTCATGAAGGTTATCAAAATCTTTTTTCTCTAGATGTATAGAGTAATTTTCCAAAATATTGTTTTTGAGGTTTGATATCTTGATATCCAGCTCATTTATTTTCATATCCAGCATATGAATATCATCGGTGAGCTGTTCCCTTTGTTTCCGAAGGCTAGTTAAATTGTTTTCAATTGCACTTATTTTTTCTCTAATGATTCTGTATTGAGCCTCAATTTCCTCTTCTTCCTTGAGTAAATCTCCTTTTATAATTTCAATGTCTTTCAAGTTTGGTGTTTTTTGGGAAATTAAATCCTCTAACGATTTCAATTCATTGTTAAGATTAGCAATGTCATTTTGGCGTTTGGTTTTAGATTTAAGAATCATATCAATTGATTCATTCGCACGAACAATTGCGTTTTCAATATTCTTCTTTTCACCATTCAAACGTTCAAGTTCTAAATTAATTCAGTTTTGATTAGCTACAGCGCCATTAAAATTATCTTCGCTAAACTTAAAATCTACTTCCAGTTTAACATATTCCTCGTCAGCTTTCCTTTTTTCATCATTATAAATAGACAGTACTTCAGCTAAGTTCAATCGTTCATTTTCAAACTGATTCAGTTCGATTGCAATGTCTTTTATTTCATCTCGAGCTTTTTCAATTTCATCATAAGCCTTTTTCTTTTCATATTCAAATTGACTTATTTGTTTTTCTAAGTTGGCAATATCATTTTGCAGCATTCTTCCTTGTTATGATAAAATTTTTAAGTCGATGGAGGAAAGTATTTCTTCAGTTCGATCTATTTTGTCTCTGAGTTCTATAATTTCTTTTTCTTTGTTTGAGAAAGAAGCTTTAAGGTTTTGCAGAAGTTGTTTCCTTCCAAAGACAGAATCGTCTAACTTTGGTATTGAACCCCCCTCTACAATTCCATGCTGATCAATATAGTCCCCATCGACTGTAACAAAATTAAAATCGTTGTACTTTTTAGAAAGCACCAAGGCATCTTCAATTGATTTCACCACAGCAGTTTTGTCTAAGTATCTATCAAAGAACACTTTCCATTTTTGTTCAGATTGAATTGCATTTTTAGCCCACACAACAAAACCGGTTTCCTTTTCCAAAGAATTACATTTTCTTTTGAAAAGAAAATGCCGAATCATTTTTAACAACCCGCTGTTGGAAAGTTTCGGATCGTTTGTGATATAAAACGATGCTTTCCCTATATCATTATTTTTTAGATGCTCTAGACCTTTCCAAAGATCATCAACAGATTCAATTAATATGGTATTTAGATTATTTTTTAAAGATGCCTCAATAGCAATCCGAAATTCTTCCGTAGTGTTTCCAACATGGGCAAGTAAAGATTTATCACCTAAATTCCAGTTATCGTTTTCAAGCAAAGCTTTTGCACCCTTTGAAACTCCCTCCATGTTTTCAATTAAGGTCTGTATGAAATGAATTCTATCCTTAATTCCATTAACAAGGCTTCTCTCTTCAAGCTCTTTGCCTTTTAGCGAATTGAGTTGATATTCTAATTCTTCCTTTTCTTTTTGTTTTTGGTTATACACCGCTTCAGCTTGTTGAAATTTCTGAGTTGCTTGGTGTTTTTCTTGCTCTAGCTCTTCAATATAGCCCACTGTTTTTGCAATATTTCCAGTTAGGGTTTCTATTTTATGATTTAATTTTTCAGACAGATTCTTTTTTGCATTTACCAATAATTCGATGCTGGATAGTTCATTTTCCTTATTAGCTTTTTCTTTTACCTTCTCAAGTAATAATTCGTTCTGTGCTTTTAACAACTGTCTTTTTTCTTCAAGGCCAGATTTGAATTTCTCTAATTCAGATGATGCAAATGTTTTTTCATTTTCTTTTTGAAGGATAAAGGAAGTTGTTTCATCCAGAGAAGATTGATTATCTTTTACGAATAACTCAGCGCTGGTAAACTGGTTTGTTAGTTCATTTAATTCCAGATTATAATCATCAATGTTTTGTAAAATTGATTTTTTTCGTTCCTCTGCAACAGAAATTTGATTATGCAGATTATAAATTTTTTCGGTTTGAAGTTGGACTGCAGCTCTCTTTTCTTTTAGTACAGATTCAATCTCATTCAATTGTGTTTTTATGTGGTTCAGGTCTTCTTCCTGTTTCCCGGTTTCCGAATCGATGTGAAGACGGTTTTCGAATAAGCTGTTTTTCTTAAAGCGAGTTTCTTCCCTCTGAATATTAAATAAGGCAAATTCTCTTTCTGCCAAATCTAATTCAAGTTCGCGAAGCCGTGTTGAAATTTTGTTATGTTTCTCAGCTCTTTTGGCCTGTCGTTCAAGATAATTTACTTTTTTTTCTACTTCGCTAACTATATCATTTACACGTGTTAAATCAGTTTTAACATCGTCTAATTTTCTAAGCGCTAATCTTCTTCTTAATTTATATTTATTAACACCAGCTGCTTCCTCAAACATATTACGCCGCTCATCAGCTTTATCGCTAAGAATGGTTTCCACCATTTTTAATTCAATAACCGAATAAGCATTTGCACCTATGCCTGTATCCATAAAAAGATTTGTAATGTCTTTTAAACGACAAAGATTTTTATTAAGCAAATACTCGCTTTCTCCCGAACGGAATATTCTTCTTGTTATAGTTACATCAGTATATTCGGTAGGTAAAATGCCTTTGGTATTATGAATTACTAGGGAAACTTCAGCCATTCCCATTGGTTTTTTACTGCTGGTTCCATTGAAGATTACATTTTCCATTTTATCGCTTCGCAAAGTGCCGCTCTTTTGTTCACCAAGGCACCACCTAAGTGCATCAACGATATTTGTTTTTCCGCATCCATTGGGCCCAACAATAGATGTGATACCTTCATTAAAGTTAATTATCGTTTTCTGAGCAAACGATTTGAATCCAAAAATTTCGAGTCTAGATAAATACAATCTTTATCCTAAAAATTTGTAATCTTTTAATGCGTGTAAAATATATGTAATTGTAGAATTGCTTAACTGAAGGTAAATTATTAAAGAAGCAGTTATAATAAAAAGTATGATGATGCTATATAAGTAAACGCTTGCCGAATTAATATCGAATATAACATAAATGCCTTTCATCAAACGATAAAAAATCCAAACTGTAAAAACAAACATGCCGATAAACAAATAAATATTTACTGCTTCAACACTTAATATCCGGTATAATATTATTCCAAGGGGAACCAGAATAACTAATGGTAAAAAGGACCAAATTACAGCATGAAAAACACTGCTTATTGTTACTCGAGTTCGCACAAAAAAAGAAGCTGCTTTTACAATTAGAATTAAAATGAAAAAAACAATAACAGTTATGATTGACAGCCACCAAATGGAGGCAAGAGGATTCCATGCTAAATAACTTACATTTTGCATTAAACTTGAACTGCCAAAGCTTAATAATAACCTCTCAAAGCGAATATTTTCCTTTAAATAATACAATATGTTGCTTAAAAGAAGTCCGGATGTTGAAGCGATAATAATGAGAATAATTAGCGAATGGATAATGGAGATTAATCTCTGGTCTCTTACATCTGCAAAAAAATTATACGGTCTCAGTAGTGCTCGCGAAGCATCCTCTCTGAATTTTTTGCCGGAGTTAATCATTATACCCATGATAATTGCTATCAATATTCCAAAAATAATGAACAACATAGGGGAGTCATCTTTTTTGCTTCCGATAGGAATTGTTACTTTTTCAATGTTGTTAAGTTTAGCAAAAATAACTTTATAACTCATTCTATCAGTATCTCGATTTTCATCTGCTAAACCTATCTGAAGCAAATTTTCTTCATTATAACCAGAGATGATTGAAGCATACTCACTTCTGTAATCATACATACTATTTAAAAAATAACCTAGCAGGGAATTGTTGTTGGAATAATCAATTATATCCTCCAAAAACTTAGCTTGTGCTTCAAAGGAGTTTGTGTTTAGATATCCGTCGCTGCTACCTCTGCTTACTATGTAGGATGCCTCACTTATAAATATTTTGTTAGGTGAGAATTGTTGGCTTACCAATAACTCATTTAAATAACTATTATTTGCTGGTTTATTTAGCAGCTCCAAACCATAAAAATCTAGATTTTTGATTTTCTTTAAGGGACCATCTAAGAAAGAAGCATAAGTAATTGCATCGGTTTTTTTCTTAAGCAATTGAGCCAAGTTTCCAATGAATTTAATATCAATTTCAGAATTGCCATTAAAAGAGCTACCTAATCCAATAGCTGCAACAAAACGGTTTCGGAAGCCTTTTAAAAAGAAATTAAGATAATTAGAAACTCGATCATTAAATTCGTTTTGACTAAGAATATTTGATGGTACTGAATTAATGGGTAACTCAATAAAAGGCAGCAGTCCATATTGTTGGCAAAGTGTCAAATAATACGGATGAGGTATTCTTTTGGCAAACCTAATTACATTGAAGCCCGTTTCTTTAATAAGTTTTATATCCCTTTCCATTTGCGTGTAACTTATCAAACCGCCAAGGTCTTCATAAATAGGATAGTAAGTAACACCGCTAAGTTTAATATCTTGATTGTTCAGCATCATCACATCGTTCTTAACATCCAAGTCATAAAGGGCGATTGGTTGAACAGTCCTATCAACTAAATTTTCGGCCCTTATAATAGCCGCACTTAGTAAATATGATTTTGGGTTTGCTGGGCTCCAAAACATTCCGGGGTTTAATTCAAAACTGTGGGTTAAGTAAATTTCTTTATTTTTACCTAAATGAAATTTTGTCTCGTTGGTTTTGATCTGGATCTCGCCATAAGAAGACCGTAGTGTTGTGTTCAACGTAAAAAGTTCAGAATTCCCGCTTGTGTCCTTTATTACACTTACTTCTTTGTTTTCTATTTTTAGTTTACTTATCAGATAATATTTCTTTGACTTTTCATCAAATTTAATATTTGAGTTTATATTTGAAATAAAAACGTTGGGTGTGAAATGAATGTAGACATCCCTAAAAATTCCACCACCAATTTTGGGGAATAGAAACTTTTGTTTAACAGGTATTGTAGTTTCAGAATTAGAGACGTTGGATAATCTTACTTTTAGCACGTTTGCTTTATGTGAGCGAAGTATATCTTTAGGTAAATCAAATGAAAAAGGGTACTCGCCCCCGGTGTGACGGTAGATACTTATATTATTAAGTGAAATGTCCGCAGAGTAGTTTAGACCCAAGAAATGAAGAGTTAGCTTTGAATTTGCAATATCAGTTGTGTTTAATGTGAAAGACTTCTCAAATATAAAGTCAGTCTCACCTTCAAAAATTGATGGAATTTCAACATCCACCTGTTCAGCCTTATCTGATTTTTCACTATAAACCTTCCAATTTCCATGCAGCAGCTTAATTTTTCTCGTTTTTCCAATATCGAAGAAAAGAGAATCATTTATTAAGCTCTCTTTTTGAGGTAGATTTTTGAATAAAATTTGACCTGATAGCCAACTATTAATCAGGACGAGGAATGATATTATTAATAGATAGAAATATTTCAGGAAGACCATCCAATATATTGGGAAAAGAATAAAAAAACTTTGCAAATATACGAAGGAATGAAAGCGAAATCAATTTAATAGCCAAGATAACTCCTTTTTTCAAAGGAGTTATGGCTATTATCTATAATTTTATTTAAATCAGGCAGACTGTATAATACCGACAAAGGATTCGGCTTTTAAACACGCGCCACCAACCAATGCTCCGTCAATATTTTTCTGTGATAATAGTTCTTTAGAATTTTCGGGTTTTACACTTCCACCATAAAGAATTAGCAATTTTTCAGCAAATTCTTTTGAAAATCGCTTCTCTAATAAATCTCTAATGAATTTATGTACATCTTCCGCTTGTTCAGGAGTGGCTGTTTTACCAGTACCAATAGCCCAAACAGGCTCATATGCTATAATCAGATCTGCTAATTCATTTTCAGAAAATCCATTTAGACCACCCAGAACTTGAGATTCAATTACTTTTTCGGTTATGTTATTTTCTCGCTCTTCAAGCAATTCACCTACACAAAAAATTGGTTTTAGGTTATTTTTTAATGCACGATCGATTTTCTTGTTTATAAGCTCATCATTTTCCTTAAATATTGTTCTTCTTTCAGAATGTCCAATAATCACATATTCACAACCGGTACTTAAGAGCATTTTTGCTGAAACTTCACCTGTATAAGCACCGCTTTCCTCCTGATGCAGATTCTGTGCACCCAACTTAATTTTTGTACCCACAATTGCTGTGGCTGATTCTGAAAGGGATGTATATGGTGGACAAATTACTACTTCACAATTAAGCTCTAAATCTTTTAATGACTTTGCTAATTTGGCAATTAAAACTTTTGATTCATTTAAATCATTGTTCATTTTCCAATTTCCGGCAATTAATTTGGTGCGCATTTTTTTCCTCACATGTTTGGTTAGATAATTCTTAATTTGAGTTAACAAAAATAGCTAACTGGATTAACCCCAGCAATTATTCGAGGGCTAGTGCTGGAATTTTATTTCTTTGTGGATTATCTATTAATTATTTTTGTATCAAATTAAAGTGAAATTCGAAAGTGACTAAAAAAAGTAAAGCCGTTATTGCAGTAAGTGGTGGAATGGATAGTTGTGTTACAGCTGCGGTTGCTGCAAGTGATTATGAACTTGCTTTTCTTCATATCAACTATGGGCAAAGAACAGAAAACCGAGAACTTAAGGCTTTTAATGACGTTGCTGATTTTTATAATGTTAAAGAAAGACTTATAGTTGATTTGAAACACCTAGCATTAATCGGTGGCTCCTCTTTAACAGATTTAAACATCGAAGTAAGCAAGGCAGATTTATCTAATAAGGAAATTCCAACATCGTATGTTCCTTTTAGAAATGCACACATACTTTCGGCATGTGCAAGCTGGGCTGAAGTAATTAATGCTAATGCAATTTTTATCGGAGCTGTTTGGGAAGATTCTTCGGGTTACCCAGATTGCAGACCTGAGTTTTTTAGGGCATTTAACAAGGCGATTGATTTTGGAACCAAGCCATCAACTTCAATTAATATTTTTACGCCACTGATTAGTTTATCAAAAGCTGAGATTATAAAAACTGGCTTAAATCTGGGAGCACCTATTTACCTAACTTGGTCGTGCTATCAAGAAGAATCTGAGGCTTGCGGAGTTTGCGATAGTTGTGCATTGAGATTGAGGGGATTTCAAAGTGCCGGTATTGAAGATCCAATTAAATACAAAAAAAAACCTATATATTGCACTTAAATTTTATTAATTAACTCTCTAAAGTATGGATAAAATTAAATTACTTGAAGTTTTTAAAAACGAGTATATAACCCGAAATTATAATATTACTCATATAGCTCCAGAGTTCACATCTTTGTGTCCTAAAACCGGCCAACCGGATTTTGGAAAAATCACAATTGAATATATTCCTGATAAACTATGTGTTGAATTAAAATCGTTGAAAATTTATCTAAATTCATATAGGACCGAAGGTATATTTTATGAAAGTGTTACAAACAAAATTCTTGATGACTTAGTGAGCGTTTGCAAACCGCGTTATATGAAAATTACTTCTGAATTTAATGTGCGGGGAGGGATATCTTCGGTAGTAGTAGCAGAATTCCAAAAAAAATCTTTTCAACACAAATCCTAATTTTACGCTGACCAACACAATGCCAATTGATAGTTCAAACAAGAGTCAATTTAAAGCATCAAAGGAAGAATTCTTTGAAAAAGGTTTTGGGAAAAAAAATGCTTTAAAAGCCAGCATGGAATATAGTCTGCTGGTTGAAGAACACATTCAGAAATTGGTTGTGGGAAAAAAAAGTAATTTTGCTTTAGTATCTGCTGGCAGCTTTAGCAGGCGTGAGCTATCTCCTTTTTCGGATATAGACTTGATGTTTATTACTCACTCTGTTAAAGAAGTGAAAAATGAAATAAGTGAAGTAGTTCAAAAATTATGGGATAACGGTATAGATGTTTCTCACACTGTTCGTGAATTTTCTGATATTGAAAAATTTCTGAAGACAGATTTGCACACCTTTACTCAATTCTTTGAAACCAGGTTACTTTTTGGTTCTGAGAGCATTTATAACGAATGGAACGATATTTTATTTTCACAGCTAACTGCAAAAGTTCAAAAAAACATTGTCTCTGAACTCATTAAAGATATAGGTGATAGATACCAAAAGTATGGCGATTCTCCGAAAACATTAGAACCAAATGTTAAACTATCTCCTGGGGGTTTGCGAGACTTTCAAGCGGTTGAGTGGATGTATATTCTTTTAAACAAAACTTTGTTAAATAAACAAAACGAAACTACACAAGCAGAAAGTTTTATTGAGTTACTTAAATCGGCGAATATTATTTCACAGACTGAAGCAAAAATTCTATTAATAAGTTACAATCAGATTTTAAATGCTCGAAATTTAATCCATCTTTATTCTCTTCAAAAAAACGATAGATTAGAATTTAATTTGCAGAAAAAAATTGCCAACCTAAATAGCTTGGAAAAAGATGGACTAACAGTTTATATGAAGGAATATTTTTCAGCTGCTAATGCCATTCAAAGGTTCTCTTATGGAATGGTCAAATATTTTGAAGAAGCAGCTGCAATTACTACCTCTAACAATCTAACAATAGATCTTGATGATGATTTTAGTCTTGCCGGTAAAAAATTATATCTAAAACATTCGCTAAAGCTAACCTTTTCAGATATTTTACGCGCTTTTTATTACACTGGGCTTAACAACGCTCATCTCGATGAAAACCTAAGACGATTAGTACTAGAGTTTGTGGAAAACTACACTGCCATTGATACGTTCGATGCAGAGTCTGCCGTTTTCTTCCGCGAAATCCTAAAGCTGGAAAAAAATGTTGGCAATACTTTAGCGCTTATGAACCAATTTGGTGTACTTGGTATACTGCTGCCGGCATTTAAAGATTTGGTCGGTTTTGTTCAGCATGGAGTTTATCATTGTTATACAACCGATGAGCATACGCTTCTTACAATAAAAAATATTGAGAAGTTAAATAGAAACACTTCCAACTTGGGGAAGATTTTAGATAACATTGAAAATAAAGAAATTCTTTATCTGGGATTGCTTTTTCATGATATTGCAAAACCAATTAATATAGCAGGACATGAAATACTCGGAGTAGAGATTGCCGCATCAATACTTTACACACTTGGTTACACAGACCAAGAAATTGAGAAAGTCACTTTATTGGTTCGAAACCATTTATACATGGAGCAAATTGCATTTCGTAGAAACCTAAGTGATCCAGAAACACTAAATAACTTTACGGCAAACTTTAAATCTGTTGAAGAATTAGATTTACTTTACCTGGTTACTTATGCAGATCTATCGGCAGTCAACCCTGCAGTATGGACTTCTTGGAAAAGTGAACTGCTTGCTGAACTTTATAGAAAATCCCGCTCGATGCTTGAAGAACAAATATCTGGAGAAGAATTATTAATGTCTGGCTCCTATTTTGTTCCAGGTGAAATAAGCAAACATTCTGAATTAATTTCGGATGAGCATGTCCAGGAACATATGGAATCTATAACAGATTCATCTTACATTTATCAGTTTTCAGACAAAGAAATTGCTAAGCATATTGAGGAAATCCAGAAAGGAGTAAAAGTATCTACTGTTTTTAAAGAACTTGAAAGTTTTACAAATGTTACAGTTATAACTATGGATTTTCCTTCCTTACTATCAAAAATCTGCGGAGTTCTATCTATAAACGATGCAAATATTCACGATGCAAAAATTTTTACAAGAAGAGATGGCGTTGTTATAGATACTTTTAATGTGACTGACTTTCGGACACATAAAAAACTTGACCCGGCCCGTTATAACAAAATTAATTCTGATATGGAAGCCGTAATTTCCGAAATGCTCAAGCTAAATGTTGAATTTGCGCGTATGAAATCGCGTTGGAAAAGAATAGAAAGCAAATTATTTAAACGTACCGGGAAAGTAAAAATTTTATTTGAAGAACATGATAAGTATACGATCATAGATGTGTTTTCTCCCGATAAACTTGGGTTTCTTTATCAGGTAACTTCGAAAATGAACGAATTGGGGCTGGTTATATTTTTTGCAAAAATTTCTACTAGGGAAGATGATATTGTGGATTCATTTTATGTACTGGATAGAAATGGCAAAAAAATCCCTTCCTACGATCAGGAGTTTGTTAAACACGAACTCACGCAAACCATCAACCAAATGTTATAGGGTAATTAGTTGAATAAATTGTACAATGATAGGCCAATTGGGGTATTTGATTCTGGAATAGGCGGGCTAACAGTAGTGAAAAGGCTTTTTTCTGTTTTACCAAATGAACATATAGTTTATTTTGGAGATACTGCTCGTGTTCCCTATGGATCCAAATCAAATTCAACCGTTATTGAATACTCAATCCAAGATACAAATTTTCTTTTGCACAAAAATGTAAAGCTGGTAGTTGTAGCTTGTAATACAGCTTCGTCAATCGCTTTACCTGAACTTCAAAGAAAATTTAATATTCCTGTCATAGGTGTAATATTTCCTGGCGCCGAAATGGCTGTGGATGAAACAAAAAACATGAAAATTGGAGTTATTGGAACGCGCGCCACCATAACCAACCAAGCTTATTCTAAGGTAATTAAAAAAATTAATAATAAAATAGAAGTAGTTGAAAAAGCCTGCCCGCTTTTTGTACCACTAGCGGAAGAAGGCTGGACCCATCATCGCGCAACATACGAAATTGCAAAAGAATACTTGAAGGAGTTAACATCTCATCGAATTGATACACTTGTTTTAGGCTGTACCCATTATCCAATTCTTGCAGATGTAATCCAAGAGGTAATGGGAAATAAAGTAACTCTAATTGATTCAGGCATTGCAACTGCCGAGGTTGTTAAAAGCGAAATTCATAAAAGAGGTTTGGAAACTAGGCACAAAAACCATGGAAATCTTGATGTATTTGTTAGCGATATACCAACAAAATTTCAAGAAGTAGCTGAACTGTTTCTTGGGAAAAAAATTAATAAACCAATTAAAGTTGATCTTGAAGAAATGATAAGCTGAAACTTTGCAGCATTATAACTAAAATTTTGTGCAAAATAATTAGTAGTGTAATTTATTTGAATTAAACCTTTGTGCTTTTTTAAGTTTACCGAATCTTCACATTAAAATATGCATCATTTTTTAGCAACAAGTTTTTTTATCATTGTGTTCTTGTCAGACATTTATTCCCAAGAAGCTGCTGACTCACTTAATACTGCAACTCATATAGGGATTCCCAAATTAAATTATAAACTAGAGGATTTTGATTTTTACTTGGATTTGCAAAGTCTAAATAAGTCAATTATTCTTAATGAGGACCCAAATACAAGCTGGCTCTGGACTGCTTATGCGATGTCGGCCAATAATGCATCAACAAATCATGAAACAACAAATTTCAATGACATGACTCAGCCATTATATCGGAAATATATGAGCGATTCAAAATTAAATTCTTTCAGATATGCACTAGGGATGATGCAGGCTGGTGCTGTTGCTTATTTGGCTTATAAGCATATTAAGAAATATGGTTTTCTAAAAAAATAGGCAGTCCTTCAAAAAAAATATCAGCTAATCAAGAAAATAATTTTTCAAGATTTCTTCTGTTGTTTGTAACACCCAATGCCAACATCAGTTTGATGCGAGCTTTTTGCCCGTTTAAATAGTCAGCAAAGATTACTCCAATTTTATGTAACCATTTCCCAGCTCCGGGATAGCTGTAAATATCGAGGGTTTCGCCAGCTGGGCAGCGAGAAACTAAAACCACAGGTATATTTTTATCTATTACATATTTAATTCCATCAAAAGCTGCAGGGGGAACATTGCCAACTCCTAATGCTTCTACTACTAATCCCTTGGTTTTACTATCAGCAGAATATCTGAAGAACTTTTCATCCATACCGGCGTAAACAGTTAGGAGGTCAACACGAGTTATGATTTTTTTTGTATTTATTGTTTCGAGTTTTTTAGGAAGCCTATTTAATATTACTTTTTCTTTTTCAACAAATCCAAGTGCTCCAAAATCTAAACTTCTAAAACTGTCTATTTGTTCGGTGTAAATTTTTGTGACCTCACTAGCAGCATTTATCTCCCCATTTAGGCAAACCAGTACTCCTAAATTGCGGCAGTTGTGGTTAAGACAAACATGTATAGCATTAATTAAATTCTGAGGCCCATCCCATTCTGGCTCAGAGCTGTTTTTCATTGATCCAATCACAACAATTGGGGTTTCCGTTTTTATCGTTAGATCCAACAAGTATGCAGTTTCTTCTAAGGTATCTGTACCATGAGTAACTATTACTCCATCGTATTTTCTTCGTAAGATTTCATTTCTAATAATCTTTGAAAGCTTAAACATGAGTTTGGGAGTCATGTGAGGACCTGGATATTTGCCAAAATCGAAGCATGTAATTTTTGCTAGTTTTTTAGCTTCAGGTATTTTTTTAAGCAATTCCTCACCAGAAAATCTGGGAACAGCACCACCAGTTTGTTCGTCTATCATCATTGAGAAAGTGCCGCCCGTAAAAACAATTAGAATATTCTTCATGAGTAATACATTTCCAAATTTTTCTGTCAAATTTATACTTTTGTTGTCTAAAAATCTTTTTGGAATAATTGTTGAAATTGACTTGAAGCAGTTAGCATTAAGTCTTATTTTTTACCAGACATTTTAATGGAGAAATTATGTTACAAATTGAAGATGTAGATCTAACACCAAACCCGCATGCATTAAAATTTATTTTGAATGAACCTCTATTGAAGTATGAAAGGAGACATTTTGGTAATAAAAACGATGCAGCCAATGATCCGCTCGCTAAAGGTATTTTCGAAATTCATGGGGTAATTTCAGTTTATTACACTGAAAAATTTATAACTGTGGAAAAAGCAAAGGATGCCAACTGGGGGCAAATACAAAAAGTTTTGGTCAAATTTCTTGGGTCCTTTGAGAAAAATTTGATTCCTGCAGAAAAAAATTTACAACCGCAAAATGAAAGTGAGAGTGCTCTACTAAAACAAATAAATGAAATTTTAGATAATCGAGTTCGCCCGGCTTTGGCTGGTGATGGAGGCGGGTTGGAAGTTCTTGGGATTGATGGCTATAAAGTTACCATCAGATACCAAGGAGCGTGCGGTGGATGCCCAAGTTCAATTTCAGGAACTTTAAGAGCTATTGAAGGGCTGCTTCGCAGAGATGTCAATTCTGCAATAGAGGTTATAGCTGCTTAATGGATTAAATATCCCAAAGTTTTATTCCTCTTAATGGTTGATAAATTCTTGGAATTTTTATACTCTTAAAATCATTTCCTCCTTTTTATACTTTTTCATAAATTGAACTCAATCATTTTTAAGATGATTTATGAAAAATTTAGATATTCAATATTATTCCTCTCTTAAGATTGCTGGAGTTTATTTTCAGGTATACTCCACACATAAAGGAATACGAAGAATTTTTTTGAATTACAAAGAAACTAAAGTAAACTCTCCTTCTATAACTAAACTCCACCCCGACGATCCTTACATGTTTAATATTTTTAATGAGTTAAAAGAATATTTTAATGGGGAACGCAAAAAATTTAACGTTCCTTTAGATATCGAGGGAACTGAGTTCCAGAAAAAGGTTTGGAACGAGTTGATGAAGATTCCTTATGGAAAATTGAAAACTTACAAGGAAGTTGCCATTAGAATCGGCAATAAAAATGCGGTTCGCGCAATAGGAAGAGCTAATAGTACTAATCATATTCCAATAATTATTCCTTGCCATAGAGTAATTGCTTCGAATGGTAGTTTAGGTGGTTATTCTGGGGGAATCTCGTTAAAAGAAAAATTACTTGAGCTTGAAGGAAGTTTGAGTTTAGAGTTGTTTGAATGAAAGCTTAAGTGAGACTCACATGCACCGTAAGTCTCACTATTGTAAAAGATTTATTTTATTGTATTAACCTTGCTAATATCATCAAGCTTAACAAACTTTTCGCTGAATTTGTATGCGCCTTTATCAGTTTTGATTGCTTTAATTACTTTAACGTTCACATGTGCGTCTTTCTTTTTTGCTTTTGCTTTGTCTGCAAATGATTGTTGTTTTGCCATTTTTTTCTCCTAAATTTTATGCGGAAATATAGCTAAATGTGCTGGTCTAAAAAAGGAAGTAATTGCAAAGAATTTCAAATTTTTTGAATTTTTTACTTTATTTTACTAAAATTTTTTATTCTGCGTCTAGATTAAATCAGCATAAGAAGCATCGGTTACTTTTAATAAATCATCCGGAAGCAATCCAATTTGAATTCCTCTGATTCCAGCTGAAAAGAAAATCTTTTCACAAAGTTGTGCAGTTTCATCAATAAAAGTCGGAAACTTCTTTTTCATTCCAATCGGAGAACATCCGCCACGGACATATCCAGTCAAGTTTAGCAAATTTTTAACAGGTATTAATTCCACATTTTTGTTATCACTTGCCCTTGCTGCTTTCTTTAAGTTGAGTTCTGAATTAACGGGAATACAGAACACCAAATATCCTGTTTTATCACCATCTGCTACTAAAGTTTTAAACACAAAATCTTCATCAATGCCAATTTTTTTAGCAACTGAAATTCCGCTTAAATCACTTTCATCAAAATCATAAGTTTTAATTTCATGTGAAATTTTATTAGCCTCGAGCAGCCTAATGACATTTGTCTTATTCAATTCTTAAATCCTCAAGCTCATTTTGTATCTCATTGTAACTGAGAGAATAATTTTCGGCTTTAAGCAGAAATTTTGTATATGCATTCTTGGGATTTACAAGAACATCTCTTACATAACCGCTTTCAACAATTTTACCTTTGTAGATTATTATGATTTCATCGCATAGTTCTCTAAGTATTTTTAGATTGTGCGAAATACACAGCATAGTAATATGATATTCTTTATTAATTGCCCCCAAAAGATTTAGCAGGTTAAGTTGGGATGGAGGATCTTGTGCGGAGAACGGTTCGTCCAAAATTAGAATTTCCGGCTTAACGGCCAAAATTCTAGCTAGTGCAATTCTTTGTTGTTCACCTCCGCTAAGTTCAAATCCCTTTTTGTGACTCAGCTTTTCTGGAACTTTAACAGCCTCCAAAATATTTTTCTTAAGTTCCATGTCATTTTTTCGATATCTAGTTTCAATAGCTTCATCAAGAATATCATCAATGTTTCTTAGAGGATTTAATATATCGGTAGAATTTTGAAATAGTATTTGAACTGGTTTGGTGGTTGTGTTTTTCCATTCATCGGATAGATCAAAAGTAATGGTTCCAGAGGTGGGTGGTAGTATGCCTGCAATAATTTTTGCCAATGTTGTTTTTCCGCTGCCCGATTCACCCGCTACCCCAACAATTTTTCCTTGTTGAACTGAAAAAGAAATGTTTTCCAAAATAAATTTTTCAGTTGGTTTGGTGAACACAGCACTTTCGGAAACAGAGTAGCAAAGGTTTTTAATCTCAACAATATTTTTCATTTCTCAAGCTTAATATATGATTGAATGAGATCATCTAATCCAGCATTTTTATGGTATTCAAAAAAAATTGATGGCGGAAAAAATTCTGTTAAGGTATGGTTGGTTAGCAGTGCTATTTTATCACTAATCTTTTCAGCAAATGTTATATCTTGAGTTACAACTAAAATAGCCGATGGGTTAGTTATAACATACTCTTTCAGTTTTAGCAAGAATAAATTTGCGATTGCTGAATCAATGCCTGAGGTTGGTTCATCCAATATTATTAGTGCGGGATGAGCCAATAATGCAAGAATAAGACTGATGCGTTGTGCCATTCCGCCGCTTAATTCATAAGAACGCAATTTAAATAATTCGCTCGCTTTGGGAAGTAAAAAATATTGGAGTAATTCGTTCACTTCAAGTTCATTGGAGGTAGTATTCTTAAAATAATAGCTTAATTTTTTGAGAGGGTCAAAACAATTGCGGGCGTCTTGAAAAACATATTTTATTCCGGTTTTACGAATCTTTCTTAATTGTTCGCTGTCGATGTTTAGTAAATTAACATTATCATAAAATACCTCGCCGTCAATAGTATAAAATCGAGTGTCTAGCAAACCTGTTAAAGCTTTAATTAGGGTGCTTTTCCCCGTTCCATTTTTGCCAACTATTGAGTAAATATTATTTTTACAAAGTTCAAAGCTAACCTCTCTCAAAAGAGTTGAATGATATTCCCCCTTATTAACTATTAATTTCTTAAGATTAGTTTTAATCACACTATTTGCATTTCTTTTGTATTTATTCAACAAAATAATAATTTAACATCAAATTTATTAAGATTATATTACTTTAACTTTGAAATAGTGCAAGCCGATTATCCGAATAGTACCCCATGAACAAGGAATTTTTCTTAATTTTATTAAAAAGGCTGCTCACGTCAATAGTTGTTCTTTTTTTGATGATCACATTTATTTTTATTCTTTTGCGTCTCTCACCTGGAAATCCTGTTAACAAATTTATTTCACCTGAACTAAGTCCAGAGATAATAGAAAAAATTAAAGCTGATTTTGACCTAAACGACACAATATTGAACCAATATTTGTCGTTTCTAACTAATCTTATGAGCGGCGAGCTGGGAATATCCTATAACTATCGAGAACCTGTGTTAAAATTGATAATGCAATTTCTGCCTTTTACAATAATATTTACACTAATAAGTTTCACTTTACAAGTAGCAGTTAGCGGAATATTGGCGGCACTCTCAGTTAAAAAATTAAATGGAGTATTGGATAGCGCATTAATAAAATTCAACCTGATTATATTTTCACTTCCGTCATTTGTAATAGGCGTATTTCTCATCCTCATATTTTCGGATGTACTAGAACTTTTACCTTCTTCGGGACTTCGTTCTTATGATTTTGATTCAAAATCATTCATTCAAAAAGTATTGGATTATGCTTCCCATTTAATTATGCCAGTGATGACGCTTGCAATAGGAGGAATTGCAGTTTTTTATAGGTATTTGAGGGATGGCTTTGAAGAGACAATAAATAAACTTTTCATTTTAAATTTAAAAGCAAATGGTTTTAGTGATAAAACAATAATGCTGAAACATATTATTCCAAATGCACTTGGTCCTTTTATTGCAGCCGCTGGCGTAGAACTTGGGATTTTATTGGGCGGGGCACTAATTACGGAAGTAATTTTTAGTTTACCTGGAATGGGACGCTTAACAATTAATGCTATAATGCAAAGAGATTATCCTTTGATTATTGGATGCTCATTAACAGCAGGTACAATGGTTATATTAAGTAACCTTTTTGCAGATCTTGTACGGGCAAAGCTTGACAAAAGATTAACGAAAGATATAATAAACTAAATGTTCAAAAACACTAAAATATGGCAATTAATTATTGTTTTGTTCATTATAATTATTGTCACGCAGTTTAGCTCAATCCTTAATATTATTTTGCTATGGGTTGAATATGTTTTACTGTTAATTACTGATTTTTCTGTTGCAGCATCACAAACAAGTTTCGAAATCCTGGAACATTTATTTTCTTGCTTAATGGTCATTTTTCTTCCCATTTATTTTTTATTCTGGGGCCGCAAACACAAAGTGTTCAATGCTAAAATAGATTTTCCATCCACTGTGTTGGTTATCCTAGCTTTTTTCTTTTTCTTTTCTCCAATAATTATAACTACGCATCCTGAATTTCAAAAAAACATTGGAATAACAAAACTTCTTCCTCCGTTAAGCAAAATTAATCTGCTTAAACTAGAAGTCGAAAGCAAAACCGAATCTTCATCTTTAGATAGATTCTTGTATAGTAAAAAATTAGCAGTTAAATCATCTTTTGATGAAAATGTTTTTTTTGTTGACAGTATTAAAACGGGTAAAATTATTCATTACTTCCAAAATGGAAAGCAACATGCTATTTCTAAAGACAGCTTAAAAATTGCTGGGATGAGTTTATTAATAAGCCAAAAAACCTTTCTATTAGGTACTGATGAATATGGAAGAGATATTTTCTCAAGACTGGTTTATGGAGCGCGAATCTCTCTATTTGTAGGAATTAGTGCTGTAGTTCTTTCTTTTTTATTGGGGATGTTATTTGGTTTTGCTGCGGGATACTTTGGGGGAATCACAAATTCAATATTGAATAGATTGGCAGATACTTTTCTTGCATTTCCATCAATTTTTTTAATCATTATCATTTTAGCTCTATTTGGCAATTCTATTTTTTCAGTAATTATAGTACTCGGTTTTTCTGGCTGGATGAGTTTGTTCAAAATTGTTAGAGCTGAAGTTATTTCATTAAAACAAAAAGATTTTTTTATTTCTGCTGAAATGATAGGACTTTCAAATACCAAATTATTAATAAAAGAAGTTTTGCCTATTCTATTAACTCCCATTACCATTAATTTAATTTTTCAATTTGGTAATGTAATTTTAGCTGAGGCAGCATTAAGTTACCTTGGGCTTGGTACTGGCACCAATTATCCTTCGTGGGGAAACATGATAGAAGCAGGCCAGAATTATCTAAAAAATGCGTGGTGGATGATTTTTTTTCCAGGAGCGATTTTAATTCTTACATTATATTCTGCAAATGATATTGGACAAAAAATAAAAGTACATTTTAATCCGCAGCTACAGAAATGATAAATAGAAGATTTAGACTAATAAAGGTTTTAGGAAGGGGAAGAAGCATAGTTTACTTATGTGAGGATATAGAAAGCGCTAATAAAAAAATTGCTCTTAAGGTGCTGTCCAAAAACGCAACATTGGAGGAACAGGGGATCTTTAAAAAAGAATATGAAATCATTCAAAACCTTGACCATCCAAGCATTATTCAGGCTTATGAACGCGGTACCATTATAGAGGCAAATGAAAATGAATCTGTAGAAGTTGGTTCAAAATTTTTAGCTATGGAATATTTCGATGGTGAGGAATTAAAAGATGATCTTATTGCCGATGAAAGTGGTTTGAAAGAAGTTATTACCCAAATTTGTTCTGTTTTGTTCTATCTTCATCAATCCAACTATATTTATTATGATCTAAAGACCGAAAATATTTTAATCCGAAATAGCGACGGGCAAATTTCAATCAAACTGATTGATCTTGGGTTTGCCAAATTGAGGAATAATAACAAGGATGGCAGTATTGCGGGAACTGCCGAATATATTGCTCCCGAATTATTAAATAAAGAACCGCATGATCATCGTGTTGATTTATATGCTCTCGGAATACTTTTGTATAAATTGGTTTATAAACGTTTTCCGTTTCCAAATAACAATCAGTTAGAAATATATAAGGCACACGTTGAAAAGGAATTTGAATTTCCGGCGGCTAGATTTAATTCCGAGATAGTAAATGTTATTAAAAAACTTCTCAGCAAAAATCCTAATGACCGATACTATTTCTCATACCAAGTATTATACGATCTAAACATTCCACTTTCTGAAGAAATCTATCAATATTGGGTGCCAGTAAAAACATTTTCAGACAGGCTGGATATTTTAAACATTGTCAATCGGTATGTAACAACTCCAACTACAAGTGAAGTAATTGCTATTAGGGGATTTGAAAA
This sequence comes from Ignavibacteriaceae bacterium, assembly GCA_013388515.1. Lineage (GTDB taxonomy): Bacteria > Bacteroidota > Ignavibacteria > Ignavibacteriales > Ignavibacteriaceae > XYD12-FULL-36-8. The sequence continues at coordinate 3,265 of JACAFC010000163.1, read as the reverse complement.
ATCGGGCAAATCTGAAATATGCCGCAAGCTGTACTCAATTTATGCGAACAGCATCTTTATTCAAAATGATAGAACAAGAAGCGGTATTCAGCTGATTAAATCTTTTCTAAATAGGTTACTTTTCAATGATATTGTGTTTAACAAATTACATCACGAAACACTTGAATTGTATGGCAAAATATTATCTGATAGTTCAAAAGATCTAGTTAACGATGTTAAGCTGATTGTGAATAAGGTTACTCAAATCGACAAAATTATTCTCATCATTGATGACTTAAATTTATATGATAGTTTTGTTTTAAGAATTTTCGAAGAAATTTTCCCAATTTTTCAGGTTAACGGTTGCTATTTAATAGTTACTGAGAAATCTGATCACAATTATGTCTCTGGCTTTTTAAATAACCTTACCGATTTAAACATAACATCATTCACAGCAAGCCAAACCGAGGAAATGTTAGATGCTTTGTTTGCTGAATTTTTTCCTGTTAATGCAGTAAAACAATTAGTAATGCGTTATGCTGATTTTTTACCTGGAAATATTTCTGAGTTTTTACGAAACATTGTCTATCTTCAAATCATAAGATTTAATTATGACAAAATAGAAACCATCTCCGACGAAAACTCCCAGAAGGTTCTCAGTAACCTATTTAATGAAATTTATAATATCCGCTATAATTCACTTAGTTCTGATGAAATTAAAATTGCAAAACTGGTATCATCTTTTGAGGTAGTTCCTGATTTAAATTATCTAATAAAGTTAACAGGATTATCAGAACACGATTTTTTAAGGAATGTGGACGAATTAAAACGGAAAGATATTTTTCTTTCTCATTCACAAACTGGGTTAATATTCTCCTCCGAAGGAATTAAAAACTTTATTTATGCTCAAATTCCGGACAAAAAGCACTTTCATAAGAAAATAGCAGTAACAATAGGTGATGAACAGTGGAATTTTAGTAAAGTTGAACAAGCCAGACATTATGAGATTGCTGAGGAATTTAATGAGAGTTATTCCCTATTACTGTCTGAAATCAGAGAAGCAGAAAAAATATCTGCACTAAAATACAAACTTGAATTGTTGGAGAAACTATTAAAGCTTCCTATTAATAATGTACAGGAGCACGAAGTTAAAACCCAACTATGTTTATTGTACTCGGTTTTAAATGATCATAAGAATGCGTTCCAGTTAGCACAAGAACTACTTAATAATGAAATGGATGAGAGTGAAAAAAGAGAATTAATGATTGTTAAGGGTAACTCAATGATCAGATTGGGTGAAGTTGAGGATGGATTAGAAATATTAAAAGTTATTGTACCATTAATAAACGATAACAATAAAAGAGCAAGACTATTGCTCGATATTGCCTGGGGAGAGTTGGATCTTAATAATTTTAAAACTGCCGATGAAATAGCTAATAGAATTATTAACGACCCCGAACTATTACCCGAGTATAAAGGTGATGCATATAATTTATCTGGATTCATAAGCATAAATTTTAATCATGATCTTGAAACAGCTCTATCCCATTTCAATAAATGTATGTTGGAATACCAAAAAGCAAATTCAATACAGCGTATGGCTGCCATTGAAGGAAATATTGGTAATATTTTTAACATGAAAGAAGAATATGAGGAAGTTGAAAAACATTGGAACAAATCTTTAGAGTTAAGTACATCCCTTGGTAATTTATCTTATCAGGCTTTGCTTTTGATGAATTTTGGCATTTATCATTTTAACAGCCAATCATTTGAGGAATCGATTAATAAATACAAAAGGGCTGCATTAATTTTTAGTACAATTGGTGAAAAAATCGAATATGCTAAAAGCGAAGCTAATCTTGGCGAAACATATTTGTTCATTTGTCAATACCAAAATGGAATCCAGTCTTTAGAAAACTCAAGAGAAACTCTTAAAAAATTGTCAAATCAAATAGAAAAATCGGAATCCTTGTTTTTATTGGCAAAATTGTATTTCCGGATAGGTCACTTCAAAAATTTTAATAAAATATATCAGGAATTAAATAAAATTTTGGAGGAGGAATCTATCTCAGAAAGACCTGCTGCGCATGTAAAATATTTAAGCTGCCTGCAGGCATTCATTAATAATGAGAAGACAAACTGCAATCTACTAATAGATCTGGCTGATGTTTATTATGCTCAAGAAGACCGCATTAACTATTTTGAAGTAATGGTATTTCTAATAGAATATTATCTAAATAATAATGAACTTGAAGAAGCTTTCAAGAAACTTTCTGATAAAAATTTTGAACAGGTTTGCCAATCGAATGTATATATGGAAATAGAAAAACTGTATTTAATGGGAAAACTAAGCCGCCTGAATAAAGCTTACTATGCGGAAAGTTCTATATTTTATTTTGATAAAGCATTTAATCTTATGAGCGATTTAAATATTAATGAAACGATGACAAAAATTCTTTTTGAGTTATCAACTTATTACAGTGAAAGGGGGAACTTTGTTAAAGCTAAAGAATTTTCTTCTTACGGCATGGCTTTAATTGATCATCTAGCTCAACAATTTTTAGATGAGGGGATGAGGGAAATGTATTTGAGCAGTTCCCACAGAGCCAATGCAATGATGATTTTCGATGAGATTATTTCCAATAATTAATTTCATTTGCACCCCATAAAAAACAGCTTTTTTCATAGAATTTGATTTTCAGCCAAACCAAATGTGACCAATGTTACAAAAATAAACATTGACAAAGCAAATTGTGAAATGTATATTCGCCACAAGCTATGCTTGATAGGTGTCATCAAGTATTAACCGTGTAAAAGTAATAAAATAATCCAATTGAGCCTTCTATTGGATTAATTTTAATGTTTCTAGAAGGGCATGCTATGCTAAAATCTATGCTCTTTTTCCTACTGTTAGCGGTGTTTTGTATTTCTAGTACCGCTCAGGTTCCGGAAAATGTAGAAAAAGCTCAACGTAATCGTATCACGAAAGATAGAATTACAGTAGAGAAGAGCTACATCCAATCTACCGAGCAGTCCCAATGGAATATCCCTTCTCTTGAAAGCAGGTCATCTGCACAACTTCAAGAGTTAGGCAGCCGCTACGGATTCTTGCGAACTAATTCACAATTGGAAGAATTAGGATCTCGCTACGGATTCTTGCGAACTAATTCACAATTGGAAGAATTAGGATCTCGCTATGGATTCTTGCGAACCAATTCACAATTGGAAGAATTAGGATCTCGCTATGGATTCTTGCGAACCAATTCACAATTGGAAGAATTAGGAG
>JACAFC010000192.1 GCA_013388515.1 Ignavibacteriaceae bacterium | reverse complement strand
GCTCGTACTTTCTTCATTGCATTGGTAATAAAAACAACAGTAAGCATTACTACAAATGGGTTAACGTTGGCTATCCACTCTGGCGAAGCATGTTCGCCCACTGTTCTTAGTACATATTTTGGCATAGTTGCATACAGCTGATGCTGAATAATCCAAAAGCCCGTAACTATTAAGATCAAAAGAAATAATTTGAAATTAGTAACAACTCTTAAAAAGCCATCCCACACTTCTTTAAAGGACTTCCCTTCGCCTTCAATGCTTACGCTTTTATAGAAGAAAAAAACTGTTATCAACGCTATAAATGTCATGAACGCAGCGTAATAATTTATAGAAATCAATCCCCATTCAAGTCTTAGTGGATATGCAAAAGTTTTACCAAGAAAAGCTCCTACATTCACCATTCCATAAAATATTGAGTATCCTTTCGCCCTTGTTTCATGGTTAGTTGTTTTTGCAACTGTTCCTGTAATAATTGATTTAATAAAAGAACCCCCAAACATAAGAATTACAAGCGATGGCAGAACTGTTGATTTATAGGGCAAAACACCTAAATTAAAATAGCCTACGGTTAACAAAGCAAAAGCAAGAATTATTGCCTTTCTAAAGCCGATTTTATCTGCAAATGCACCGGTGAAGGGGGGAAGAAAATATAAACCTGCAGAAAACAAACCTCCAATCCAACCAGCTTCAATATCAGTAAAACCAACAATTCGTGAGAGATATAAGGTGATTGCTATAAAAACGGCGTAATATGCTGCTCTTTCAAAAAGCTCAACAATATTAGCTGTCCAAAATGCTTCTGGAAATTTCCAATTACTTTTAAGGGTTGTATTGGCATTCGAATTATTTGCTGCCATAATATCTGCTTCCTTTATAGATATGTATCAATGATTTTTTATTTATTTCGATAAACATTTTTTAGGGTTGGTAAACTTAAGAAAATATTGCTGGCTAAAAAATTTAATTTATTCTATGGAAGAAATTGTTACTTATGGTTGAAAATCCTAAATAAGGCAAGAATTTTTTGCTAGGGATGTTGTTATCTAGAGAGACCTAATTGACGTAACAATTAAAAAACATTAGCGGAGCAAAATCATTTTTTTTGTGTTTATAAAATTTCCTGCACAGAGTTGATAAAAATACACCCCGCTCGATAAATGATTTCCTTCAAAACTTACTTCATATCGCCCAGCAGGCTTCTCTTCATTTAACAGAGTTGCTACTTCCTTGCCCAAAATATCATAAACTTTTAGAGTTTGCAGAGTTTGGATGGGCGTTTGCCAACTTATTTTTGTTTCAGGATTAAATGGATTTGGAAAATTCTGGTTCAGAAGGAATGATTCTGGACTGAGTAATTCATTTGATGCAGATGTCGTTTGAATCGGATATTTTACTTTTAGTTTATCAAAATAAATTGCACCATTATAAACATTGTTATCTACCTGACTGCTTCCGAGTACTATCGAAATTCTCTTTAGTGTTAATGGGAAAATTACATTTGAAGAGCTTACTATTCTTCCTCTAATTGTTTCAAAGTTATTAGCATTATTAGCAAACTTATGAGACGAAATTCTAAACTGTTTTTGGTCATTGTCCACAACATCAAAAAAGATTCTGTGCGAAGCACCATCTGAAAATACATCCAGCATAATCGAATCAGGTATTCCAAAAATTTCTGTGTTAGTATTTAAATAAACCCAATTAAATTGTGATGTTAAATATGTAAAGGAATATTCAAGTTTAAGAGATGAGTCCCCAATAGTACTTGGCGAAGGTACAAAATAAACTTTTGTAAGGCTGCTGTCCATATTCTCTGTTGAATATTCCCAATTTGAATTCGATTCAATTGAATCAATAACCACTGTTCCGTTGCCAATTTCAACTCTAACAATCGAAGTATCATATTTATCTAAATAAGATGAAACAACATTAGTTAATCCATTTTGTTTACCCTGAAATTGTCCAACAATATCAATACTTCCAACGGTAGTATCGGAGACTTTCCAGGTTATATTTTGTGGTAAGACTTCCTGTACCAAATCTTGAGTATCATACACCTTGGCTGTAAATACAACAATTCTACTATTATCCGTTACAATTTCATCAGGTGAAAGTACTATCTTGCCAACTCCTTTAACAATAACCTTTGCAGAATCTATTAAATTACCATAAGAAACAATCACGTAACACTCTCCAGGATGATTCTTTGCAGTAAACAAACCGGTTGAGGTTATATTCCCTTTAGAAGAATCACTTAGCATATATTTCACATGATAGGGATTAATAAAACTTGGGTTGTAAAACTTATCGGTGGCGGAAACAGAAAATTGTATCTGCTTGCCTAGAAAAATTTCAGAAGATTTTGGGAATACATTCAGATAACTAAGAGTATCGGATGGAGCACTGGAGATAACTAATATTGCATTTGATACTGGTCTTTCACCTGAAACATCCGACGGAGAGTTAACGACTTCATTTCTAATTACCATAGTTGTTGATCCACCGCCATCAAGATTTATCCCTTGATAAACTCCTAACTGCAGCATCAGATCAGCTAATTCAAAAAGATTCATTCCTAAACTTGCAGATTGTCTTCCATCCACTGTTACAAAAAACAACTTGGTTGTATCAATATTTACACCTACAGCGGTACGTGGATGACGAGTATAGACAAAAGAATCATTAGGGTCCATTGATGTAGAATAACCGTCTTTTATTATTATTGGATGACCACCCATCATCTCTTTTAGTTTATTTACGGAGGGTGAAATGTTATTGATTATTTTCACAGTATCTTTTACCGCAATATTTTTCCAAAGGTATGCTGCAATAACGCCGCTTGCCGATATAACAATTGAACCAGGAGTTATATTTGAATTATTACCTTCAGGAGTTATAGAATCCACAATGCAATAAATAGTATCATTAGCAAACCATGCTTCAAGAGGACTAACTACCGCTTCGAAACCGTTCGTTGTTGTACCAGTTGTTTTATCGTAGAAACTATTGTAAAAGACTATTTGATTATCCGATTTTGTTGTATTAATACTGTTAACAAATAAAAGTGTATCCTTTACAATCAGACTGCTTTTTAAGTATGTATTCGAAAAAGATACTTCATTACGAGAGTTAAACCCTACAGTTGGCCAGTCTGCACGTTCATTTCTCAAAACTTCTCCATTTTCAACTTGAATATTGTTGGGCATTCCTGTAGAGAGATTAAAAAAATCGCCGTTAATAGCACAAACTGACCAATGATCTAAATAGTTTCGTCGTGCAGACATAGAACTGGTCTTTTCTCTTCCCCCGGCTAAAAGTTCATATGCTTTAACTGTTTCCACAGAAAAATATTCATTAGTCATGTCGGCTTCAAAAACATCAATACTCCAAGGAACTGAATTAACATTATATTTTGTGTAATACATACCAGGCCCAACTTGTATGTGTTTTACAGTATCTAATATTATCTGAGAATTTATTTGATAACTAAAAACAAAAAGAAAACTGAGCAGGAAACTATGTGATCGAATAAAATTGGCAGTTATTTTCATAAATAATTCCTTTGGAAGTCCAACTCAAAACTAATCTGATATAATATAATTGACAATGAAAATACAATTTAACCAATAGATAACGGTATCTTTAATTTTTAATAATTTAATCATCACAGATATTCTTTTAAAACTCAAATTGTTATCTTAAATAAGGTTGATACGAATACTTTTCCTAATCATATTATAATTATTTGACTATCAATAATTTGTTAACTATAAAAAAAATATTGAACTCAAATTTGATCGTGCCATTCATGAAATTATTCCACGGGAGAAGTATTCTAATGGCATGGATAGCTTTTTTGATCCCGCTATTTTTAACTTTTCTTGTCTGGTCAGATGCGAGAAAAGATGATGAGGTTGATGCACGCATTGGCTTTGATTATAAAATTAGTGAAACCCGCCAAACAATTATTAAAAAGCTATTTGCATACGAACAAGTTTTACTTGGCGGCATAGGTTTGTTTGCTGCTTCAGATACTGTAACACGTGAAGAGTGGAGAATCTATGTTGAAAATCTTCTTATTACTCAAAACTTCCCGGGTATTATCGGAATTGGTTATTCATATTCATTTCGTCATTCCGATTCTTTAAAGATAGTTAAAACAATGCAAAGTGAGGGCTATACACATTTCAAAATTTGGCCTGCTGGTATTAGGGATGAGTATACATCTGTTATTTACATTGAACCTTTTAATGAGCGAAATCAACGAGCATTTGGTTATGACTTGCTGTATGAACCTACTAGAAAATATGCCATGCTTCAAGCACGAGATAATGGTAAAACAACCATTACTGGTAAAATTTCACTCACACGCGAAACTGAATACAACATTCAGGCTGGGTTTATAATTTTTATTCCATTTTACCAGAAGAATATACACCAACCAACTGTTGAACAACGAAGAGAATTATTCAAAGGTTACGTTTACAGCCCCTTCAAAATGAGAGATTTAATGAGAAGTACACTAGGCAACAACCTACGCAACATTAATCTCCAAATTTATTCCGGAAGCGATACATTAAAAAAAGATTTAATGTATGACAGCGACACTTTACATACTGGGAACAAGGGCGATAACATTATAAAAACTACGACATTAGAGCTTTATGGGGGAATATGGACTTTAAAGTTTACAGCGCTTCCAGAATTTTTGAATACATTTTATTCTGAAAAACCAACCATACTACTTCTTTCAGGTATACTAATTAGTTTGCTTTTTTCCCTGGTCACCGTCTCTTTCATTAAGTCGCAAAAAACAGGTAAAAAACTTTCTGATTTGCTTGAATCAACTGGCGAGGGAATTTTTGGAGTAGACAATTTCAGCAAATGTACCTTTATCAACCAATCTGCCTTAAATATGCTTGGTTACAAGCTTAATGACTGCATTGGAAAAGATATTCTTAACTTTATTCGCTGCGAAAATGAGAACAAACAATTATTTGAAGCTTCGAATTGCCCAATATTGAAATCAATAAAATCTGGTGAAGCAAACATTAACAAAGAAGTAATTTTACGACGTAAAGACAATTCAATTTTTCCTGCAGAATATTCATCTCATCCAATTTTAGAAAATGAAGTTATTACTGGGGTGGTTGTAACATTTAATAATATAACCGAACGCAAAAAAGTGTTAGATCAAATTGAGGGTTCTCTCAGAGAAAAAGAAGTGCTTCTTAGGGAAATCCATCATCGGGTAAAGAATAATCTTCAAATTATTTCGAGTCTTCTAAATTTACAAGCAGGCTTTACTTCCGATAAGTTAGCCAATGAAATTTTGGAAGAAAGCAAAAACAGAGTTAAATCTATGGCTTTAATCCACGAAAAGCTTTATCAAAGCAAAAACCTTTCAAGCCTAGATTTCCAGGAATTCATTGAAGAAGATGATCTC
>JACAFC010000155.1 GCA_013388515.1 Ignavibacteriaceae bacterium | reverse complement strand
CTCGTACCAAGTTAAATACAATTTATTTACCTAATCGTAAATCCAAGCACCCTAAGCTCAATATATACTATTAAATACTGTTAAATTTGAATGGTTAACAAGTTAAAAATTAAACCACAGCAATTGTAAATTCTTAGTGCCATTTATTTCTTTACTGCTTATTTTTACAGCACTAATTAATGCTATAATTAAGTATCGGGATATATTATGAAAAATATTTTTTTTCTTTCATTACTAATTCTCTTAACAAATACCTCTAGCGAAGTATTTCCTCAGCAATTCAAGAATAAAGGAAACTTGAGAGTATATGAGAACGAATTCTATGAACAAATTAAAAAAGCATCTGAAGATTATTTTGGAAAAAAAGAAGAGAAGAAAAAAGTATTTAAAGTTGATTTTACCGGCCTCGATCTTCCAAAATCTATAAATGAATTCACTTACTACTGGCATAATGATCCATTATCGCAAGGAAACACTGGAACATGCTGGTCATTTTCTACAACATCATTCTTCGAATCTGAAATTTATCGTATCAACAAACGTAAAGTTAAGCTCTCCGAAATTTACACTGCTTACTGGGAGTATGTCGAAAAAGTAAAAAGGTTTGTGAGAGAAAGAGGCAATTCTTATGTAGCTGAAGGTTCTGAAGCTAACGCTGTTAGAAGAATTTGGGAGCAGTACGGAATCGTTCCCGCAGAAAGCTACAGTGGTAAAATGTCAGGACAAAAATTTCACGATCACAGCAAGTTAATCGCTGAAATAACAAAGTACCTTGAATCAGTAAAAGAAAGAAATGCATGGAATGAGGAGGAAGTGATTGCCACCGTTAAATCAATTTTAAATTATTATCTCGGTGTACCGCCAGCTAAATTTACTTATGAAGGAAAAGAGTATACTCCAAAAGAGTTCTTAACAAAAGTTGCTGCTTTGAATTTGGATGACTATGTTGACATAATTTCATTGATGCAAGGACCCTACTACAAAAAAATGATGTACGATGTTCCGGACAACTGGTGGAAGGATAGCAGCTACTACAATGTTCCGCTTGATGAATATATGAGCTTAATTAAAAACGCAATCCGTAAAGGATACACAATGGCAATCGGCGGTGATGTTTCTGAATCTGGAATTGACTCACACTTTAAAGTTGCGTTAGTTCCAACCTTCGACATTCCCTCGGAATACATAGATGAAAATGCTCGTCAATTTCGGTTCAGTAATGAAACAACTACCGATGATCACGGTATTCACCTTGTTGGATATATGAATAAAGATGGAAAGGACTGGTTCATGATTAAAGATTCCGGTTCGGGTTCATTCAACGTTGGTGACAAAGGTTACTACTTCTACAGTGAAGATTATGTTAAGCTGAAGATTGTTGATTTTATGGTTCACAAGGATGCAGTGGGTGACTTACTGAATAAGTTTGGAGAGTAAGAGTATGAGTAAGATTAAGATGAAGATAAAGATTGTGATGAGGAGTTAAAATGTCCTTAAGCAATGTTACATTAAGCCGGCTTAAAACTCAGCACGAGGTTGTTGATGTTTTAATTTCTGGACGAAGCGAATCAGAGTTAAAGTATCGTCCAATTCCAGACAAGTGGTCTGCTTTTGAAAACATTGCGCATCTTACATGCTATCAGCCAAGGGTAATTGATAGGACAAAAAGAATTCTTGAGGAAGATAATCCAACGTTTCCAGCTTACATTCCTGAAGAAGATCCGGAGTTTCCAAAATTTATCGCAATGACAGTTGAACAATTATTGACCCATCTAAATGAAAAAAGAAGTGAGATTGTGAAACTAATTGCCAATCTTACTGAAGCCGAACTGCAAAGAACCGGAGTTCACGGGAAATTTGGGAGAATGAATCTAATAGATTGGACAGAATTTTTCCTTCTACATGAAGCGCATCATCTTCACACCATTTTTAAGTTGATAAGAAGTTTGCGTAAGTAATAACAATTTAATTTTACTGCTCGTGAAAAGCACTTTGTGCCTTTGAGTCTTAGTGGCAGCAGAAATATTAAACGCCACAAAGACTCTAAGGAAGAGCAAGTAAAAAGCTTTATCTAATAAATCGGCGCATAGGAACTTTCAAGTCTAATTCATACCGCTCATCATTTTCACTTGTAACAATTTCTTAACTTTGCTTATCATTGTTGCAGACTTTTTAAATCATACCCAAAGCATAGGAGCGTTTATGAACAGATTCTCAACTGCCATCTGGCTGCTGTTTATTCCTTTTATTTTGATCAGCCCTCAGAAAAAGGATGAAGAAAAAGATCTTCTAAAAAGCAGCACTTTCAATGGATTGAAATTTAGAAACATTGGTCCCGCATGGAACTCTGGTAGAATTTCTGATTTCGCAGTTAATCCTCAAAATCATAGCGAGTATTACGTTGCAGTATCAAGCGGCGGCTTATGGAAAACCACTAACTCTGGAACAACATGGGTGCCAATTGCAGATACAATTCAAGCTTATGCAATGGGATGTGTAACACTCGATCCGAATAATCCTTATGTTGTTTGGCTTGGAACCGGAGAGAATAATCACCAGCGTGCACTTGGTTATGGAACCGGAGTTTACAAATCTATAGATGGCGGACAAACATGGAAACACATGGGCTTGAAGGATTCACGTCAAATAGGTGGTATTGTGATTGATCCTCGAAATTCAAATGTAGTGTATGTTGCTGCTGAAGGTTCCGTTTGGGGACCCGGCGGTGATAGAGGTTTGTACAAATCTACTGACGGCGGAGTTAACTGGAATAACATTCTAAAAATTAGTGAGAATACGGGAGTCAACAATATAATTTATGATCCTAGAAATCCAGATGTACTGTACGCAACATCCGAACAAAGACGAAGACATGTATTCACAAAAATTGGCGGCGGACCTGAATCTGCGGTTTATAAATCAACAGATGCCGGTGCAACTTGGGAAAAAATTATGAAAGGATTACCAAGCGTGGATCTAGGCGGAATGGGAATTGCCATTTCCCCAGTAAATCCTGATGTAATTTATTTAAGTGTTGAAGCTGCAGAAAAGCAAGGCGGATTTTTCCGTTCAACCAATCGAGGTGCTTCGTGGGAAAAGATGAGTGATATGAATTCTAAAGGACAATATTTCAATGAAATTTACTGCGATCCCAAAAATGTTGATAAAATCTACCTGATGGATGTGTACTCCAAAGTAACATTGGATGCCGGTAAAACTTGGAAAAATATTGGGCAGGATAATCGTCATGTTGATGATCATGCGATGTGGATTGAACCAAACGATCCTAATCATTTCTTAATTGGCGGTGATGGAGGAATCTATGAAACATTTGATGGCGGAGTAAGTTGGCTATTCAAAGCAAATCTTCCTATCACACAATTTTATCGGGTAAATGTTGATAACGAATTTCCATTCTACAATGTTTATGGAGGAACACAGGATAACCAAAGCATGGGCGGGCCATCACGCACAATTAGCGCCGATGGAATTATTAACTCAGATTGGTTCATGACAAACGGTGGTGATGGCTTCTGGACTGCTGTTGATCCGACAAACACAAATATAGTTTATGCGGAATCGCAATATGGTGGGATGATTAGATATGATAAGCAAAGCGGAGAGATAATTGATATTCGTCCTGAGCCAACTAAAGGTGAAAAAACTTACAAGTGGTATTGGGATGCTCCTTTTATTCTCAGCAAACATTCTCCAACACGTTTGTATTGTGCTGCAGAAAAAGTTTTTAGGAGTGATGATAGAGGAGACTCATGGCAGTTGATAAGTGATGACTTGACAAAAAAGCTCGATAGAAATTCATTTAAAGTAATGGATAAATATTGGAGCATCGATGCTGTAGAGAAAAATGTAAGCACATCACAATATGGTTTAATTGTTTCTCTTGCTGAATCTCCTCTTAAAGAAAATTTACTTTATGCTGGAACCGATGATGGTTTAATTCAAGTTACTGAAGATGAAAAAACTTGGAGAAAGATTGATGAGTTCCCAGGAGTTCCAGAATTTACTCTTGTCAGTGATATTCTTCCATCAAGGTTTAATGAAAACGTTGTGTACGCAGCTTTCAACAATCATAAGCGTGATGATTTCAAACCATACGTTTTGAAAAGTGATGACAAAGGTAAAAGCTGGAAATCAATTTCCGGAAATCTTCCAGAAAATGGAGCTGTGAATACAATTGTTGAAGATCCTACCAAACCGAATCTTCTTTTTGTTGGAACTGAGTGGGGAGTTTTCTTCACAATTGATGGCGGTGAAAAATGGATTCAATTGAAATCCGGTTTACCAGCAATTAAAGTTCCCGATATCGTAATTCAAGAAAGAGAAAAAGATTTGGTACTTGCAACTTTCGGCAGAGGATTTTATATCCTTGATGATTATTCTCCATTAAGAATGATTGACAAAGAATTCCTCAACAAAGAAGCATTTATTTTCCCTGTTAGAGATGCATTAATGTACATTCCCAAAAATGGAAGATACGGACAAGGTTCTGCATATTTCAAAGCACCTAATCCAGATTATGGTGCAGTTTTCACATACTATTTGAAAGAAGTTCCCAAAACTTTGAAAGCAGCTCGTAAGGAAAAAGAGAAAGAGCTATTTAAAAAAGGGGAATTTATTCCTCAGCCAACTGTTGAGGAGTTGAGAATGGAGGCAGATGAAAAAACACCATATTTAGTTTTTACTATTACTGATGATGCGGGAAACATTGTAAGAAAAATAAATTCATCAGCAAGTGCCGGAATAAATAGGGTAGTGTGGGATCTTAGATACGAAAGCTCATCTCCTGTAAATTTAAAAGATAACAAGTTTGAAACAACAGAGAAAAGCAGCAGCGGATTGCTTGCAATGCCGGGAAAATATTTTGTATCGATGTCTATGATAGTTCGAGGTGAGGAAAAGAGACTTTTTGGTCCTGTTGAATTTAATGCAGTCGTTTTGAATAATACCACACTGCCTGCTGCAAACCGACAAGAAATGGTTGATTTCCAGAAAAAAACATCGCTGCTTGCAAAAACTGTAATGGGTGCACAAAAGTTTGCCGAAGAATTAGTTAAGAGAACGGACTTTGTCCGTCAAGCTTTGAACAGCTACTCTGCACCGTTTGAATTGTTAAGTAAAGCAAATAAAGTGGCAAAAGAATTATCCGATGTGCTATTCAAGTTTAACGGTTCTACACCGCCAGCAAGTCGAGAAGAAATTCCGCCTGCAGAAGTTCCATTGATTTACAGACTTGAAACAATGATTTACACACAATATTCAGCGACATCTAACGTAACCAAAAATCAAAAAGTTGCGTACGATGTTTTGTTCGAAGAAATTCAGCCGATTATTGAGAAACTGAAACAGATAAATGACTTTGATTTAAAATCAATCGAAACGGAAATGGAAAGATTGAATATTCCCTGGACGCCGGGAAGGATACCGGAGTTGAAAAGGTAATTTAATTTTAGGTGAGACTCACCTTAAAGGTGAATCTCACCTATGATGTATTTGAAGAAACAAAAGTTTAATATAAGTTTTAAGTATAAATAAACTTTTATTCTAATAACTAGAGAATAAATGAATTTTTTCGGGTGTTGTATAACCGCCAAAATTTTTGCCCTCCAAAAACTTCAATCAACTTTTCAATCTAGACTATTCAGAGGTAAATCATGAAAAATATCATCTTTCTTCTAATGGTATTGGTTTTGTCTTTCAATATTTCAACGGCACAGACTAAAAAAGGTGATCCAACGATTGGCTGGAAAAATATGCTGAAACAAATGGATAAAAATAAAGACGGCAAGATCACTCATGATGAGTATATGGCAATGTATAAAAAGAATGCTGAGCCTGCCGAGAAAAACTTTAAATGGCATGACAAAAATAAAGACGGAGTTATCACCCAAGAAGAATACTTGAGTAACTTTCAAAAGAAATCAAAAGCTAAGTAATTAATGAGGTGAGACTCACCTTAAAGGTGAATCTCACCCACATTGTCTTATTCTAATAACATAGAATAAAGTGATCAATATGTGGAATTTAATAATTCGCATCAAATCATCCTCTTCGGAAACTGCATTCAATCATATCAATTCAAACAATTCAAGGATTTAAAATGAAACACTCAAAATTATTCTTATTAATAATTCTTCTTATATCGTTTTTACTTATGGGTACAAGCACATTCAGCCAGGACATGAAAAAAGCTGCAAGGAATGCTTTCAAAGAAATACTTAAGAACTCCGACAAAAATAAAGATGGAAAGCTGAGCAAAGCTGAATTCATGACAATTTGGAAAGACAAAAATACGGGTGATAAAAATTGGAAAACATGGGACACCAACAAGGATGGATATATAACTGAAGAAGAGTATGTAAATGCCGTTGCGAATATTCAGAAGCCGCGGAAAACGAAGTAACGCTAAATTCCAGTTGATTACAACTAAATTTTAAGCTTTTTTTTCTGTTCTGAAATTTCTTCTTTCACTTTGTTGAGCCATTTTTTCGCCCAGACAAATTCTGTTGCAAGGATTGCCAAACCCAGCGGTATGACAATAAAAGCCGGACCCGGCAGAACAATCATAATCACACCAATGATTAAAATTGTGAATCCGATAACAGCAACAATTAATTTCTTTATGGACTTTAACGTTAGATTCATAATTTTCTCTGTAAAAATTTACATCCCACTTTTACTCCTAAATCAAATTGATTAAAACCACCGAGTCTTGGAGTACTATTTCCATCTTTGCTGAGCATTAAGTTGTAATTTGCAAAGGGAGTTAAAATTATTCCCTCATAAACTGTGACATTCGTGCCGATCAAAAAAAGCAGAGCGGTTTTATAATCATATTTTGGATATAAATATTTACTTGTGGGATTTAATCGAACAATTGATAATCCCCCTTGAATGAAAAGAGGTAAAAACGTCTCCAACGGATGAAAGCGGTAAGATGATGCAATTGAGAATATTTCAACTTTATTCCTAAAATATTCTTGCCCTTGATATTTTACGACATAATCAGATGGATTATAAAAAATACTGGATACAAGAGCATTATTTTCATTTATGTAAAATGCCCCCTCAATGAAGAATATATTTCCGTCCTCAAAACCTTCTGTACCGGAGTAACCGAAGTAAGACATCTCCTTGAATTTGCCAATTCGAAAAGATCTTCCGAATCCGAATGATAAGATTATATTTTTTGGTTTGGCATAATCAACTTTTTGCTCTTCTTTCCCCCATGGCAGAAATTCATTTATACCCAAAGTAAATTGAACAGTCTCCCACGGAAATGCCCATGGATAATAGTATTGAGAATGAACATTGTGCCATCTGCCGGCATAACCAGCAGCGAATTGTATTCCGCTGAACTCAATTCCGATTTTTCCGCCATGCGAATAAAAATTGTTTAATCCAGTTTTGTTGCCAACAGAATAATTCCCCAAATAAAATTCTTGGAAGAATGAAAAACCATTTCCCAAATCCAAAGGTTTCCAGTTAAAAGCAATCCCAGTGTGCAGTGTAGCATCATTGGGAAAATCTTTCCAATCATTAAATAATCCTTCAAAAGAGGATTCGGTGGGTCGTGCATCGAATGGTTTTGAAAACGCAAGCTGTGTCTGTAGAGAGTAGAAATTATTTTCTACAGGAACAAATCCTATTCCCAGATTAAGTTTGGAAGGAGGCGGATCAGATTGGGCTTCATCAACATACCATATTTTAGTTCCTAAGTTGGTAAGAGAAAAACCAATGTTGAGTTTATTTTCTAAAAATTGCGGGGAATAATTTAAGCCAGCAGATACGAAAAGTTTTTCAGAAGAGGCAGAAAGCTCTTCGGAAGTTGCAAGTCCACCTAAATTTGACTTTGCATATCTCAACTGTATTCCGGTAGAAAAATTATCACAAAGTTTCCTTGCATAACCCAGAGAAAAACTTCTTTCATAATGATCCGCTAATTCGCCAGTGCCATCAGGATCTTGAGATGTTGTCACACCTACTTTTCCCAAATTCCAATCAACATATTCAATTCCAAAGGCTCCGATATCCTCGAAGTTAACAACAGCAGAATATGAATTAAGCGGAATATGCATTTCAACAATTAATGCAGCCATTTGAAACGGCTGATGAAAAAATGAAAGTGCTGATCCTTTTGCAAAAACTAAATTTGCAGGATTGTAATTGAGTGCATCTTCACTCGATCTTAAAGTAACAGTTTGTTCTCCCATACCAATAGAACTAACTGACCGCGAGTAGTTAAGATAGTACATCGCCTGTGTGCTTTGTGAATTGATATGAACATGTGATAAAAGAAAAACAAAAATAAGCGCAGATGAAAGTAAACCCCGTATTGTCATTTTAATCTCCGAACTGTATCTATCTTTAGGAAATTATATTTGCTCTTCAAAAGTATTGGTGGCAAATAAATAAAGCAATGAAATTCTTAAATAATTAATGATGGGGTATGCTAAAGGTAGCTCAATTGTTTTTTCTTCTCATACATGAGAAAAGCGAAGTGAAATCTTTTTAAGTTAAAATAAATTGAAAAACTTCATTTCTGATACTTAAACAAAGTTTTTTTTATTTATCACCCGAAGAATTGCTTAAAGCAATATTTTTAAATTCACAAAATTGATAAAGTCAATCTCTTTAGGTCTGATATTTTCAATGATTTTTAAATCATTATCGGGCATATTTTTTGAAAAGGCAAGTCGTCTTAAGTATAACTAACTTTAAAACAAACTGGTGCTATTAGCATCTCAAATAGTAAAAATTCATGAGTACACACCATTCTGCCAACACCACTCTATCAAACGAAATTTTTTCAAACACATCTTTGAATGTATTACAATGCTACCAATGCGGTAAATGTTCAGCGGGGTGCCCTGTAAGAAATTTTATGATTGATGCCCCAAATCAAGTTGTTAGATATGTACAGCTTGGTTTTGATGACAAAGCTTTAACCTCATCAACAATCTGGATTTGCGCAAGCTGTCAAACATGCTCAACAAGATGTCCTCAAAATTTTGATATCGCTAAATTTATGGATGCCATGCGGGAGACAGCTTTAAACAAAGGAATTAAACCTTCCGAAAAAGATTCAATGGAATTTCACAAAGCATTCCTCAATCAAATTGAAAACCATGGCAGAGCATATGAACTGGGTTTAGTAAGAGATTATAAGCTAAAGACATTGAACCTAATGCAAGATGTAGAGGTAGCTCCCGAAATGCTGATGAAAGGTAAACTGAATATTTTACCTCATAACGTAAAAGATAAAAAACCAGTCAAAAAAATCTTCGCAAAGAGCAAGGGAGGTAGGAAATGATAGTTGGTTATTATCCCGGCTGTTCATTAACTGGTACCGGAAAAGAATATGACATGTCTTTGCGGAAAGTTCTTTCTTTACTCGATGTTCAAGTTGAGGAGATAAACGATTGGTGCTGCTGCGGCGCAACTTCGGCACATGCAACAAATCATCTGCTTTCGGTTGCATTACCTGCTCGAAATCTAATGCTTGCACAAAAGCAAAATCTTAATGAACTTCTTGCACCGTGTGCTGCATGTTATAACAGACTTATTGGCTCGAAGCATGAAATATCGCATAATGCAGATTTGAAAAAGAAAGTTGAATTTGTTCTTGAGGAAGATTTTAATTCCAGTACTGAAGTAATCAACATTGTACAACTCTTACAAAAAGTTGGTAAAGAAAAAATTAAGTCCCTTGTCAAAGTAAGTCTAAAAGATATAAAAGTCGCATGTTACTATGGTTGTTTGTTGGTCCGCCCAAATGCGGTAACAAAATTTGATGATGCGGAAAATCCAACTTCCATGGAGGACATAATCTCTGCAACCGGTGCTTTAACAGTTGAGTGGAATTATAAAACAGAATGCTGTGGCGGGGCACATTCGATTGCACGGAAAGATATTGTTACTTTCCTTTCAAAAAATATTTTGGATGATGCGAAATTAAATGGTGCTCATGTTATCGTTGTCGCCTGTCCAATGTGCCATTCAAATCTTGATATGCGGCAGCGTGCAATTAAAAAATTGTATCCTTCGCATGAAGAAATTCCGGTGCTTTATTTATCTGAGCTGATTGGAATTGCGCTCGGGTTGAACGGAAAGGAATTGGGAATTAATCTCCATTTTGTTGATGCAATTAATCTTTTACAAATGGTTAAGGCGGAGATGTAAAATGAAGATTGGAGTGTTTGTTTGTCATTGTGGTGAAAATATTGGTAAAACTGTTGATTGTGCGACCGTAGCACAGCGAGCCGCTAAAATTCCAGGCGTTGCTTACTCGGTTGATAATAAGTATATGTGTTCTGACCCCGGGCAGAATGTAATTAAAAATGCCATTCGTGAAAAAAAATTGGATGCAGTTGTAGTTGCTTCATGCTCCCCTCATATGCACGAAAAAACTTTTCGAAAAGCTGCTGCTGATGCCGGAATAAATAAATATCTGTGTGAAATTGCGAATGTTAGAGAACAATGTTCATGGGTTCATGATAATATTCCTGATGCAACTGATAAAGCATTAGATTTAGTTCGTATTGCTGTTGAAAAAGTTAAGCGAAATATTCCGCTTACCGCAATAAGAGTTCCGGTTACGAAACGAGCACTCGTAATCGGCGGTGGTATTTCGGGAATTCAAGCAGCATTAGATATCGCCAACAGCGGATTCGAAGTTGTTCTTGTGGAAAAAGAACCCTCAATCGGCGGGCATATGTCTCAACTATCCGAGACATTTCCAACACTCGATTGCTCACAGTGTATTTTAACTCCCCGCATGGTTGAAGTATATCAGCATCCCAAAATAAAATTGTTAACTTACTCTGAAGTTGAAAAAGTTGAGGGATTCATCGGCAACTTCACTGTTACAATTAAAAAGAAGGCCCGTTCAATCGATGAAGAAAAATGTACAGGCTGTGGTTTGTGTATTCAAAAATGTCCTATCAAGAAAAAAGCATTTAACGAATTTGAAGAAGGTCTTGCAACGCGACCAGCAATTTATGTCCCTTTCCCACAGGCAGTTCCTAACATTCCTGTAATAGATAGAAGTGTGTGTACTTATTACCAAACCGGCAAATGCCAGATGTGTTTGAAGGTTTGCGGCAGAGAAGCAATTCTTTTCGAGCAGCAAGATACGCTAGTTACTGAAGAAGTCGGCTCAATTGTTATTGCAACGGGCTACAAGCTTTACTCAATAGACAAAAAGCCTGAAGACAGTGAAATCAAGGGTTATGGCGAATACGGTTACGGTAAATATAAAGATGTAATTGATGGGCTTCAGTTTGAAAGGATAGCCAGCGCTTCTGGACCGACTAATGGAGAAATTCTGAGACCTTCAGATAAAACTCAACCAAAGAAAATTGTTTTTATTCAGTGTGTCGGTTCAAGAGATGAACAAAAAGGATTCTCATACTGCAGCAAAATCTGCTGTATGTATACTGCAAAACATGCCATGCTTTATAAGCATAAAGTTCATGATGGCGAAGCTTATGTTTTCTACATGGATATAAGAGCTGGCGGAAAAATGTACGAAGAATTTGTCCGCCGAGCTATTGAAGAAGATGGTGTAAAATACATTCGCGGACGGGTTTCCAAAATCTATCGGCAAAATGGGAAATACATCGTTAAGGGTGAGGACACAATTGCAGGTATGCCGGTGGTAATAGATGCTGATATGGTAGTTCTTGCAACAGCGATGGTTGCGCAGCCAAATGCTTCCAAACTGGCCCAAACAATTGGTGTTCCATACGATAAATATGGTTTTTATCAGGAAGTGCATCCCAAACTTCGTCCTGTTGAAGTGAGTACCGCAGGAGTTTTTCTTGCTGGAGCTTGCCAATCACCAAAGGATATTCCTGAATCTGTTGCTATGGCATCTGCAGCAGCAGCAAAATCACTTGTGCTTTTTGGTTCAGATTATCTTGAAAGAGAACCGACTGTCGCAGTGGTTAATGAAGCTAATTGTGCGGGATGTTTCTATTGCTTGAAAGTATGTCCTTACAATGCTATTGAAAAGAAAGAAGTAAAAAATAAGCTCGGTGAGATTATTGACTATATTGCTCATGTTAATGCCGGATTATGCCAGGGATGCGGAACTTGTAATGCAACTTGTCCATCAAAGTCAATCGAGCTGATTGGATTTAATGATGAACAAATTTATGCTGAGATTAATGCATTTTCAGAATCATTTGTTTAAACGACAAAGATCGAGTTAAAAGGTTATAAAATGTCAGAAGAAAAATTCCAACCTAAAATTGTAGCGTTTGTTTGTAACTGGTGTACCTATACGGGTGCCGATCTTGCAGGCACATCACGCTTAAAATATCAGCCAAATGTACGTTTGATTCGCTTGCCGTGTACAGGTAGAATTGATCCAGTATTTATAATTAAAGCTTTTGAAAAAGGTGCCGATGGAGTGCTGGTTTCGGGGTGTCATCCTGGAGATTGTCATTACAATCTTGGAAATCTTCATGCAAGAAGGAGGTTTATTCTGTTTTCCGAATTAATGAATTACGTTGGAATTGATTCTTCGAGGTTGCACTTTTCATGGGTCTCGGCTTCTGAAGGTAAGAAATGGGTTGATGTGATCAATGAAGTTATAGATACAGTCCGAGAAGTTGGTCCTTTCAAAAAGTATCAAAAGATAAATAAGGAATTTGTTTTACATGAATGAGTTGAGAGAAAAGGCAAAAGAACTGCTGCTTAACAATACAGTCAAGCTTATTATCGGGTATGCAAATGGAAATGGTCATAACAGAACTTATCCTTTTATTGCAAGAAATGCCGCGGATGCTAATAGACTTGTGTTCAATGAATACTGTGTAAATAATCTTGCAGTTTATCTTACCCGCAAAGAATTTAAAGGGAAAGGCATCATCGGTATCGTTGCAAAGGGCTGCGATGTGAAGGCAATAATTCAGCTTATACAAGAAAATCAGATCAATAAAGATGAAGTTTATATTATTGGTATGAATTGTAACGGTGCAGTAAATCAGCTTGATAATAGTTTTGAAAAAACTACGCTCGCACAAAAATGTATCAACTGTACTGTGCGCACTCCTGCTCTTTATCACGCATTGATTGGCACAACAAAAGATATTGAAGAACCTGCAGACACATTAGGAGAGAAAATCAAAGAGGTTGAGAAGCTTAATGCTGATTCACGTTGGGATTTCTGGGAGGCTCAATTTGAAAAATGTATTAAATGTTATGCCTGCCGACAAGTTTGTCCTCTTTGCTACTGCGAGCAATGTATTGTTGATAAAACAGTCCCTCGCTGGATTGAAAGCAGTGCACACACTAGAGGTAATTTCTCATGGAACATTATTCGAGCTTTTCACCTTAGTGGAAGATGTATTGGATGTGGTGAGTGTGAACGGGTTTGCCCAATGGATATACCTCTTTCGATGTTGAATAGAAAAATGTCCATAATAGCTAAAAAGGAATTTGATTATTCGGCTGGCGTAAGTTTAGATTCCCCAACTCTTGTCGGCACATACAATATGAAAGACAGACAAGATTTCATCAAATGAGAAAAATGATATGGATGAAAAACTAATTACTTTAAATAATCTAAAAATCTTTGCTGAAGAATTGCTAAAAGCTAACTATACTTTGATTCTTCAAGATAAACAAGGAATTCGTTGGGAAAAAATATCAAACTCGGATGAATTACATATAAGCTCAAAGCTAAAACCAACTAAAGCATCGTTCAAAGAGTTTGTTTTCTCTAAGACAGAACCGATTTTCTACTTCAACAATAAGAATGATGGTGTTGAGTTGATTGACTCAAATCTGTCGGCTGAAAAAATGGTTTTCTTTGGATCTAAACCTTGCGATGCTAAATCAATTAACATAATGAGCAAAGTTTTCAACTGGGATTACAAGGATAACTTCTTCAACACGAAAGCAGAAAATTCAATCGTCATTGGCATGCTATGCGAATATAGAGATGAGTTTTGCTTCTGCACTTCCGTGAATCTAAGCCCTGTTAGTAGCGATGGTTCCGATTTGTTTCTGATTCCTACTGATGAAAATAATTTTGCAATTAGAATTGTTACAGAAAAAGGCAGAGAGTTTATACAACCCTTTTTAAAGCTGTTTGCTGAAGGAAATCCTGAAACAACGGATCAGATTTTTAAGAAGATAAATCTTCCCGAAAAAGGTTTCGAAAGCGAAGTTATTCGCAGCTGGATTGGCAATAACTTTGAGCATAAATATTTTGAACGAGCAGGTGAAATATGTTTAGGATGCGGACAGTGTGCATTCGTTTGTCCTGTTTGCCATTGCTTTGATATTGTTGATGAAGAGTGTGGTTATAGCTGCGGCAGAAGAATGAAAAATTGGGATGCGTGTCAGTTTAGTTTATTCACCCTTCATGGCTCGGGCCATAATCCAAGGCATAATCAAACACAAAGATATCGACAAAGAATTTCTCATAAGTTTAAATATTATGTAGATAAGTTTGATGAGATACTCTGCACCGGCTGCGGCAGATGCTCTAGAGGTTGTCCGGTTGGAATTGATATTGGCCAGATAGCAAAAGAAGTTCATTCATTAGCAGCTAATAAAGTTTGAGGGACTAATGAATATTTACAAACCTGAATTAATGGTAATAAAAAATATTATAGACGAAACTAAGGATACACGTACATTTAAACTTCAGTTTAAAGATGAAGAAATTGCGAAATCATTTTCATTTAAAGCTGGACAGTTTGGTGAGTACTCTTTGTTTGGCGAAGGCGAATCTACTTTTTGTATTGCTTCCTCTCCCACAAGAAGCGGATATATAGAGTGTTCGTTTAAAAAAGTTGGTAAAGTAACTTCTGCATTAGCTAAACTTGATGTAGGTGATGTAATCGGATTCAGAGGTCCGTATGGCAATTATTTTCCCATTGAGGAAATGAAGGGTAAGAATGTTCTGTTCATTGCAGGCGGTATTGGGCTAGCACCTGTGCGATGTGTAATTTGGAATGTGCTTGACCTTAGAAAAGACTTCAAAGCCGTAACAATTGTTTATGGTGCACGTTCAGTTGAGGACCTTATTTATAAAAAAGAGTTGGATGAATGGCAAAGCATGCCGGATGTAAAAACATTTGTTACAGTTGATCCCGGAGGCCAATCAAATGATTGGAAAGGTGAGGTAGGATTTGTTCCTGCAATTGTTGAGAAGGCTGTACAACAAAGTGAAAATACGATTGCTATCGTATGCGGTCCGCCAATAATGATAAAATTTACAATCCCGGTTTTGACAAAGCTTGGATTTGCTGAAGAGAATATCATTACAACTTTAGAAAACCGGATGAAGTGCGGGCTTGGCAAATGTGGCAGATGTAATGTTGGAAATGTTTATGTATGTAAAGATGGACCCGTGTTTACCTATCAGCAGTTGAAAACCCTGCCTGCCGAGTATTAATATCAAGTTATTGAAAACAAGCACTTTGCATATTTTTTCCTTCTTTACATTCACGTTTAAAATTAAAAACCCGCTAAAATATTCTAGCGGGTTTCAAGTTTTTAATTACAAAAAACTGTTATAAGATTGCATCCTTTGCAGCTTTTGCAATTCTGAATTTCAAAACTTTCTTTGCAGGAATTTGCATGGTTTGTCCGGTAGCAGGATTTCGTCCCATTCTAGCTTTTCTGTTAACAACCACCAATTTACCAAGCCCAGGAATAACAAAAGATTTTTTTGCTTCCTTGTAAGATAGCTTTACAAATTCCTCTATAAATTCACCAGCTAATTTCTTGGTGACTTGGGTCTTTTTTGCCATATGATCAAGAATTTGATTTTTGGTCATAGGTTTTGCAGCAGCCATATAATTCCTTTCTAAGTTAATTAAAATATATTATTTCAACGGTGAAGTTAAAGATATTTTTAATTAAAGGAAATAATCCGTATAAATATTTATTACTCAAAGCCCTTATTAATAAGCCCCTAAAAGGCACTCATTAAGGAGTAAAATATTAATTAAAGAACAAATGAAAGTAATTATCAAAGAGATATTAATGCCAATCCGAGTTTTGATGCTTATCTTCTAAATGATTATTTTCATCTAATAATTTAAAGATAAAAATTTTTGTTCTAATGTTTCTCAAATCAGCAATTACAATTCTTGTTTTTTTTCACTTTGGAGTTATCGCACAAAATATTGACTCAGCTGATGTTTTTCAATCCACCAACATACAAGAATTAGTAAATCATTCGGAAGGGGACTCTTTAGGCCAAGGAAAAGATTCCTTGTCGCTGATTGAAAGCCAGCCAGCTATTGATACACTTTTATCTGGAATTGATAGTTCAGCTGTTTCTTTGACCGACTCATCAGTTGCATTCGAATCTGATTCTTTGATTTATTTAAATCAGCAGCCATTGATGAGCAGCAGCACATTTATTTCCCGAACGAATATTCTTAGAAATGATTATAGAAACACTGCCGATATTCTAAAAATCTTTCCTTTCACCTTCGAGAGATCTTATGGATTTATTGGGCAGCCCAATGATGTTTTGCTGTATGGCGTAGAATCTATGCAGACAAATTACTTGGTTGATGGAGTTCCTGTTTCCTTCTTATATTCATTGGATTTCAACCAATTTCAAAGTGAAGATATTGATTCAATTGAGATTGTGTCAT
Organism: Ignavibacteriaceae bacterium; assembly: GCA_013388515.1. Lineage (GTDB taxonomy): Bacteria > Bacteroidota > Ignavibacteria > Ignavibacteriales > Ignavibacteriaceae > XYD12-FULL-36-8. The sequence goes on along the minus strand of JACAFC010000155.1, from coordinate 11,432 downwards.
TGCCAAGAGGTTTCCTTATGGGGCATTCTGCAAACTCAGTTGCGGTTAATTTTATTTCTAAAAACACTATTTCATCGCAGCCATATTCTCGTATAAAATATTATGAAGGTCCGTTTGGAGAGGCTTTTATAGACGGCTCGTTTACCTTGAAAATTTTAAATGATCTAATTGTTTCTACTGATATCACTAATAGAAAAGTAGACGATAGTTTTAAGAACAGTGCATTCTCTATTTGGCAGTTCAATTCAAAAATTAAATATCACTTATCAAATGAAATTAATTTTATAGCGAATTATTATTTTACAAAATCTCTAACCAGTATAAATGGAGGGGTAAATGTTGAGGAATATTTAGGAACCGATGTAAGCATTAATGCCCTGCTTGCCAATGAAACTCTGTCTCCGGTCAATTATGAAAATAACTCTCTTGGTTTCAAACAACATAATTTTGGATTAAAGATTTTAGCTCAAGCATTTAATGGTTCATACACAAATCTAGATTTGTACTATAAATTTTATCAAACTGAATATACAGCAATTGATTCTTTAGCTGATGAAAAAAATACAGGTAAAGATAAAATATGGGGAGTGAATTTAAATCAAAAATTTTCTTTTAATCCTCTTGATATTACTATTCACGCTGGTTATAAAGCTTTGAAGCATGATTCGTATTATGCGTCAAGTGATTCTTTAAGCAGCGGGGTATCTATTTATGACCCGGCATTCGAGTATAACTCCTACTTTATTTCTCCAATAATTACTCTCAATCTTTTGGATAGTCTTTTTTTCCCATCCGTTTACTTTAAAGCTGCGAGTTTGAATTACAAAGGTTCATTAAACCATTCTGAAATTTTTAACTACAGCGGATTTGGAGGTGATATAGCGTTATACTTAAGCGATCAGTTAAATTTTTATTTTGGATATTCACAGATTGATCAAACGGATCTAACTGATAAAGCTAAACTTTTAGAACTTAAAATTTTATACAAGAGCGATTTTGATAATATTTCTGCGAGTCTATTTAACAAGAAATCTAACAAAATTAATTTCTGGGGTGTTGGGGTGACTGGCTCCTATCTCATTTGGAAAATTTTACTTGAAGCTAGATTATCCAAATATTTTATAGAAGATGGTTCTTTAGTGGAACCTATAAATATTCCTTCAATAAAAATTAATACTGGTATTTATTACAGAGACTATCTGTTTAATTCAAATTTAGATTTAAAGTGCGGTTTTATTTTAAATTATACAGGAACTCAAAAACTTAGAAATTTTGAAATACCTTATCTTAAGAATTTGAGTATAGATGTTGAATCCTGGACAACTGTAGATTTTACATTGTCAGCAGCAATCCAAAAATATGCTATTGTTTATTTTACATGGGAGAACCTGTTCGACTGGGTTTATTATATAACACCTTTTTATCCAATGCCCGAGAGAAATATTCGGTTTGGGATTGCCTGGGAAATTTTTAACTAAAAGTAAATGCGATTGAAAAAAAACACGTTAAGTATTTTAATTGTCTTGGGGTTTCTCTGCGAGCTATTTTACTTGCTCTTTTTATTGTTTGGTAAGAATAGAAACATTCCGCTTTATATGCTTACTTACTTTGCGTCATTTATTATTTTTTTTATTGCATTTTATACAATTGTAAAAAAGTTACCTAATAATAAAATTGAAGCGGAGTATAGTAATACCGCAAAACTGATTGTTGTATTTGGTATAATTTTTAGAATCACTCTGCTTCCAACTTCGTACACTACATCCGATGATGTGCATAGGTATTTATGGGAAGGTAAAGTTTTAGTTTCTGGATATAACCCCTTCACCCATCCTCCAAGTGATTCTAGTTTAATTAAGCTTAGGGATGAAAATTTCCTGGGAGTAACTTTCAAAGATATGCCTGCAATTTATCCCCCATTTTCTCAAATAATCTTTGCAATAAATTTTCTTGCAGCACCAAATAGTCAAATATTTTTAAAAGTTATTTTTTTACTCTTTGAAATAATTTCTTTGATTTTTCTCTTAAAGCTTTTACGCTTAAAAGGAAAAAACCTAAATTATATTTTGCTATATGCATGGCTGCCCCTCCCCGTATTGGAATATTTCAATAATGCTCACTTAGATGTAGTTGGAATTTCTTTTTTGGTTTTGTTCCTATACTTATTTGAGAAAGGCAAAGTTTATTTATCCTCTGCTATGCTTGCATTGGTGTTTTTAACAAAACTAATTGCATTGTTTCTGCTTCCCCTAATGATAAGAAAGCTTGGAATTAAAAAATCGATTATTTTTTATTTAATATTCTTCTCCATATGCTTTTTATTTTACTTGCCATTTATTTTTAATAATCCATCCGTACTAACTGGTTTATTCAGATATCTTGAACACTGGGAGTTCAATGGTTCAGTATATAATTTATTAAAGTTCATTTTCTCACGAGCTGACATTGCTCATTTACTTTGCGGTGTTTTACTATTTATCTCAGTTTTGATTGTTTCATTTAAATATAAAGATTTTACTAAAGGAATTGTCTCTATATTTTTGCTTGTCGTTATCTTCTCAACAACAGTTTATCCTTGGTATTTGGGTTGGTTATCAATTGTTAACGTGCTTTACCCTATGTATTCTTTAATGAGTTTATTTTTTACTATAAATTTATCCAATTTAACTCCTTTAGCACCAAAGTGGAAAGAATATCCAATTGTTTGGTTAGTAGAATATATTCCATTCTATAGTTTGTTGGTTTACGACTTGTGGAAGTGGAATATAAAAAGGCAAGATAAGTAGAAGGTAAAAGTTTGAAATTTAATAATCCGAAGATTTGTATTTAATATAAAAATAGAATAAAAGGTTTTGATTCTATTTAAATACTCATAATATCTTTAAACTTAACTGCCTGACGACGTGAAACTTCAATTTTATTTCCCCCTTTAAGTCTTACTAATAACCCCCCGTTCAACCATGGATCAATACCTTCAACCCATTTTAAGTTGATTATATGTTTCCTATTGGCTCTAAAAAAGGTTTTTCCATCAAGCCGCTCATCAAGATAATTTAGTGTTCTTAAAATCAATGGTTTGTTTTCTTCGAAATATAGTCGTACATAATTTCCTTCGGATTCAAATAATTTTATATTCGATAGTTTAACAAACCAGCAGCGGTCACCATCTTTTACAAATACTTGGTCATCCTCAGTTAATTTTTCATGCTCTTCCTGAACAGCTGCATCTTTTAACTTCTTTTGCATTATTTTTTTTATTGAGTCTTCAAGTCGCTTAGGTTCAATTGGTTTTAAAAGATAGTCAAGCGCATTATACTCAAAAGCTTTTAATGCATACTCATCGTAAGCTGTAGTAAATATTACTATCGGTACACTGTCCAACTCTTCAAGCAGCTGGAATCCATTTTTGCCTGGCATTTGAATATCGAGAAAAATAATCTCTGGTCTTAATTCAGTTATTTTATTTAATGCATCATCAGCGTTTATAGCTTCTCCAACAATCTTAATTTCTTTGAATGGGGTAAGGAGTCTTCTTAACTCTACCCTGGCAAGTCTTTCATCATCAACGATTAAGGCTTTCATTTTAAATCTCCTAGTGGAATAGTTATCTCGGCTGAGACAGAATCGTCCGAGTTATTTTTTATTTCAAATTTTGCTGAATCGCCGTAAATTAAATTGAGGCGTTGTTTTGTATTACTTATGCCAAAACCATCAGATTGTTTTATCATGTCTTCATCAATCTGACCGCTGTTTATAATTTCGATTAACAAGTTTGAATTTATTAATTTGGTTGAAACAGATATTTGCCCGCCTTCTGTGCGTTTTGCGATTCCATGTTTTATCCCATTTTCAACCAAAGTTTGAACCATCATTGGAGGGATTGGAATCTTAGAAGAGGAGGGTTCAATCGAAATATTATATTTTATTCTTTCTTCAAGTCTCATTTTTTCAAGTATCAGGTAGTCATTCACAGTTTGCATTTCCTCGTCAAGAGATACAGTTTCACTTCTTTCCATTTTAAGTGAATAGCGTAAAATATTACTTAACTTCGTAATAGCTGTTTGAGCACTTTTAGGATCCTCGTCAACCAAAGCACGAATGCTGTTTAATGCATTAAATATAAAATGGGGATTAAGCTGTGATTTTAAAGTTTTAAGTTCAAAATCCTTAACTGCTGCCTCCCAAATATAAGATTCAATTTCAACACGTTTGTAATTTTGAAAATAGTGAAATGAAAAATAAACCAACGACCAAATAGCAATTACTCCGCTTAAGTTAAAAATTCCGACTACAATAAATATGGGGTTTAAGTTATTCAGATTACCCAACAAATAATTTGCTCCAAAGGCACATACAAAAATTAATGTTCCAATAAAAATACACGCACTAAGTACTCTAGGGAACAACTTTTTAATAGGTAGTTTAATCCATTTGTATTTCTTGATTAAAAACCGAAAATAATGAGTTAATACGATGCCTGCAGTTGAAATGATTAATTGTACCGCGATTTTTTGCCATGTTATTTTTTCAAATACGGCATTAAAACTTAAATTCACCAAAATAAAAACAGTCCAACCGCTTAACTGACTAATCCAATATCTTTTTTTGTCACTCCATTTTTCCTTTTTTAATGAAATGTCATTTAGATACGATGGTTTAATCAAATTTATTTGAGAAGTTAACGGCATTTTTATAATAGGTACCTAATTATTTTCTTTGGCGATTGTTTCTTCATCTGCAAAATAGAGTAAGACGAATCCATTGGTTAATTTTTTATTATGAGCGGTCTATAGGAATGATGAGAGGAGTTTAAATACATAGTCTGTATTAATTTAACTCCTCATTTAATTACAAATTTTTCTAAGTAAATTTAATCAAGCTATCATCATAATCTTTCACCTTTTCGAAGCCTAAAAGATTAAGAATTGTAGCAGCTATATTGCTCAGCCCGGGGTTATTGACTGCAGCCAGTTGGTACTCATTGTTGTATAATGGGTCATAAATAACGAATGGTACAGGATTTAAAGTGTGAGCAGTTTTCGGAGTTTTTATGCCATCTTTTTCCGTATACATTTCATCAGAATTCCCATGATCTGCTGTAATGATAGCTATACCTTTTACTTCATCAATAACTTTAAGCAGTTTACCTACACACTCATCTACCGATTCAACAGAAATAACAGCAGCATCAAAGTTACCAGTGTGACCAACCATGTCACCATTCGGGTAATTAATTCTACCGAACCTATACTTGCCGGATTTTATTAGCTCAATTGTTTTCTCTGTTATCTCATAGGCTTTCATTTTCGGAGCTTTGTCAAACTCTATTCTATCGGAAGGAATTTCAATGTATGTTTCAAGTGAAGAATCTATATAACCGGATCTGTTTCCATTCCAGAAGTAGGTTACATGCCCGTACTTTTGTGTCTCGGAAACCGCAAAGGATGGAACTTTTTCATTGCACAAATATTCGCTGATAGTTTTATCGATGGAGGGCGGGAATACAAGATAATTTTTAGGAATAAGTAAATCGCCATCGTATTGCATCATTCCAGCGTAAAAAACATTCGGTACTCGCACACGATCGAAAAACTTAAATTCTTTTTCTTCAAATGCCCGCGAAAGCTCAATAGCCCTATCGCCTCTAAAATTGAAGAATACAACGCTGTCGCCATCTTCAATTGTACCAATTGGTTTTTCAGAGTTATCGACAATTACAAACGAATCCAGATATTGGTCAATGATATTTTCATCTTCACCGTAAAAAGTTTCAACTGCCTGAACTGCAGAATGAAATTTTCTGCCGATTCCAAGTACATGTGCGTCCCAGCCTTTTTTAACTATGTTCCAGTCAGCATTATATCTATCCATAGTAACTTTCATTCTACCGCCACCAGATGCAATTCTATAATCAAAATTAGGATTAGAATTAATTCCAGCTAATAAATCCTCGGTTTGTTTCAAATATTTTAAAGCGGATTTTCCCGGTACATCTCGGCCATCAAGTAGAACGTGAAGTCTAAGTTTTGAAACAGCTTCTTTTTGACATTGATTGATCAAGGCAAAAAGCTGATCTATGTGTGAATGAACATTTCCATCTGATAATAATCCGATGAAGTGAACAGTACTATGCTGCTTGCCTCGTTCAGTTACGTTTTTCCATATATCTGATTTGAAGATTTCTCCTGATTCAATTGATTTATTAACCAGTTTTGCTCCTTGTGCGAAAACTCTTCCGGCACCTATAGCATTATGCCCAACTTCGCTGTTCCCCATATCATCATCGGATGGCAAGCCAACGGCAGGACCATGTGCCTTAAGTTGAGTATAAATTTGTGAATTGAATAATTTATCTAGTACAGGTGTGTTAGCTTTATATACAGCATTACCATCATATTTTTTACCAATTCCAACTCCATCCATAATAACCAGAAGTAAAGGGCCAGAACGTCCATTGAAGTTTTGCAATTTCTTAAGTTTTAGTGTCATTTATTTATTCTTATTGTTATTAAAATGTTATGCAAAAATACTGATTATCAAATATAAGATGAATTACTAAACGATTGTTTTTCAATTAGGTGAAGTAAGTAGTTTCATGCCTGGTGTTTTAACCTGAATTGAATAAACGCAATTCGTCTCACACTCAGTGATGAACAGAGTTTTCATATCATCTCCGCCAAATTCAACATTGCTGGGTCTTTTACCTGGTGTGATTATTTTTTCTATGACTTTTGCTTTAGGTGAAAGTATATAAACAGCGCCGCCGCCAAAATGCGCTATATATAAATTTTCATTAATATCAAATGCCAATCCATCGGGGTCACCCCCAGGAAGCTCGGCAAATACAGTCTTATTAGAGAATGAACCGCTACTGTCCACATCAAAAGTGAGTATTCTGTTCTGAGCTGATTCACAAACAAATATTTTATCTCCACCTTTTGAAAAAGCTATACCATTGGGAAATGATAAGCTATCTGCTAATAATGTTATTTTTTTGCTTTCAAGATTTACCTTAAATATTCTACCATCCAATTTGTCTTTTCCATAGGATTTAGGATCTGTGAAGTAGAGATTTCCTTTTTTATCAAATGCCAAATCGTTTGGACGATTAAATCTTCTTTCCTCATAGCTATCTATTAATATTTGTGATATTCCCTGGGGGCTAATTTTTATAATTGCACCTATTCCATAATCACAAGCATAAATATTTCCATCGTTGTGCACAGTTAATCCGTTTGTTTGTTTCATGTATGGATTTGATGTTGAATCAATGAATTTGCTGACATTCTGTGAAAAGATTTTGGTTATATACCCGCCATAACAGCTTGAGACATAAAGGTTGCCCTTTCCATCCCACGCGGGTCCTTCCGGAAAATTCAACCCATCGGCTACCTTAGTAAATTTTATGATTGTATCTGTTTGTGCTATTGAAAGTTGGGGAATAAATAAAAGTGCAAGTAATAATAATTTTTTCATGCGGCTTTATTTTTAAGGTTAATAAAATTAAATTCAATCAGTATATAAAATATACTTCTTATTGATAATAAAAATTCATACACTGCTCTACATGGGAGGAAAAATGAGAACCGCACTTTTTCTGAGTATTGCTGTTCTATTTGTTGGAATTTTACCTGCACAAACAAAAATAGATGATGATCTTTCGCCTGCCTTACTAAATGCTAAAAAGGGAATTTATTGGGCACTTACTAATATTCCTATCAAGAAGACTAAAATCGAGAACGACCTGGTGGCTAACGATAAACTTTACGCGAGCGTAAAACTTCAAAAAGAAATTGGGGGAATAAGGATAGAATCTACAGGGTTTAGTGAATCAATATCCATCACAATAATTGTTTACCGTTCTTATGACAACCTGAAAAAAGATGGTTACATTAAGAAGATAGAAGAGCCCGAAATAGAGTAAGCAGCGTAATTTTACTTAATTAATCTACAACTCATTAAATTTTTTTCTTGACATAAAGAAAATATTTTCGTATTTCTGAAACAGATATTTCATTTATAAACCATCCCGTAAGTAATGTTACAAAAAGAAAACGAACAACTCATAAATCTTTTTCTCCAAATAATTAAGATAGATGCACTTTCAGGAAATGAAAAACCTTTAGCGGACTTTATCAAATCATTTTTACAGAGTCTTGGTTACGTAGTTCTAGAAGATAATACCAAAATAAAAACAGGCAGTAATACTGGCAATTTAATCTGTAATGTCGGAAATGGCGGGGACTTTGTTTTACTGTCGCACATGGATACCGCGCGATCTACTAAGAATGTAAAACCAGTTGTTAAGGATGATATCATTGTTTCTTCTGGCGATACTGTATTAGGTGTCGATAACCGCGCAGGGGTTTCAGTTTTACTCTTTACTCTAGAAAAAATTGCTAGAGAAAAAATACCTGTAAAAGATTTTACTGTGGCATTCACAACTTGTGAAGAAACTACATTGTATGGATCTCTAAATTTAGATTTAAATGGAAATATTAAAAAAGGTTTTGTTTTTGATTCTGGTTATCGGCCTGGCAGTTTCATATATTCTGCATGCGGGGCGATTGCATTTCAAGCAAAAATAATTGGTAAAGCTTCACATTCAGGTATCTCTCCGGAAAAAGGAATAAATGCTTTACAAGCAGCTGCTAAAGCAATTAGTAAACTGCCGCTGGGAAGAATTGATTCCGAATCAACAATGAATATCGGAACACTTAAAAGCGGATCTGCTGTTAATGTTGTTCCAGAAATTGCTGAACTTGAGGGCGAGGTAAGATCTTTCGATTTGAAAAAAGCCGAAAAATATTTCAACATAGTTGAAGAAGTATTTAAAAAGGAATCTGAAACTGCAAATACAAAATTGGAATTAAATCATTATTGGGATTTTATGCCTTATACTATTTCAGAAGATTCCGAAGTTTACAAAGAAGTTTTGCGAGTTTTAAAAACTGTTGGCTTAACACATGAACCCAAAATTTCTTTAGGCGGCAGCGATGCTAATTCTTTGAATGGACGAGGAATACCAGCAATTAATCTTGGAATTGGGGCACAAAATCCTCATGCAAATGATGAGTTCATTTATATTGAGGACTTAATTAAATCCGCTGAAATTGCACTTGAATTAGTAAGGAGTTATTAGCATGCTAAAAAGATTATTTATGGGAATTTTGCTATTAATTTTTTTCGTTAGCTCAACAAATTTTGCCAAGGAAAAAGGCAAGCTGGTAATTATTGGAGGAGTACAAGTTACAAGCATAATGAAAAAATTTGTTGATTTAGCCGGCGGTTCTCAGGCCAAAATAATTATCATACCAAATGCTGGTTCTGACCCGGTTGAAAATAGTGAAATACAAAAACAAGAGTTTACAGAGCTTGGGGCAATATCCGATTATTTGATCTTTACAAGAGAAACTGCTGATGATGAAGCCAATCTTAAAAAAATGGAATGGGCCAATGCTGTATTCTTTCTCGGCGGCGATCAAAGTGACCTTGCACGAGACATGCTTGGAACGAAATTGCTTGAAAAGGTTTTTAATATTTATTATAACGGCGGGGTTGTTGGCGGAACAAGTGCCGGTGCAGCTATTATGAGTGAAGTGATGATTACCGGCAATGAACTAAAAAATAAAGATTCATCAAGAATTTTTATTACTATTGACAAAGGAAATGTTGAAACAAAAAAAGGTTTCGGGTTTCTAAAAACAGTAATAATAGATCAACATTTTTTAAAGAGAAAAAGACACAATAGAACAATTGCTACTTTAATTGAACACCCTGATCATATAGGTGTAGCAATTGATGAATCTACTGCTATTCTAGTTAATCCAGATGATACCTTCGAAGTGCTTGGTGACAGTCAAGTTTTAGTTTATGACCCAACATGTTCCCAAAATATTCGTGAAGATAAAAGTGGAAATCTGGGAATAACAAATATGAAACTTCATGTATTAATCGCGGGCGATAAATTCGATCTGAAAAGTAAAAAAGTAATTGAGTGAACAAAGTGAAGAAGTTTAAATTCAAAGTACCCAATACTTACTTATTAATTTTTTCTTTGCTGATATTAATCGCCGCATTAACTTGGATAATCCCAGGCGGACAGTATGAACGTACTGTAGTTAATGGCAGAAGTGTAGTCGTTCAAAATTCCTTCAAATATGTCCCTAACAATCCGCAGGGAGTATTTGCAATTTTTACAGCACCTCTCAAAGGATTTGTTGAAGCCGGTTTAATTATTGGGTTTATTCTAATTGTTGGGGGCGCATTTAATGTATTAGCAAAAACCGATGCAATAAATTCTGTTATACATAAGCTGGCTCGTGCACACAAAACCTCGCCATTATTGAAATCAACTTTTATCCCCGTTCTAATGCTAATGTTCTCACTCGGTGGTGCAACATTTGGTATGAACGAAGAAATTATCCCTTTTGTTTTGATAACGGTACCAATATGCATCGCACTTGGTTATGATTCGATAGTTGGTGTTGCTATACCTTTAGTTGGTGCACATATCGGATTTGCAAGCGCATTTCTAAATCCTTTTAATGTTGGCATTGCTCAGGGAATTGCAGACGTCCCAATGTATTCTGGAATAGGGTATAGGGTAATTAGCTGGGCAATTTCAACAACTGTAGCTATAACCTTTCTGCTTTATTATGTAAAAAAACTTTCTCGCAATTCAAGTATTAGTCCGATGTTTGCTGAAGATAATATCCGCAGGCAGAATGAACATTTTGACAATATATTTACAGACGAAAGAAAATTTACAGCAAAGCATAAAATTATTTTACTAACCTTTGCTCTATCCTTGGTTGTGATTGTAATAGGAGTTAGCAAATTAGATTGGGCAATTGAAGATATTGCTGCTGTATTTTTTGTTATGGGAATTGCGGTGGGAATGATAGGCGGACTAAGTATTAATGAATTTATGAAAAGCTTTTTAGACGGTGCAAAAGATTTTGTCGGAACAGCGTTCATTGTTGCACTTGCAAGAGCGACTTTAGTAATATCAAGAGATGGACAAATAATCGATACGGTTTTATATGGCTTATCACCGTTTATTCAATCTTCGTCCCCAATTTTTGCATCACAAAAAATGTTCATTGTTCAAGCGATAATAAATTTCTTTGTTCATTCGGGCAGCGGGCAGGCGGCACTTACAATGCCAATTATGGCCCCACTATCAGATTTAGCAGGTGTGTCGAGACAAACAGCTATACTTGCATTTCAATTTGGTGAATACACCAATATTATTATACCAACTTCTGCTGTAACAATGGGGGCATTGTCAATGGCGAAAGTTCCTTGGGAAAAATGGGCAAAGTGGGTTCTGCCTTTAATGATTATTCTTTTCATTCTCGGTTTTATTTTACTCATTCCACCAAACTTAATAGGGTGGCAATAATTTGTAATATGGTGCAGAATAAATT
>JACAFC010000043.1 GCA_013388515.1 Ignavibacteriaceae bacterium | reverse complement strand
GAAATAATTAAACATCGTTTTGCAGAAGATAAAAAAGATGCTGCTCTAAAAGGCTTTACGGCAGGCGTTGATATTGATATGGTTGGCGATACTTTGGATGGAGATGTTTATGCCCATTATCTTAAAAATCTTGTTGAAGAAGGATTAATAACTGAGGAACAGATTAATAATTCTGTCCGAAATGTATTGAGGATGAAATTTAAATTAGGTTTGTTTGAAGATCCTTATGTAAATCCGGAAAAAATTCAAAATGATGTTAAGCTCGAAAAGGATAGAACTCTTGCTTTAATGGCTGCACATGAAACAATTACACTTCTCAAAAATGATGAAAATATTCTTCCAATTAGTTTAAGTCAATTTAAAGATATTGCAGTTATTGGTCCTAATGCACATAGAAAACTTCTGGGTGGATATAGCGGTGAGCCAAAATATTATACTTCAGTTTTAGATGGCATTAAACAAAAAGTTGGCAATCAAGTTAATGTTCGTTACAGTGAAGGTTGCAGGCTCACTGAAGGTGGTTCATGGAATGATGACCTTATTACGTTCGTTGACGATGAAGTGAATAATAGATTAATTGAGGAAGCTGTTGAAAATGTAAAAAAATCCGAAGTAATTATTCTAGCTTTAGGCGGTAATGAACAAACCTCTCGCGAAGCATGGAATAAAAATCATATGGGTGACAGAGCAGATTTAGAATTATTCGGAAGACAAAATGATCTTATAAAAGCACTGCTGAAAATTAATAAACCAATAATAGCTTTACTATTTAACGGACGACCAAATGCTTGTAAGTTTTTAAATGATAGTGTTTCCACTATACTGGAATGTTGGTATTTAGGACAAGAAACAGGTGTTGCTGTTGCAGATGTTCTTTTCGGTAATTACAATCCGAGTGGTAAATTGCCAATATCATTTCCAAGATCGGCAGGACATATTCCATGCTATTACAATTACAAACCTTCTGCACGGCGCGGTTATCTTAATGATGAAATTTCTCCTCTCTATGCATTCGGTTATGGCTTAAGCTACACTTCATTTAAAATCAGCAATTTAACGTTAGAAAAATCCAGTATCAGAAAAAATGAATCAACAAAAGTATTCGTCGATATTCAAAATACTGGAGATCGAGAAGGCGAGGAAGTTATTCAACTTTATATTCGTGATATGTTCAGTTCAGTAACCCGACCTGTAAAAGAGTTGAGAGGATTTACTAAGGTTAACCTGAAACCCAGCGAAAAAAAGACCATTTCGATGGAAGTACTGCCGGAACATCTAGCTTTTACAAATATTAATTATGAATGGACGGTTGAATCTGGGGACTTTGAAATTATGGTTGGCAATTCATCAAGAGATCAAGATCTTATTAAGACTTTATTGAGTGTCATTTAATATTCAACTTTAAATATTACGAGGGTATTTTGTCATCTATTACTGAAAAACTTAAAGTTAAAGAAAAAGTTGGTTACGCTCTTGGGGATACTGCAGCTAACTTAATTTTTCAAACAATGGTTATGTTCCAGCTTGCTTTTTACACGGACACTTTCGGAATTTCTGCCGCTGCAGCTGGAACATTATTGGTAATTGTGCGTGTTTGGGATGCAATCTTTGACCCAATAATGGGAATTGTTGCTGACAAAACGAATACTAAATGGGGTAAGTTTAGACCATGGATTCTTTGGACTGCTGTTCCATTTGGAATCATGGGATTCTTAACCTTTGTAACTCCAGATCTTAGCGTAAGTGGCAAATTGATTTATGCTTATGTTACGTATATAGTACTAATGATGGTTTATTCAGCTAATAACTTACCGTATTCAGCTTTAAGTGGTGTGATGACTGGGGATTTGGCTGAACGTACTAGCCTTTCATCTTACAGATTTGTATTTGCAATGGTAGCACAATTAGTTATCCAAGGCTTAGCTCTTCCAATGGTTTCTTATTTTGGGCAGGGAAACAGCGCACAGGGTTATCAATATACAATGGCAATTTTTTCAGCGCTTGCTGTTGTTCTCTTCATAATTACTTTTAGCACAACTAAAGAACGTATTCAGCCTGATCCAGCACAAAAAGCATCTGTTAAAGAACATTTCAGGGATCTAACAAAAAATGGTGCATGGATCGCAATGTTTGTTTTAACACTAATTCTTTTTATAACCCTTGCAATGAGGGGAAGCGTAATCTTTTACTACTTCAGATATTATATCAACGTTGAAAATTATGAGAGCTTATTTAGCTGGTTCAATGTTCTTGGTACTACTTCAACAATCATTGGTATTTTCTTCTCAAAATCTCTGGCCATGAAATTTGGGAAAAGAAATGTTTTTATTGCTGGGCTTTTTGGAACAGCTTTGTTTTGCGCTTTGTTTATCTTTTTCCCGCCAACAGCAATTGCATTAATTTTTACGGCTGAAATGCTTAGACAGTTTGTTTACGGCTTTACTATCCCGTTATTATGGGCTATGATGGCTGATGTTGCCGATTACTCAGAATGGAAAAATAAGCGGAGAGCGACCGGAATAATCTTTTCAGCAATAGTTTTTGCATTAAAAGCCGGTTTAGGTTTTGGTGGTGCAATTACCGGTTACATACTCTCATTATATGGTTATGTACCAAATGTTGATCAAAGTTCGGATGCACTTAATGGTATAGTAATGACCATGAGTTTATTCCCTGCAGCAACATTTGCAATTTGTGCAATCTGTTTATTCTTCTACCCAATTACAAAAAATCTCGAAATTCAAATAACGGATGAATTAACTGAAAGACGCAAGAGTTATGCAACTGCATAAATCTGATATAAAATATTTCAAAGTTATTATAACAAAGAAAATATGCCTGCTCTTTTTAGCTGTCGTAATGATCTCGTTAGCAAGCTGTTCTGAAACTACTACAACTGAAAAAACATCGCTTAAAGAAGTATTTGAAGACCATTTTTTAATTGGTGCAGCTTTAAACTCCGATCAGATTTTGGAAAAAGATTCAGTTGCTAATTCAATTATCAAAACACATTTCAACACAATTACTGCTGAAAACGCCTTTAAATGGGAACGAATTCATCCAGAACCCAACGTTTATAATTTTGAACTACCAGATAAAATTATAGCATATGGTGAAAAGAATAACATGATCAACATCGGGCATGTAATCATATGGCATAGTCAAACACCAGATTGGGTTTATAAAGATTCTAATGGAAAATTCCTAAGCAGAGAGGCATTGCTCGAAAGAATTAAGGAACACATCTTTACTGTTGTTGGAAGGTATAAGGGAAAAATTAAAGGTTGGGATGTTGTAAATGAAGCAGTTGAAGAAGATGGCAGTTTAAGACAATCTGAATGGATGAAAATTATTGGGGAAGATTACATACTTAAAGCATTCGAATTTGCTCATGAAGCTGATCCCGATGCAGAATTATATTACAATGATTTCTCAATAGAAAATGAATTGAAGCGAAATGGTGCAATCAAATTGGTAAAAGATCTCAAAGCGAAGGGAGCAAAGGTTGATGGTGTTGGTTTGCAAGGACATTACAAAATGGATTGGCCCACTGCTGGACAAGTTGATTCGACAATAAAAGCATTTGCTGACTTAGGTGTGAAGGTCTTAATAACTGAACTGGATATTGATGTGCTTCCTTATGATTTTGGAAATTATACTGCCGATATAAATTATAAATTGGAAGATCGAGCTGAACTCAATCCATTTAAAGAGGGACTTCCGGATTCTATGCAGCAAGCTTTAGCAGATAGATATTCAAGTTTATTTAAAGTTTTTTTGAATAACAGTGGTTCAATTTCTCGAGTTACTTTTTGGGGAGTAACTGATAGAGAATCTTGGTTGAATTACTGGCCAATAATGGGCAGATCAAATTATCCGTTATTATTCGATAGAAATGGAAAACCCAAAAAAGCATTCGATGCAGTACTAAGAGCAGTTAAACGATAAGTAAACCCTGGTTAATGATAATGTTTAGTTAATTTTTATTTAATTGAAAATGAGTGTCATTATCTAAAAAAGAAAAATAAAACCAAGAGGAGGTCGGAATGACTCTTGAATATACTTTCAACAAAGTATTAAATCTTTGCTTATTAGTGTTGTTGTTCTCTGTAAATTTATTATTAGCCCAGGGCTCTGGAAGCATAAGAGGTACTATCTACGACAAGATAACCAAAGATGAATTACCTGGTGCCAATGTTATAATAAAGGGTACTAGTATTGGGGCTGCAACTGACTTAGACGGTAAATTTATCCTTCGAAATGTACCGGCTGGGGAACATACTTTGGTTGCATCATACATGGGATATGAATCGGAAAGCGTTGTTATAACAGTAATTTGTAACAAAATTTTAGATCAAAACTTTCGCCTTTCTCCTACAATTGTTGAAGGGGAAGAGGTTGTTATAACAGCTCAGGCTCAAGGGCAAATTGAAGCAATTCAGCAGCAGTTAACTTCAGATAAAATAGCGAATGTAGTTTCCGAAGCAAGAATTCAAGAACTTCCAGATTTTAATGCAGCACAAACCATTTCCAGATTACCCGGTGTATCAACTCTTCAAAGTTCAGGCGAAGCCAATAAAATTGTTATTCGAGGTTTAGCTCCTAAGTACAATCAAATTACTATTGGCGGCGTTTCGCTCGCATCTACCGGAAGCACTCAAATAGGAATATCTTCTCAAGGCGGAACAGCTGGTTCGCTTAATAATGATAGAAGTGTTGATCTTTCTATGATGTCATCCTATATGATAAAAACAGTTTCTGTGTACAAATCTCTAACACCGGATATGAATGCGAATGCAATAGGCGGGGTTGTTAATATGGAATTAAGAGAAGCACCATCTGAATTGCACACAGATGTTCTTTGGCAATCTGGATATACTCAAAAGAGTAATACTTATGGAAATTATAGGTTGGTTGGATCTGTAAGCACAAGGTTCTTCGAAGATGATTTAGGTGTTTATTTACTAGGAAGTTTAGAGAATTATGACCGCGATGCGGATAATATGGATGCCGGATATCAGATAACTTCTGATAAAGTAGGTGACAATGGTTATCTTCCTGTTCGAGTAACTCAGGTAACATTAAACCGTCACTTTGAAACAAGAAAAAGATATAGTGGAAATTTAATTCTCGACTATCGTATTCCGTCCGGGTCCATTAAGATGGTTAATATGTTTAGCCGGCTAAATTCAAATTATCAAGAGTATAGAACTATTTACGATTATGCCGGCCAAACTAACGACTTGTTATTTAGGTACAGAGAAGGTGACAATAACGTAGACCTCGCAATTAATTCTCTTGAGTTTATGTACGATCTTGACTTTATGAGCATAAACCTTAAAGCCACCAATAATTACTCAAGAAATAATTTACCGGATGCGCCTCAATCCGAATTTTTCCAAACGAGAGGAGTTAACAGTTCAACTCCTAATACTACTCCGGAGGATTTAACAAGTCTTATTAGATATGGCGGAACAGATGTAACTTACCTAAACACGCTTACTCTTTTCAGCTCTGACTATAAGGAAAACGGACAGAAATTTAGAGGAGACTTCAAAGTTCCTTTTAACTTTGGAACAGATATAATTGGTTATCTAAAAGCTGGAGGTCAATACGATTACACTGTTCATAAAAATGCGCAGAATACCCCATATGCTTCGATAGGAGGAACGAATACAATTCAATCAGCAATTGTAAACGGAATTCGTGAACGTCATCCTGAATTAATTTATAACAGCGGTTTAAACCTTTTCCCCTCAACCAGCTTTACAACTACCAACAAAGATATTCTCAACAGTTTTTTAGATGACCGTTTTGGAGGAATACTTTGGGGTAATAATCCGGATTTGTTAACCGATATAATTCATTATGTAGCCAGCAACCCTCAATTCAGCTCTTACAATGCAACAGCAACAGAACCTGGCGGATGGTTTGACGGTTACTTCCAAACACTTCCTAATCGTTATAAATATATTGAAAAATACAGCGCCGGTTACATGATGTCTGAACTTAATTACGAAGATTTAATGGTGGTTGGCGGTGTTAGGTATGAAAAAGTTAACGGTGAATATCAAGCATATAATTTAAAAGATGGCCGTGATACCAAGTCGCAGCAATTTTTTGAAGTTAATGCATCTCCTGAAAATGAGTTTTGGCTGCCAATGGTTCAAGCAAGGTATAATGTAACTGATTGGCTGGATATTAGAGCTGCATATACACAATCTTTAGCCCGGCCCGATTATCATCAGCTTACGCCGCACTTTAATATTAGTTACTCAAGCGGTCAAGTTTGGGCTGGTAACCCAAACTTAAAACCTGCTCAAGCGTATAATCACGATCTTATTTTCACTTTGCATAGCAATGAATTAGGGCTTTTTTCGGTTGGTGGTTTTTATAAAGAAATTAAAAACTTTACTTACTCTACTCAGTATCCGCTATATGATACTGCCCCGGAAGGAATCTATACAATAAACGATTTTGAAATTGGAGGTTCCAGACCTGCAAGGGGAGCGACCTTATATACGTATATTAATACTCCTTACGTTGCTTATGTAAGGGGTGTTGAAATAGATCTTCAAACAAGATTTTGGTATTTACCATTCCCATTCAATGGTGTTTTATTGGGAGTAAATTATTCTCATATTTCATCATCTGCTACTTATCCTTGGAGAAATCCTAGAACAACTATAATTCCTCCACGTACAACAATTACTCAAGTTTTTGATAGTACACGTACTGGTCGATTGATCAACCAACCCAATGATATTCTTAATGCTTATATCGGCTATGATTATGAAGGATTTTCAGCCAGGTTATCATTCCTATTCCAAGGGAATGCAGTTAGTTATGTTGGAAACTTTTCTGAGCAAGATGGTTTTACAAGAGATTATTTTAGAATAGATGCGTCGGTTAGACAAGTTCTTCCGTGGTTTGGAATTGAAGTCTATCTCGATCTGAATAATCTAAATAATGAAACGAATACTTCTGCTCAAAAATCAATCGGCGGATTTACTAACGAACAGAACTATGGATTAACAGGCAATGTGGGAGTAAGGTACAGGCTATAAATTACAATCTTATTTAACTATGAACAATAATCATAATTCTATAATAATTTATTTAACCCTTATCAAGGAGGTAAAATGAAATACATTCTAACCATGCTGTTTTTTACAATGATGGTATGTGTATCATCATATGCGCAAAAGCAGGAAGTTGTGGTTTTAGATTATTTTGAAACACAACAGGAAGGTACGCTTAATCGTGCTGTTGAGCAGGCAATAAGTTCAGGTACCTTGTCAAATACAGTCTTCAAATTAAAACCATATGGGGTGTACGTTCTTGATGGATCAATAATAACACCAGCAGGGCAAACGCTTGAGATTATTGCTGATCCGCCTGGACCTACACAAAATGATGCTCCTCCAATGATTTGTTGGACTGCAAGTACTGCTCCAAGCAAAACGTACATGTTCGATGTTGGTAATGAGCTAAAAATGAAAAATGTTTGGATATTGTGGGCAAGCCTTGATGGAACTCGTTATACATCAACAATTCGTATAGGTGACTCTGCTACAGTTTCAGGTGGAAGATGCGAATTTGAGAATGTTATTTTCGATTACGTAAACCAAAACTCAAGTGGTGCCATACAACCTTACGCAACACATTTTAAAGGTTATTTTAGAAATTGCTATTTCAGAAATGCTACAGACGATCATTTTAGGTATTACAGCAGGGCAGTTTCAGTTCCATATCTAGCTACTGGATTACATACAGACACTCTAATGTTTGAAAACTGTACCTTCGCAAATATTGGATATGTGTATATGCAGGAAAGAGCTGTCTATGGTGATAATGTATACTTTAATCATTGTACATTTTATAACGTAGTTATGTACACATTGGAATCTGGATGGTGGTACAAGATGTTCGTTACCAATTCGCTATTTATAAACACCTTCATGTATGGGTACATTCCCACTGCACCAGACGGGATAAATGGCGGTACGGTTCAAATCAATCCTATAGACAGCAGCGCCGCACTTGGAAATGGTTTTGGGTTTACTGTACCTTTCACAGAGCAGGATCGCCGAATACTTTTTGCCAACAATAACTATTATTTGGACCAGTGGTTAGTTGATTGGATGGGGTATGGACCTAATGGCAGCCCATATAGCAAAGGTAAGTTCCAACAAAGACTTATGGATGAAATACCTAGACCACAACCGGCATTGAATAGTGTAACCAAAACAATATTCGACTCTGTAGATAATTTAGGAAACAAAGCTTGGCCATTTATTAACAGAGTAAATCTCGATAGCCTTAATCCGGGGTTTGTTAGTCCGCCAATTAATCTAGATTCATTGAAAGATTTCTTAAATCGTAAATGGAGTGATAATTCAGATATTAACTGGGCATGGAATGCTTCACAATATTTGAATAATGGTGGTCAGCGCTGGCCTTTAGCCGAAGATATGTCTTACACTAATGCTACACTTAAAACTGCAGGCATGGGTGGTTTCCCGCTTGGAGATTTATATCGCTGGTGGCCTGCGGAGTATGCGCAATGGGAAGCTCAGAAAGATGCAGAGCATAACAGAATTTTTGGCTGGCTGCAAAACGGTAAAGATCCTTTGCTTGGTGTAAAAGAAGTATACGGCAAAATTCCATCTGAATACTCGTTAAGCCAAAACCATCCTAATCCATTCAATCCAACTACAGAAATTGAGTATTCAATTCCGATTTCAGGCAATGTTTCTTTGAAAGTATATAATAATCTTGGACAACATGTAACCACAATATTTGATGGTTATCAAAATGCAGGCAATTATGTTGCAACTTTTGATGGTTCTTCTTTAGCAAGCGGAGTCTATTTCTATAAGCTGCAAACAGAAAATATCTTATTAACTAAGAAATTGGTTCTTATGAAATAATATTTTTTCACATCATACCTTCCTGAGATTTTAGTAAAGCTCAGGAAGGATGATTAAAATCTTTAATTATTTTATTAAAAAATCAGGATTAAGAAAGGAGGCAACTTAATTAGCAACTAAAATTACTTAAGCATTTAACTAACTTATTTTTTCTAACAATTAACTGAAAGGAATGTTATGAAAAGGTTCATTTTCGCTTTGGTAGCAGTTATCACTTTATTCTTAAGTGTAAGTGCTACACTTCAGGCTCAAACCCTAGTTGATGACTGGGGTAACACAGTTCGAGGTAAAGGTTGGCCTATCCTAAATAGAATGGACACTCCTGCCGGCACTGGTATTATGGGAGCTGCTGCACCTCCTCCATCCTGGGCAACAATTCGCGGCCAATTTGACACAATAACAATTGCGGTTGGTGAAACGTTTGTTGCGTCTGGACAGATGGAATATGTAGGCGGCGGTACAGGCCCAAGTTACGTTCCGCTTCGTTATGCAGTTACTTTTCAAGATAGTACTACTTTGAATTACCAATACACAGATACTGCTTCTTGGGTTAGTTCAAAAGGACACTACGGATATCAAATAACTCCAAGATCAGGCGGCTCAGATTTAGCAAACGGTAATGGCGGTTCAGGTACGCTTTGGACTGTAGTTGGTGCTCAAGGATGGAATAGTACATACACCAACAACGGTAAACCATTAGTTGCAGTATATCAGGCTCCACGTTTAGCTGAAATTACCCAAGGTGTTTATGATTGGGCAATCTCTGTTACTGCATTAGGTGATGGGACAAACGAAATTAGGTTCTCATTAGTTAAGCAGCATGCTGTTGGTCAACCCACAGAATATTGGACATGCGGCGTTGGTATCGACAGCGCGCGAATTACAACCAAATTTAATGGTGTTGCTTTTGGAGTTGGTGATGGTATTACCACAACTTTGACACAATTCAAGGTTACTAACGTTACAGTTGGAAAGGGTTCTCCAATCGATATTCCTGCTGCTCCTTGGGCAGATTTTTATGTAGATCAATGGGGTGTTGTAGGAGGAAAAACTGGTGGCTGGAAATTTATGCCTGATCCATTCTTATTAATAGGTAATGCAGGAATAGGAGGTGCTGCTCCAAATACAGATATCGCTGCTATTCGTGGTGGTTTGGGTGGTTCCATACCTCTGCCTGTTGGTAAAGTTTTAAAGTTCACAGGTAAAATTGTACTTGAAGGCGGTGGTTTTGAAGGAGGAGCCTTACGATTTGGTATTTTCGATGGTAACGCCGGAGCATTCCAAAATAAGGACACAGATTCTGCACGATGGGCTGGATCAGAAGGAGGTAATAAGGGATATCTATTTATTCCTCCAGCAGGAACAAGTTCTAACCCAACTTGGGCAGGAACTGCTGCAACAGGTTCTTGGGGTGGTGTAATTAGTTCAGTATGGTACGGTCCAGACAGCAGTGCTAGCAATTATCCAATGGGTACTCAAGTTCAATCTCCTGCAAATGCTGTTGCTGGTGCTGGAACATATGACTTTACCATTGAAGTTAGAACTCTTGGTGCTGGAACAAATGAAATTGGATGTACTCTCGAAAAAGACGATCATAGCTATGCTGTTACTTGGAACGATATTGATACTCATAGCCCGCTTACAAAATCATTTAATTGCTTTGCTATTGGATTAGGATCCTGGGTAGGAAGTACTACTACCGCCTTGAAAGTTCTCGATGTGTATGTAAGTCAAACTACTGAATACACATTACCGGTTGAACTGACTTCCTTTGCAGCTTCAGTTAGTGATTTAGGCGTAAATTTAAGTTGGACTACTGGAGCAGAAAAAAATAATTATGGGTTTGAAGTTCAGAAAAAGACATCAAACAGCAGTTATTCAACAATTGGTTTTGTAAAGGGTCATGGAACAACAACTGAAAAAAGCAGTTACAGCTTTACTGATAAAAATCCTGAAGCTGGAAAGTATTTCTATCGCTTAAAACAAGTTGATTTAAATGGTCAGTTCAATTATTCCAAAGAAGTTGAAATTGATGTTAAACCAGCTTACCAATTTGCTCTCGATCAGAATTATCCGAATCCGTTTAACCCAACAACAACTATAAGCTTCACACTGCCTGAAAAGAGCATGGCAAAATTAGTTATACTAAATGCTATTGGTGAAGAAGTTGCTGTACTTTTAAATGAAGAACAAGAAGCTGGATACCACAAGATTAATTTTAATGGATTAAATCTTACAAGCGGTGTTTATTTCTATAAACTTATTGCTAAGGATTTCACTAGCGTTAAAAAATTAATGTTAGTTAAATAAAAAGCAGCTTAAGTTTTCATAAATTAGCTTGCCTGCCGAAATGGCAGGCAAGAGATTGAAGTGAATTTCTCAAACCTGTTAAGGTTCAGCATAGTGGATGACCGTTGCCTAAAAGTGATTCAAAATTGTAGGGTAACGGTCGTCTTTTTTATAATGAAAAATGATAATTATTCACCCACAACAATAAATGAGCATCAAGTATATCTTTAAGAAAATAAATTTAGGTCAGTGATGATAACAAAGTTAAATCTACTTGCAGTCATTTTAATTAGCAGCGTACTCCTGGTATCATTTAAAGTTGTTGCTAATGATTCCTCAATACCGCATTTAATTAAACAAGGAAATGCTTTTCACTTAGTAGTAAATAATCAGCCATTTATAATTCTTGGCGGTGAATTGGGAAATTCATCTTACACAAGTTTAGAATACATGGCACCTATTTGGCAAAAGTTAAGGGCAATGAATCTTAACACTATTTTAGTTCCAATTTATTGGGAACTAATTGAGCCAACAGAAGGGAATTTCGATTTTGTACTTTATGATCAGCTAATCGTTGAAGCTCGTAAACATGATTTTAAGTTGATTTATTTATGGTTTGGATCATGGAAAAACAGCATGTCAAGTCATGTACCATCATGGGTAAAGCTCGATCAAAAAAGATTTCCAAGAGTGAAGGATGATAATGGAAAAAGTTATGAAATATTAACTCCATTTAGCGAAGCGAACTTGCAGGCAGATCTAAAAGCTTTCCAAGCTTTAATGAAGCACATCAAAGAAATTGATGAAAAAGATCGCACAGTTATAATGATTCAGCCAGAAAATGAAATTGGAATGCTGCCAACAGCAAGAGATTATCATCAATTGGCAACTGAAAAATTTAAACAAAATGTACCAGCCGAGTTAATTCAGTATTTGAAAAAAAATAAAGATAATCTTGTACCCGAATTTGCTGAAGTATGGGCAAAAAATGGCTTTAAACAAACTGGCACTTGGGAAGAAATTTTTGGCAAAGGTACTCATACAGATGAAATTTTCATGGCCTGGTATTTTGCTAAGTTTACAAATTCAATTGCAGAGGCTGGCAAAAATATTTATCCTCTGCCAATGTATGTAAATGCAGCATTGAATCGTCCCGGAAGATTGCCAGGTTCGGGTTATCCAAGCGCAGGACCATTACCCCATTTAATGGATATTTGGAAAGCCGGAGCTCCTAATATCGATTTTTTATCTCCAGACTTCTACTTTCCAAATATTAAGCATTGGAGTGACTTATATACCCGTCAGGGAAATCCATTATTTATCCCGGAACATGCATTTGACAAAACCGTAGCTGCTAAGGCTCTTTTTGTATTTGGGCATTATGAAGCAATAGGCTTTTCTCCTTTTTCAATAGAATCAACAGAAAATGCTGAGAAAGAAAAACTTGGTTATGTTTATAATCTGATGAACCAAATAGCCCCTTTTATTATTCAATATCATGGGCAGAATAAAATTGAGGGAGTACTATTTGATAAAGAAAATCAAGAATGTGTTTTCCAGTTAGGGAATTATGAATTCACATTAAAGCACAGTTACACTTTAGGTTATGAAGCTAATTCAAAAAATGATGAGTGGGAATCTGCTGGTGCAATTGTTATCCAAACAAACGAAAGGGAATTTTTTCTTGCTGGATTTGGAGTAGTAGCTACTTTTAAGAATATCAAAAATCCAAATCTGAATGTTGGAATTCTAAAAACCGAAGAGGGAAGGTTTGAGAATGGTAAGTGGAAAGTAATTAGGCATATGAATGGCGACCAAACACATCAGGGCAGGCACATTCGGACTTTTATAAATGATATTTCTATCCAAAGATTTGAATTATATGATTATGATTGATTTAAATTATTTTTTTACAAATAGAAACAATAATAATTATCAATGTTTATTCCAGCTGAATTAATACTGCTTATGGCTAAAAGCAGAGAAATAAAACAATATCTTAAATATTTGAAACTATGAAGGATGAAAAATATATTCTCTGAAATCAATAATTTAACAAACAATCAAATTAATCTTATTACTAATAAATTGGAGCGTCAAAGTGCTTAATCAAAGTAAAAAAATAAAATTTGCATTTATTGTTTTATTGTTTCTAAATACCCCATCTCTTCTCTCTCAAAATATTTTTATTAACGCTGGGAAAAATCAAATTATTAATTGGGATGAAGCTCATTCTCTAACACTTAAGGGTACTATTTCTCCACAAGGATTACCCATAGAATGGCTCTGTCCCCAAAATTCTGAAGTTGTGTTTAAGAATGCTAAGAGTCTGGCAACTGAAGTAGCATTTCCTCGACCAGGTTATTATTTGCTAATACTTTCACACAAGAAAAAAGAAAATGAATTCGTCAGAGACTCAATTTTAATAAATGTCTATAAACGATATTCTTATAAAGAAAGACTTGCAGATTTGATAAGCTTGATGACTTTAGATGAAAAGATAAATCAACTAACAAATCAAACAGATTCAATACCACGATTAGGAATCCCTTCATATAATTATTGGAGTGAAGCTTTACACGGTGTTCTTGCAAACGGTGCAACTTCCTTTCCACAAGCTATAGCCATGGGTGCTACATGGGAACCTGAACTTATCATGAGAGTTGGTTCAGCAATTTCTGATGAAGCGCGCGCCTATAATATTAGTAAAGGTAAGGGATTAACATATTGGAGCCCAACTATCAACATAGCTCGTGATCCAAGGTGGGGCCGCAATGAAGAATCATATGGTGAGGATCCTTATCTTCTATCAAAAATGGGTGTTGCATTTATTAAAGGAATGCAAGGTGATGATCCGTACTATTTGAAAACCGTGGCAACCCCTAAACATTTTGTTGCAAATAATGAAGAAGAACGTCGTCATACTGGTTCTTCAGATGTAGATATGCGCTGCTTGCATGAATATTACCTGCCTGCATTCCACAAAGCTATAGTTGAAGGCAAGGCATATTCAATAATGGGAGCTTATAACGAACTAAATCATGTTCCTTGTAATGCAAATACTTTTTTAATGACAGACTTGTTAAGAAGGAAATGGGGGTTTGAAGGATATGTTGTCTCCGATTGCGGAGCAGTAAATGATATGGTGCAAGGACATCATTTCTTCGAAACCGGTGCGGAAGCGGCTGCAAGAAGCATTCTTGCAGGCTGCGACCTCGATTGTGGATCTGAGTACCGCCAATATTTACATGAAGCACTCGGGAAAAAATTATTAGAGGAAAAAGATATTGATATTGCTTTGGAAAGAATTCTTTCGGCAAGATTCAGATTGGGCGAGTTTGATCCATCTGAAGCGGTACCTTACAGCAAAATTAATGAAGATAAAATTGATTCTAGAGAAAATCGCGATCTTGCTCTTGAGGTTGCACAAAAATCAATTGTGCTTCTTAAAAACAATGGGATTTTACCGTTAGACAATAAGAAAATTAAATCAATTGCAGTCATCGGCCCAAATGCTGTTGATGCACAATTAGGAATTTACAGCGGATTTCCAAATGTATTAATTGGACCTCTTGAAGCCATTAAAGCAAAAGCTGAATTGCTTGGAATAAATGTAGAATACACAATGGGGTGCAGTATTGCCAATGGTTTATTGCGGCCAATAGATAAACAATACTTTTCTAAACTTAACGAATCTGCCAAAACCGGTTTGAAGGGTGAGTACTTCAACAATATGAATTTATCAGGGAAACCAATTGTAACTAGAATAGATGAAAGTATAAATTTTAATTTTGGTTTAGGCTCACCGGCTCCTAGTATTCAAGAAAATCAATTTTCTGTGCGATGGACTGGTAAAATAATTCCGCCAGATACAGTATATCGTATTGGTACAAGCTGTGATGATGGTTCGCGTCTATTTTTAAATGGAAAACTTTTAATTGATGACTGGTCTGAACACGGGGAAAAATCCATAATTACTGAAGTCAAGTTACTCCCAGGTGTGGAATATGAGATTGTGATGGAATATTTTGATAATTCATTAAGTTCAATTGCAAGGTTAACTTGGGATTTAGGTCAAAATGATTTTACTGATGCTAAAGAAATTGCTGCAAAAAACGATGCTGTAATTTTGATTCTCGGAATTTCTCCAGCAATTTCACAAGAGGAATTGGATCGAACCGAAATAGAACTGCCTCAAGTTCAAAGAGACTTGATTAATGAAATTGCATCAGTTAACCCAAATATTGTTGTAGTACTTGTAAATGGTGGTCCTGTTGCTCTTGCTGGAACTGAAACAAAAGCCACTGCAATTTTAGAAGCATGGTATGGAGGTGAATTCGCTGGACGTGCCATTGCCGATGTTCTATTTGGTGATTATAACCCTGGTGGTAAACTTCCTCAAACATTTTATTCATCAACTCAGCAGCTACCACCAATGTCAAACTATGATCTTATTAATTTCCCACGAACTTACATGTATTTTGATAAACCTGTATTGTATCCATTTGGTCACGGTCTTTCATATAGCCAATTTGAATACAGTGACTTAAAACTTAGTTCCAGCAAAATTAATAATGATGGTGGAGTTGATTTGGAATTTACGATTCAAAACAAGGGTAAACTCAAAGGCGATGAAGTGGCTCAGGTTTATGTTCATAGTAAAGATGCCCCATTTAAAGTACCGATTAATCAACTAAAAAGGTTTCGCAGAGTCACGCTCGCTCCTGGAGAAAGCAGAACTGTATCGTTTAAAATTCCAGCTTCTGAATTTACTTTTTATGATACCAAGACTAACGACTTAAAAATACAATCGGGTAAATGGGAAATTCAAATTGGCAGTTCATCGAAAGATATCCGATTAAGTAAAATTTTAACAATTGAATAAATGTTAGAAAAATCTTTACTCTTACTGAAAAGTTAAATTATTTAAAATTTGTACTGTTTTATTTCTGTTCAAAGAATGTAACTAAATATAAATACCGTAACCAAAAATGAGGTAATACTTATTAAAGTTTGAAAATGCAATTCAATAAAATCCGGTCTTTTAGTAATAAATGTTGGTTATTTACTTATCCAACTAACAAAGTTGCGGCGATTTGAAGTTTTATTGGTTTAGAACTAACTAATAATAAGTTTGCGTGATCATCTCATGACGGGTACAAAAAATATAAATCGATGGAGTAAGAATGAATAAGCTGTTCTTTTTAGTATTAACCATATCACAAATAATTATTGCGCAAAATATTGTGATAAATGAAATCATGGCTTCTAATAACAAAACAATTTATGATGAAGATAATGAAGCATCGGACTGGATTGAATTATTTAACAACACTTCAAATCAAATAGACATTACTGGATATTATTTGAGTGATGATTCGCTTAACATCAAAAAATGGAGATTTGGCAGCGATGTGATTCTGCCTGGCCAACATTTAATTGTTTTTGCGTCCGATAAAAACAAAAAAGCGGTTTACTGGCATGCTAACTTTAAATTGAGTGCTTCAGGTGAGAGCGTAGTAATTAGTGATTCAAATGGTATTATTGTAGATCGCGTAAATTTTCCGGCGATGCAAACTGATGTTTCATATGCAAGAACAAGCGATGCTTCATTTGCCTGGACAATGCAAGTTCCCTCTCCTGGCCTTCCAAATACAGGTTTACCAAATCAACCATATTCGGATTCTGTTACAGTTTCGATACCTAGCGGATTTTATGATTCTCCAATCTCGGTTCAGCTTTTAGCAGGTGACAGTGAAATATTTTACTCTCTTAACGGCAGTGACCCGGATACGAATTCAACTAAGTACACAAATCCAATAGTTATTACTCAAACGACTATACTAAAAGCTTTTAGCAAAAAAGAAAATCATTTGGCTTCTCCAATTATTCATCATTCATATTTTATAAACGAACAAACAGAGCTTCCTGTTATTTCTTTAATCTCTGATCCTTTTAACCTTTTTGATCCTGATTCTGGTATATACTCAAATTACACAATGGATTGGGAACGACCAGCGCATGTTCAACTTTTTGAGAATGATAAAAGCTTAGGATTCTCAGAAAATTGTGGAATAGAGATTTATGGTGGTCAAAGTGCAACCTGGCCGCAAAAATCAATTACTGTAAAATTTAAAGACAAATACGGTGTTTCAAATATTGATTATCCGCTTTTCCCTGGTTTCCGTTTAAATACATTTAAAGCATTTGTACTTAGGAATTCGGGAAATGATTTCCAATATACTCATATCCGAGATGCAGTAATGCAAACGCTCGTTAAAGATTTAGACATTGATTATCAAGAATATCGTCCTGCTGCTTCGTTTATTAATGGTGAATATTGGGGGATTTATAACATTCGAGAAAAAATAAATGAGCACTACCTAGCGTACAGACATGGAGTGGATCCTGATAATATCGATCTGTTAGAAAATAATATGGAGGTTATTCACGGCGATTCACTTAGCTATAAAAAACTTATAGATTATATCAGCAATAACGATATGACGACAAACGCTGCCTATGCATTTCTCGACTCAGTAATCGATCTGGATGAATGGATTCTTTATTTTGCAGCGCAAGCATATTATGATAATATGGATTGGCCTGGAACAAATATTAAGTTCTGGCGGGAAAGAAGTGAAACTGGCAAATGGCGTTGGATTCTTTTTGGTTTAGACTTTGGATTTGGCCTTTATGCACACAATGCTTCAGAAGATCATATTGCATTTATGTTTTCGCCAATTGAAACCCGCTATTCAAATCCACCCTGGGCTACTTTACTGCAAAGGAAGATGGTGGAAAACCCAATAATTCGAAATCGGTTTATCAATCAAATAGCTGATTTACTCAACACGAATTTTAAGAGTTCGCGCGTTGTTGAAGTTATTAATACTTTAGCGAATAATATCTCAAGTGAAATTCAAAAACACCGAACACGATGGGGAATAGCTGGGGAAAGCACCGCAAAAATGATCACCTTTGCACAGCAGCGCCCAGCATATTTGCGAACACATGTTCGTAATTATTTTAATTGCGGTGCTGATGGTTCGCTTACAATAAATGCAACAACTGGCGGTTCAATCCAACTTAACACACTTAGGCTTAATTCTAATAATTTGCCATTTAATGGAATATATTTTCAAAATAATCCCGTTCAATTAATTGCAATCCCAGATTCGGGTTATAAATTTGATGGATGGAGTGGTGCGGTAACATCAACTGATAAAGCATTAACGCTTATGGTTACACGTTCCACAAACATAACTGCAACTTTTTCAATTGACAGCTTAGCAGGAAACGAGATTGTTATTAATGAGATAAACTATAATTCTGCATCCGATTTTGATTCAGGCGATTGGATTGAATTATACAATAACGGCTACCAGAGTGTGGATATAAGCAATTGGTATTTTTCAGACAGCGATCCCGCTCATAAGTTTTATATACCTTCACAAACAATTCTTCAGCCAGGAGAATATTTAGTTTTGGTAGAAAATGAAGCTGCTTTTACAAATCGATTTCCTAATACTAAAAATTATGCTGCTGAAACAGGTTTTGGACTAAATGGTTCAGGTGAATATATGAAATTGGTAAACGCTGAAGAACAAATTATTGATTCTTTAACTTACGATGATCAATTACCATGGCCTATTGAAGCAGATGGATTAGGTGCAACATTAGAATTGTTAGATCCAGAAAGTGATAATTCCAAAGGAGAAAACTGGAGATCATCAATTGGTCATGGCACACCTGGCGAACAAAATTCGGTAGTTACATCAATTGAGAATATTGAATCATTACTAACTCCGAAAGAATTTTCGCTCAGTCAAAATTTTCCCAATCCTTTTAATCCAGTTACAATTATTAATTATCAAATATCTAAAGAAAGTACCGTTAGCATAAAGGTATACAATTTACTTGGTCAGGAAATTGCGAATTTATTTGAAGGAAATCGTTCACCAGGTAATTATCAAGAATTTTTTAATGGAAGTAATCTATCGAATGGAGTTTATCTTTATAGAATGAAAGCTTCTGATATAGAAGGCAATAACTTCGACGCAGCTAAGAAATTAATTTTACTTAAGTAATTTTTTTGGTTATTAAGAAAAAAGGAAGTTGTATGGAATCAAAATTAAATGCTGGTGTAAAAAAACTATCAACTATGAATGCGTTTATTTTATTATTCTTTATCGGGTTTCAAGTTCAGATTTTCCCTCAATCAAATCCAGCAAATATATATTTAGATAGCACAAAGCAATTGATCCAGGGGTTTGGTGCAGCAAATATTGTTGGCTGGCGTCCTGATATGACGGATAATGAAATCACTAAAGCTTTTGGTACTGGAAACGGGCAGCTTGGTTTTACAGTACTTCGGTTGCGTGTTCCTCACAATTCAAACGATTTTAGCCTTCAAGTACCAACCGCTAAAAAAGCTTACGACTTGGGAGTTAAAATTATTGCATCGCCATGGACACCTCCTGCATCAATGAAAACAAACAATAATATTGTGGGGGGAGAATTGAAAGAAAGTTCATATGCGGATTATGCGGCGCACTTAAAATCTTTTGCAGATTATATGGCTGCAAATGGAGTTCCTTTATATGCCATTTCAGTACAAAACGAACCAGATATCACGGTTACCTATGAATCATGTGATTGGAATCCTTCACAAATGGTAAAATTTATTTCTGAAAATGCTTCATCAATAGGAACACGAATTATTGCGCCCGAATCATTTCAATTTTTACGTCCAATTTCCGATGCAATTCTTAATGATTCTGCTGCATGTGCAAATGTTGATATAATTGGTGGGCATATTTATGGTGGCGGCTTAGCTCCTTATCCACTTGCAGAACAAAAAGGAAAAGAAATATGGATGACTGAGCATTTAACTGAAAGTGCACACTCTGCAAATATCTGGTCTTATGCATTAGCTGTCGGGCTTGAAATGCAGAATGTAATGTTAGCCAATATGAGCAGTTACATTTGGTGGTATATTGTAAGATATTATGGCCCTATTGCCGATGGTGAAAAAAGCAGCTCATTTCCTAATGAAAACTTTTCTGCAAAAGGCGAGATCACAAAAAAGGGTTATGTAATGTCTCAGTTTGCGCGATTTGTACGTCCAGGGTATTCTAGATTAATTGCAACAGCTTTCCCTCAAAGAGATATTACTATTACTGCCTATAAAGGCGATTCTAAAGTCGTAGTTGTCGTTGTTAATAACAGCACAGCATCAAAACAGCAAACGTTTTCAATACAAAATGGAACGGTTACACAGTTTACGCCTTATACTACTTCCGAAACAAAAAATTGTGAAGAAGGAAGTCAGATACAAGTAACTAATGGCAGCTTCACACTAAATTTAGATGCCTCAAGCATAACTACGCTTGTTGCTGATTATACGCCTGTTCCTGTAGAGCTAAATTCTTTTAGTGCAGAAGGAATGAAAGATGGAATACAGCTTATATGGGAAACTTCTTCAGAGCTAAATAATAAAGGTTTCGAAATTGAAAGAAGCTCAGATAACATTACATTTTTGCCTGTTGGCTTTGTAATTGGCAAAGGAACGACAACTGAAAAACAAACATATTCGTTTTTTGATAAACAAATTACCGGCAAATTTTATTACCGATTAAAGCAAACAGATTTTAATGGAACTTACAAATATTCAAATGTAATATATGTCTCAACTCTTCCAAATAAATATTCACTTTCACAAAACTTTCCTAATCCATTTAATCCATCAACTAAGATTGAGTATTCAATTCCAAAAGATGATTTTGTGGTATTGAAAATATTTGATGTTAAGGGAGAAGAAGTAATTCGGCTGGTTAGCGAGTATCAGTCAGCAGGTTTTTATTCAGCATTACTGGATGGAACTAACTTAACTAGCGGGGTTTATTATTATCAACTTTCTTCTGGTAATTTTATGCAAGTTAAAAAATTAGTTCTTCTGAAATAAAAAATATTTGGAGCATTATTAAATGAAAGTTATTCAGCTAAAATTTTTAAGCACAATTTCGATTTTACTTCTTTATATAATTCTTCTTCATGTTCCTAATTACTGTCAGCCCCTTTCCAAAAATGAAAATAAATTTCTTGGTGCCGGCTCAAGCAGTTCTTTCTATAGAAACTTCGACAAATATTGGAATCAACTAACGCCTGGTAACGACGGCAAATGGGGAACTGTTGAAGCCGTAAAAGGACAATACAATTGGACCAATTTGGATAAACTTTATAATTATTCGGTTGGCAAAAATCTTTTATTCAAAGAGCATACATTTGTCTGGGGTCAGCAGCAGCCCGGTTGGATTTCATCACTTGATTCAGCTGCTCAACGACAAGCCGTTGAAGATTGGATCCGAAATTTTTGTTAAAGATATCCAAAGACTGCCATAGTGGATGTTGTGAATGAGCCGCTTCATGCACCGCCAGCCTACAAGAATGCCTTGGGAGGAGATGGAGTTACAGGATGGGATTGGGTTATTAAATCTTTTGAATTAGCGAGGCAATATTGTTCAGATAGTACTAAGCTGCTTATTAATGAATATAACGTACTGCACAGCAGTTCAGCAACTACAAATTATTTGAATATTATAAATCTTCTTAAAGATCGAGGATTGATTGATGGCATTGGAATCCAAGGACATTACTTTGAATTTAGAAGTGATATGAATGCGAGTAATCAATATGTTTACGATATAAATGCTATCAAATCTAATTTAAACCGTTTAGCTGAAACTGGTTTGCCAATTTACATTACCGAGTTTGATATTGATGAACCAATTGACTCCAATCAGTTAGCTCAGTACAAAATTTATTTTCCAATTTTCTGGACTCATCCAGCAGTTGAAGGGATTACTTTTTGGGGATACATACAAGGCGATGTTTGGACTTCACATCCAAATACTTACTTAATTTTAGTAAGTGGAACTGAAAGACCGGCACTTCAGTGGATGCGAAATTTTGTTCTGTGTCCGTTTCCACCTAATTTTTTAACCCCCAGCTCCGGCAATGATCTACCACGCAATCCTTTATTGAGTTGGTCGTCGTCAGATTCCGCAACGTCTTATCGCGTACAAATTTCCTTAAGTAATTCTTTTGCATCCTTCTTGATAGATTCAGTTGTAACTGATACTTTTTACCAAAGTGCCGTACTGCCAGCCGGCACAAGGCACTTTTGGCGAGTTTGCGGCATCAATCAATTTGGAGAAGGTTACTTCTCAAATGCTGTAAGTTTTGTTACAGGGAATCAAATAGTTGCAGTTAATGAGGTTGGTTATTCCCCAACAGCATTTTTATTAGAGCAAAACTATCCAAACCCCTTTAACCCGAGTACTAAAATCAGATGGAGTGCACCAAGCAGCGGACGGCATACTTTAAAAGTTTTTGATGTTCTTGGAAATGAAGTACTGACTATACTGGACGAGAATAGAGAAGCCGGCACTTATGAAATAGATTTCAATGCCGAAAATTTGCCATCTGGAATATATTTCTATCAATTGGTTTATGATCATTTACTTCAAACAAAAAAGATGATTTTAATCAGATAATTATTTTTTGTCTATGAATTTAAGAGTGATTGTTAAAGTATTTTGCATTTTACTTTTATTTCTGACAAGCGGCTATGCTCAGATTAGATTGCCAAAACTGATTGACGATGGAATGGTAATCCAGAGGGATTCGGAGGTTAAAATTTGGGGTTGGGCATCAAAAAATGAATCTGTCTTGGTTTCATTTCTTGGTGAGGATTACAAAACTGTAGCTGATTCAATTGGATATTGGGAAGTTTTATTAAAACCAAAAAATGCTGGCGGTCCATATATGATGAGACTTAAAGCAAGCAATATTGTTGTTATAAAAGATATACTGATAGGCGATGTATGGGTTTGTTCTGGGCAATCCAATATGGAACTTCCGATGAAACGAGTGCAGCCAATTTATGAAAATGAAATTGCAAATTCAGAAAATAAGTTTATTCGATTATTCTCAGTTCCACAAAAGTACAATTTCATTAAACGCCAAATAGATTTTGAATCGGGCAGTTGGAGATCTGCAAATCCCCAAAGTATACTCGATTTTTCGGCAGTTGCTTATTTCTTTGCAAAAGAAATTTATCAAAAATACAAAGTTCCAGTGGGGTTAATTAATACTAGTTTGGGTGGTTCACCAGCAGAAGCATGGATGAGTGAAGAATCATTAAAAAAATTTCCACACTATTTTAATGAAGCTCAGAGATTTAAAGATGATAATTTCATTAAACGAATTGAAGCAAATGATCACCAGCGAATTAAAGCCTGGTATGATTTGTTAAGACAAAAAGACGAGGGATATCAGAATCCAGTTAAAAATTGGACAGATCCGAAACTTAACTCATCCGACTGGAAGAGTATGAAAATTCCAGGTTATTGGTCTGATACAAAACTGGGAAATGTAAATGGAGTTGTGTGGTTCAGGAAAAAAATTATTCTTCCTGCTTCAGCTGCCGGTCGATCGGCTAAACTAAATCTCGGTAGAATTGTAGATGCTGATTCGGTATTCGTGAACGGAGTTTTTATTGGAACAACAAGTTATCAATATCCTCCTAGACGCTATATTATTCCAGAAAAAATCCTTAAAAAGGGTGAAAATGTAATCGTAGTTAGAGTAATCAATAATTCAGGAAGAGGTGGGTTTGTTCAGGATAAACCATATGAAATTATTGTAGGTAACAAGAAAATTGATTTAACAGGAAATTGGCAATATCGTTTAGGTTCAGAAATGGATCCACTAGCTAGTCAGACCTTTATAAGGTGGAAACCAACCGGATTATTTAATAGTATGTTGGCCCCGTTGTTTAATTTTAGAATTAAAGGAGTTATTTGGTACCAGGGAGAATCCAATGTATCGCGAGCAAAAGAATACGCTGAATTATTTCCTGCTTTGATAAGTGATTGGAGATATAATTGGGGGCAGGGTGATTTCCCGTTTCTTTTTGTTCAGCTTGCTAACTTCTTGGAACCTAATAATGAACCATCTGAAAGTGATTGGGCATTGCTCAGAGAATCACAGTTTAAAACTCTTTCTGTGCCAAATACAGGAATGGCTGTTACGATTGATTTAGGTGAATGGAATGACATTCATCCCCTTAATAAAAAAGATGTTGGCAAAAGGCTTGCACTCGCTGCTCAGAAAATTGCTTACAACGACGATGTTATTCATTCCGGACCGATCTTTCAATCCTTCAAAATAGAAAAAAATAAAGTTGTACTAACTTTTAACAATTTAGGAAGCGGTTTGATCTGCAAAGATAACGGTGAGCTATAGTATTTTTCAATTGCGGGACAGGATAGTCAATTCGTTTGGGCAAAAGCAGAAATAGCTGGCAATGAAGTTATTGTGCGGAACGAATTAGTACTAAGTCCAATAGCTGTTAGGTATGCATGGGCAAATAATCCGGAAGGAGCCAATCTTTATAATAAGGAAGGATTGCCTGCATCCCCATTCAGAACAGATGATTTTTAGTTCTGAAGGTAATCTAGTTTAACTAATTTTTAAGAGATAATTAAATGATCAATTATTTAATTGCTAATAACGCTGTGTTAATATTTCTCGTAGTTCTAATTGCATTTAACACAAGCGTACTTTCAGTAAATCAAAATTCGTACATAACCGAAGAAAAAGCAAAAGGAATTTTTACGATTGCCGCTGATGGCAAATCAACCCCAATATTTACAAGCTCACAAGACTATTCTGGTGTAATTAAAGTTATTCAACATCTACAAAAGGATATTTATAGCGTCACTAATTCAACATCCGAAATTAATGTTGATTCGAAATCTTTTCAGAAAGCAGTAATAATAATTGGAACATTGGGACGTAATTCACTGATCGATGAACTTGTACAAAGCAAAAAGCTAAATGTAGAAGGGCTAAAAGGAAAAAGGGAAACCTTTCAAATTGAAGTTATTAAAAATCCCTTTCCGGATGTTGAAGCCGCATTGGTAATTGTTGGAAGTGACAAACGAGGAACAATTTATGGGGTTTTTGATCTTGCCGAAAAAATAGGTGTTTCACCATGGTACTGGTGGGCTGATGTCCCAATAAAAAAGAAAACCGAAGTTTATGTTCTTCCTGGCCGTTTTTCTTTAGGTGAGCCAAAAGTAAAATACAGAGGTATTTTTATTAATGATGAAGCACCCGCATTATCAGGCTGGGCAAAAGCAAAATATGGTACTGAACAATTCAACCATAAATTTTATGAAAATGTTTTTGAATTAATTCTAAGACTTAAAGGAAATTTCCTTTGGCCTGCAATGTGGGGACGTGCGTTCTATGATGATGATTCCTTAAATCCTAAACTTGCTGATGAATATGGAGTAGTTATTGGAACTTCACATCATGAGCCTATGATGCGTGCCCATGTGGAGTGGTCAAGATATGGTTCGGGTCCATGGAACTACGAAAAGAATGCTGAAAAATTAAGAGAGTTTTGGAAAAAAGGAATTGAGAGAATGGGTAGTAACGAAAGTATAGTTACCTTAGCAATGCGCGGTGATGGTGATGAAGCAATGAGTGAAACAGCAAATATTTCTCTGCTTCAAAAAATAGTGAATGATCAAAGGGAAATAATTGAAGAAGTAACTAGAAAGGATATTAATGAAACTCCTCAAGTTTGGGCTTTGTACAAAGAAGTCCAAGAGTATTATGATAAAGGAATGAGTGTACCAGATGATGTTACAATTTTATTATGCGATGACAATTGGGGGAACTTGCGTAAACTTCCAAAATTAAATAAAAAAACTCGTAAAGGCGGTTACGGTATTTATTATCACTTTGATTATGTGGGCGGGCCTCGAAATTATAAATGGGTAAATACAAATCAGATTGAAAGAGTTTGGGAACAGATGCATCTTGCCTACGAATACGGTGCAAAACAAATCTGGATTGTGAATGTGGGGGATATCAAACCGATGGAATTTCCTATTAATTTCTTTTTAGATTATGCATGGAATCCTGAGCTTATCACAGCGCAAGATTTACCAAAATACTATTTGAATTGGGCAGAGCAGCAATTTGGCAGTGATTTATCGGCTGAAATAGCAGAATTGATTATGAGCTATACAAAATTCAATGCAAGACGAAAACCAGAATTGCTGTCACCCGAAACTTATAGTTTGATTAATTTCCGTGAAGCAGAAAGAATTGTAGAAGAGTTTAATCAGCTTTCAGCAAAATCTGAGAAAGTATATAAATCAATAAATAATGAATTTAAGGATGCGTACTATCAATTAGTTCATCATCCTATTATTGCTTGTGCTAACCTTAATGAGCTGTATGTTACTACTGCAAGAAATTGGTTATACTTTCAGCAAAGCAGAAATGTCGTAAATAAATTAGCTGAGCAAGTAAGGAAATTATTTAATAAGGATATCGAAATCACAAATTATTATAACAATGTAATGGCGCGTGGGAAATGGCAGCATATGATGGACCAAACTCACATTGGTTATACATATTGGCAGCAGCCGGACTCAAATAGAATACCCGAAATAAAAATTCTAACAATTCCTAATAAAGCTGAGATGGGGGTTGCTGTTGAAGGAACAGAAAAATTTTTCCCAGTTGTTAAAGATAGTTTAACCCTGCCATTGTTTGACCAGTTTAATCGACAATCTTACTTTATTGAAATATTTAACCGTGGTAGCATTCCGTTTAATTATACTATTACTAAAAATGACTCGTGGATTAATGTTTCTGAAGAAAGCGGGAAAATTGAAACTGAGAAAAGAATATTGATTAGTATTAATTGGAATTTAGTTCCTGCTGGCTTGGTAAAGTCTTCATTTATTATCAAAGGTTCTGAAGGAAGTGAAGTTAGTTTACATATAGTTGTGAGGAATAAACCTATTAACTTAGATAAAGAATTTAAAGTATTTATTGAAAGTGATAGAGTAATATCTATTGAAGCACAAAACTATTCAAGGCTAATAAACACAAAAGAAACCAATTGGGAAATTATTCCAAATCTCGGAAGAACTTCCTCGGCTATTACTTCTATACCTGTAACACATAAAGTTCAGCAGATTGTAAATGATTCACCCAGATTGGAATATGAATTTTACTTATTCAATCATGGTGAGTTAAAAGTGAATTTGTATCTATCGCCAACTCTAAATTTTTTGAATCAAGAAGGGGGATTACAATACGCAATTTCAATTGATGAACATACTCCTCAGTTAGTTAATATGACGAATAATCCTAATCCTCCAGACTTAAACTACGATGGGATATGGAATAAATGGGTTGCTGAAAATATCAATATCTCAACAACTTTGCATAAAGTTGAGCAGCCTGGTAAACATGTTTTAAAGTTTTGGTTAATAGATCCAGGAGTTGTTTTACAAAAAATTGTTATTGATTGTGGAGGTCTCAAACAAAGCTATTTAGGACCTCCAGAAAGTTATCACTATTCAGAATAAAAAAATATGACCCGTTTTCAAATTCAAGTTAAGAAACTGAATAATATAAAAAATAAATTACATCAATCGGTTATATTGATTTTTATTTTACTGTTCAACCATAAAAACGGCATTTGAAATGCTCATGAATAAGTTTATCAAATTTCTGTTTGTTTCGGCTTTACTCATTCATCAAACCCGCCCAGAAGATGGCTACCGGCTTTGGCTGAGATATGATTTAATTTCTGACAAAAATGTTCTTAAGCAGTACACTGAAAATATTAATTATATTTTTTGTGAAGCCAACTCTGAAACAAGCAGCATTGCAGTGAATGAGCTAAGAGATGGATTGACTGGTTTATTAGGCAAAGCAATTGTTAACAAGTCTGGAATAAAAGGGAATGGAGCAATAGTTTTAACTAAAAATGATAATTCCAATTTCACTAAATCTGTTTTCACGAAGGAAGAATTAACAAATACTAATGATGATGGGTTTATAATTAAAACAGCTTTTTACAAAGGTAAAAAAGCTATTGTCATTTATAGCAAAAAAGACATAGGGTTATTATATGGTGCATTTCATCTTCTTAAACTGATTCAAACACATAAGAATATTGAAAAGTTGAATGTTCACAGCTCTCCCAAAATTCAACTAAGATTACTAAATCATTGGGATAATCTGGATAGAACAATTGAACGAGGCTATGCTGGGTTTTCAATCTGGGATTGGCATAAGCTGCCTGATTATATTGATCCGAGATATATCGATTATGCTCGAGCGAATGCAAGTATTGGTATAAATGGAACAGTATTAACCAATGTCAATTCAAACTCAGCAGTGCTCACTCATCAGTACTTAACCAAGGTAAAAGCATTAGCAGATATTTTTAGACCATATGGGATCAAAGTGTATCTAACGGCGAGATTTAGTGCACCGATTGAAATCGGGGGTTTAAACACTGCTGATCCACTAAATAACGAAGTTAGAAATTGGTGGAAAGAAAAAGTAAGAGAAATTTTCAATTTAATCCCCGATTTTGGTGGTTTCTTGGTAAAAGCCAATTCAGAAGGACAGCCAGGTCCGAATGATTATGGCAGAAATCATAATGATGGTGCTAACATGTTAGCCGAAGCGCTGATGCCTTATGGTGGGCATGTTATGTGGCGTGCCTTTGTTTACAGCAACGATAATCCTGAAGATCGGGCAAAGCAAGCATATAATGAATTTAAACCGCTTGATGGTAAGTTTTTGAGAAATGTTTTACTGCAAGTTAAAAATGGAGCAATCGATTTTCAACCTCGTGAACCTTTCCATCCACTATTTGGTGCTATGCCAAATACCAATTTGATGACAGAGTTTCAAATCACTCAGGAATACTTGGGACAAGCAACGAGTTTGGTTTATTTAGCACCTTTGTTTAAGGAGTGTTTGGATTCTGATACTTACTCACAAGGTAAGGGATCAACAGTTGCAAAAGTCATTGATGGCAGTTTAGAAAAACATTCTGTTACCGGAATTGCTGGTGTTGCAAATATAGGAAATGACAGAAATTGGACTGGACATATCTTTGGTCAAGCTAATTGGTTTGCTTTTGGTAAACTTGCATGGGATTATGACCTAACACCTGAAGAAATTGCAGACGACTGGATTAGAATGACTTTTACAAATGATATAAAGACTAAAAATAAAATTCTCTCTATAATGCTTTCATCTAGGGAAACTGTAGTTAATTATATGACACCTCTTGGACTTCATCATATTATGGGCTGGGATCATCATTATGGACCTGCACCTTGGATAAAAGACAAGCCTCGTGCCGATTGGACATCAGTTTACTATCATAAAGCAGATAACATAGGACTTGGTTTTGATCGAACAAAAACTGGAAGCAACGCAGTAAGTCAGTATCATCCGGAGGTTGCTGATATGTTTTCGTTACTTCAAACTTGTCCGGAAAAATATTTGCTCTGGTTTCACCATGTTAGTTGGGATTATAAACTAAAATCCGGTAAAACTCTTTGGGAAGAGTTATGCTTTAAATATAATGAAGGTAATAAATCAATTGAAGAAACGATTAACAAATGGGAAAGTCTAAGGAATAAAATTGATCAAGAACGATTTAACCATGTTAAGATGCTCTTAAAAATCCAACAAAAAGAAGCAAAATGGTGGAGAAATGCTTGTATTTTGTATTTTCAAACATTCTCAAAACAACCATTCCCCGATGGATTTGAAACACCTAACGAAACTCTAGAATTTTACCACAGTTTAAGATTTCCCTATGCACCAGGTATACGGCCAACTTGGTAAGCTGAGATAACAAAATAAATTAAAATGATATGCATAAAAATTTTTTTCTATGGATTATAATAAGTTCTTTATTCAACTTTAGCAGCATAGCTCAGATAAAAAGTAGAACTGAAAAAATTCTAACTTGGATAGCTGATGATATTGTAAAAAGTACCAAATATGAATTTATTGATGAAAAAGCGGATGCAGTTTATAAAACTCTTAATCATGTTCCATCCCATGCTAAACTAAAACTTCAAAGCCCATATAACGATTGGCGATATTGGAATGGTGTTCTTAATATTGCCTTGCTCAAACTCGGTTCGGAGTTTAATAAACCCATTTATTCAGAATTTGTTAAACGAAATATCAAATTTACTTTTGAGAACTACACTTACTTTTATAAAAATTATAATGCGGAAGGGAAGTGGGTTTATCCTTTCGGGCAATTTTTTATTATGGAAGAACTTGATGACTGCGGCTCTATGGGAGCTAGTGTTATCGAAGTTTATAATAAAATACCAAAAACAGAATACTTAGAGTATATCAACAGGACTTCAAAACATATTTTAAATAAACAAGCTAGATTGGATGATGGAACACTCGTGCGTTCTTTCCCTAGAAAATGGACATTGTGGGCAGATGATCTGTACATGAGCATTTCTTTCCTATGCAGAATGGGAGAATTAACTGGAGATCATAAATATTTTGATGATGCTGCTAATCAAGTTTTAAAATTTCATAAATATCTTTTTGATGAAAAAAAAGGTTTGATGTATCATTGCTGGTATTCGGATGTTGAGCAAAATGGTGTCGCTTTTTGGGGTCGTGCTAATGGATGGGCAATTCTAGCTCAAATTGATTTGCTGGATAGACTACCTAAAAATTACAAACACAGAGAAAGACTGTTAGCACTATTTAAAAAACACATTCTCGGAATTTCTAAATATCAAGATAAATCAGGTCTCTGGAATCAGTTACTTGATAAATCTGATTCATTTCTTGAAACTTCTTGTACAGCAATGTTTACGTATGCCATTGCAAGAGGCATAAATAAAAATTATCTTGATAAGAATATGAAACCATTTGCCGAAAAGGGCTGGGCAGGTATACTAACAAGAATCAATAAAGATGGAAAAATTGAAGGTATATGTGCCGGAACGGGAGTAAGTGATGATCTTAAATTCTATTACGAAAGGCCTACTCCCTTGCACGATATACATGGTATTGGTGCAGTACTTTTAGCTGGCTCTGAAATATTAAAGCTGCTTATAATTAAAGATTAAAAATTACTTAAGTAAATTCCTCACGAGCTTGTGCTATCTAGACACTCTGCCGGATGCATCGCCTGACATAAGTTTTTCAACTTCGGAAACAGTGACCAAATTATAATCCCCATGAATTGTATGTTTTAAGCAAGATGCAGCTACCGCAAAGTTCAGTGCTTTTTGATCATCATCTTTATAAGTGAGTATACCATAAATTAAACCTCCCATAAAAGCATCTCCGCCGCCAACACGATCCACTATATCTGTAATATTATATTTTGGAGCTGTAAAAAATTCCTTCCCATTATAAAGAACACCAGACCAAGTATTATGATCAGCACTTATCGATCCTCTAAGTGTTGTAATTACTTTCTTTGCTTTTGGAAACTTTTTCATTATTGTTTTTGATACAGATAAATATGCTTCTGCTTCAACATGACCTTTAGTTACATCAATACCTTCTGGTTTTATTCCTAATGACATTTCCGCGTCTTCTTCATTACCTAAGATGACATCACAACCATTCACTAATTCGGGCATAACTTCATTGGCTTTCTTGCCGTATTTCCACAAATTTTTTCTATAGTTTAAATCGCATGAAACAGTGATTCCTTTTTCACCAGCTTTCTGAATTGCTTCAAGGCAAACATTTGCCGTGCCTTGAGACAGTGCAGGAGTTATTCCCGTCCAATGAAACCAAGAAGCACCTTGGAAGATTTTATCCCAGTCGAACATACCTTTTTCAACTTGTGAAATTGAAGAATAGGCTCTATCATAAACAACTTTGCTTGCTCTGCTTACAGCACCTTTCTCTAAAAAATAAATTCCTAATCTTTCACCACCTCTTAAAATGTTATTAGTACCAACACCATATTTTTTCAGATCCATCATGCAGCTTTCGCCAATATCATTTTTAGGAATTCTAGTTACAAAATCCACTGCAATTCCATAGTTGGCAAGTGATACGGCAACATTTGCTTCACCCCCTCCAAAACTTGCATCAAAACTGCCTGCTTGCGAAAACCTTTGGTTTTGAGGAGCTGCTAACCTAAGCATAACTTCTCCAAATGTAATTACTTTCATATTTAACCTATCAGTTGCTTTCAGATAAAAAAAGTTGTTTAAATAAATTTATTATTGTTTTAAACCCCGCTATAAACACTAAAGCCCCCATCCACAGGAATTACGGTTCCTGTGATAAACTTAGAAGCACTGCTAGCCAGGAAAAGAGTTATTCCTATTAGTTCTTCAGGTTCACCAAATCTTCCAAATGGGGTCATTTTAATTATTGATTTGGCTCTTGTTGTGTATTTTCCTTTTTCATTTACAAGTAATTTTTTGTTTTGGTTTGTTATAAAGAATCCAGGAGCAATTGCATTTACTCGAATTCCATCACCATATTTCAATGCCATTTCTACAGCCATCCATTTTGTAAAGTTATCCACCGCAGCTTTTGCAGCAGAATAACCTACAACTCTTGTGATAGCCCTAATGGATGCCATGGAGGAAATATTTATTATCGAACCACTCTTTTGTTCTGCCATACTTTTTCCAAATATTAAAGTTGGCAATACTGTTCCTACTAAATTTAGTTCTGTGACTTTATTAAAATCCTTAATTGGCAGGTCAAATACACTTTGGTTTTTACTTAAAGTAGTTCCAGCAATTTGTCCGCCGGCTGCATTTATAAGAACATCAACTCTTCCAAATTTGCTTATAATTTGCTTATTCACCGAATTTAGAATTTCTTCCTGAAGTACATCGCAAGAATAACCGAATACATTGTTTCTAAACTTTTTTAAGGATTTCACTCTGCTTTTCAGTTTCTCGGCATTTCTGTCTAATAAAATAACTAAAGCACCAGAATGTAAAAATCCTTTTGCAATTTTGCCTCCAAGTATTCCACTTCCTCCAGTGATTAGTACAGTTTTATTCTTTATATCGAATTTGGTTTCTAAATATGACATTAATAACGTTTTGAGTATTTAGTAAGTA
Organism: Ignavibacteriaceae bacterium; assembly: GCA_013388515.1. Taxonomy (GTDB): domain Bacteria; phylum Bacteroidota; class Ignavibacteria; order Ignavibacteriales; family Ignavibacteriaceae; genus XYD12-FULL-36-8. Next base: position 22,458 of record JACAFC010000043.1, on the reverse strand, counting down.
ATTGTTATCAGCAATTTTATCGTCTAGTCGTCATTTATTTCAAAATCAGAATTTATATTTCAGAATAGATGCGACTGATTATTAACCAATAATCACAATAAATGTTAGTGTAAAGATAAATATTTTCAATCTTCCAATTCAATAAATCATCTGCAAATCTTAAATGATTGATTAGACCTCAACTGTGTTTTAATATTAGTATTTTTTACGTATAGGTTAAGGAATACTACATTTTGTTATAGAGATATTAGAAATTACTGAAAGCAATTATAAAAATTGATGTGAAAAAATAAAATGAGTGTTGATTTACGATTTAATAATAACGATTACAAGGTTGAACCTGGTTTCTCTTTGTTTGAGTATGCAAATCTATTTGGAATTCAAATACCAACATCCTGCAATAAACAAGGCAAATGCAAAGAATGCCTTGTTGAAATTAACAGCGGAATGGAAAATTTATCGAACCGGCTTATTGAAGAAAAACACTTAGAGAATAGGTTTCGCTTGTCATGCTGTACACGAATTATTAAAGATGGATGCTCAGTAAGCTGCCACACTATGCATCGCGGAAAAATGAGAATTGAAAACAAATCTGAATTACAGAATCTAAATTTTCATGCTCAGAAAATTGAACCTTCAGTTAAGAGGAAAGGTGATAAAATTTATTTAGATACAGAACAAATAGATTGTTCTCAGTTACCGATTTATGGAATTGCTTTAGACTTGGGCACAACCACAGTAGTAATTCGCTTAATAAATTTAGAAACTGGTTTGGTAGTAGCAGATACAGCATTTGAAAATCCACAAAAATTTGGCGGCTCCGATGTTATGGCACGGATTCATTATGACAGTATCCATAAAGGAAAGTTACTTAATAAAGTACTTATTGGATATTTGAACCATGCTATTAAAGAATTGCCTGTTAATCCACATTCGATTTACGAAATGGTTATTGCGGGTAATTCTACAATGCGTGATCTTTTTTTTAGAGAAAGTGTTTATTCTATTGGACAAAGTCCTTATCAGTCTGTTACAGAAATCGAATTGATAAATGGAAGCAGAACTACAACAAGTATTAGTAAAACTGCACAAGAATTAAATATTGTAATTAACCCAAAAGCTCGCGTTTACGGTCTTCCAATCATTAGTGGACATGTTGGAGCAGATACTGCCGCATGTATGCTAGCCTTGAATATTGCTAATGAAGAGAAATTAGTTGCAATAATGGATATTGGAACCAATACAGAATTAGTACTTGGAAATAGGAATAAGATTTATGCGGCATCATGCCCGGCAGGTCCCGCATTTGAGGGAGGTAATATTTCATGTGGAATGCCCGCTTTAACAGGAGCTATTGAAAAAATTAAATTTTTGGATAACTCCTCCATTTTATTAAAAGTGATAGATGAAGTTCAAGCAGAAGGAATTTGTGGTTCTGGTTTGGTTGAGTTATTAAGTGAACTATTAAGAACAAATCGCATAAATTCTTTAGGCAGGTTTAATAATGGTGCAAATGAAATCATTGTCTATTCGGATGAAAATAAAAAAATATATTTAACCGAAAATGATATAAGTCAGCTTGCTCAAGCAAAGGGAGCCAATACAGCCGGTCTGCATACTATCTTTAATAATTTTGGGATTGAATTTAATGATGTCGACTATTTTTATCTAGCTGGCGCTTTCGGTAAATATTTAGATATCGAAGCATCTAAACGTATTGGGCTAATACCTGATATAGAAAATGATAAGATTAAACAAGTTGGAAACGCCTCAATTGATGGAGCAAGTATTGCTCTGCTGTCTATAACCAAAAGGAAAGAGATAGAAGAACTAATGAAAAAAGTTACTCATTGTCGTCTAGAAACCGATCCCTCTTTCTTTCATTATTTTGTGGAAGGATGTCACTTTAAATCGATGGAATCATTGAAATAGGTAATTGTGGGAGAACTATTTGAAATAAAACCTAGAGTAGAAGTTAGTGAATCTGAGTATAAGCGCTTGCTTGGATATCCTAAAGAATTCAATTTGGAAGGAAGAGCTCGGGAACTTGCTGAAAATACTCGATTGTGGTACAAGAAGAATGGCAATCCTTGGATTTACGCGATTCAAGCTGATGAAATGGATTATTCTAATGAAAAATTAAGAATAGATGGAACCAATCTAGTCTCCAAAAAATACATGAAAGATCTTAAACACGCTGATGCATTTAGCGCCTTCTTAGTAATTGTTTCAGCAGGAGAGGAATGCGAAAAAAAAGCTCATCAATTTTGGATTGAAGGAAAGCCTGATGAATATTTTTTTATGGAAATATACGGTTCTGCTGTTGTTGAATATTTAATAGCTTGTGCCGGTGAACGATTATGTAAATGGGCTGAAGAAAAAAATCAATTTATACTACCGCACTATAGCCCAGGTTATCCCGGGTGGGAAGTGAAAGATCAACTACAATTATTTAATTTGATCAAAAGGCGAAGTAAAAATACACTGCCAAAGGTGATAAATGTTCTAGAAACTGGAATGATTTATCCTAAAAAATCTATGATTGCTGTTTTTGGAATATCAAACTCATCAGGAGTAGCAAAAAATTTCAAAGAATTAATTCCATGTCAATACTGTTCAATGCTGTCTTGTAAGTTTAGAAGATTACCTTATGAAACACCGAGAAGTTACGGGGAGTATATCCCAAAATCATTTGGATTTAATAAGAAAAATAATTAGTAATTTCAATTCGAACCTTGCATGTTATCATCTGAATGCAATATTCATTAAATTTTGAGTGAGAAAACTGCATGTAATTTATCGTATCAACGGAATCGTCAAAGGAACTTTATGATAAAAATTTGCGATGTAAATATAGAAGCAAAAGAAAAATTGCCTCAATTCTTTGTTGATAAATCAGGTATTGGTGTTCATTTTGTGGATGCTTTCATTAAACCTATGAATGTGAAGTTTGATGATGGTACACAAGTATCTTGCAAACGCAAGGGCCTTAAGATTACTTTAACAGCCGGTACAAAAAAGGGAGAAGGGCTTTTACGAAGAATTGCTGTAAGCACAGATCCTAAAATTATGCTTATAGCAGCTCTCCAGGAAGCAGCAGAAAATGCAGAAATTAAACTTGAAATAACAGCGTCTGAAATATTCATGGAATTCTAATGATTAGAGTTAAAGCTGTACATCAACATCTCGAAAACTTCAATAAAGCACAATCGAATTATATTGAGTAAAAATTTGAACGCCTGCTGCATACAATTTCACTAAGGAAAAAATTATGAAATCTGAACAATGGGAAATCTTTAAAAAAGCAGTTCGTCAACAAAAATTGGATGAAATTCCAATGGCCTTGATTGTTGACAGTCCATGGATACCAGGTTACCTTGGGATCAATCATATGGATTACTATCTTGATCCAGAACTTTGGTTCAAAGCTAATTTGAAAATTTATGAGGAATTTCCAGACATCATTTTTTTCCCTTCTTGGTGGATGGAGTACGGAATGGCAGCAGAACCATCTGCATTAGGTACAAAAATTAAATTCTGGCCCAATAATACTCCTAGTGAATATCATACTTTGTTTCACATAGAAGACTTAGATTTATTTCCCGATTATGAAGTTGAAAATGATGCTTTCATGGCTATGACTCTTCATAGAATGAAAATGCAAAAACAGCGAATAATTGACACCGGACATATTATTCCGGTTGTTACTTCACGTGGTCCGCTTTGTACCGCAGGATTTGTTCGAAGTACTACTGATTTTATGATGGATATTGTTGAGAATCCTGTTTATGCACATAAACTAATTAACATGTGCACAAATCTTGTTATTGATTGGCTTAAAGCACAAACAAAAATATTAGGCGATATGGTCGAAGGAATATTCATACTTGATGATATTGTTGGATTTATTAACGAAGAGCATTATAAAGAATTTGCACACCCCTATCTAAAGAAAATTTGTGATGCCTTTCCAAAAGATTGGATTAAGGTATACCATAATGATGCAGATGTGAATGCATGTTTAGAATATCTTCCCGAATGCGGATTTAATGTTTTAAACTGGGGAAAGCAAACTGATATTTCGGAGGTTAAAGAACGTATTGGTGACAAAATGTGTTTGATGTGTAATGTTAATCCTTTGGAAATTGGAGTTAGGGGTACACCGCAAGAAGTCTATAATGCTACGATTGATGTTTTAACTAAAAGCGGTGGTAAAAGTATCATTCTTTCTGTTGGAGGAGGCACTAGCCCTGGAATGCCCCGCGAAAATATTTTGGCTATGAAAAAAGCATTAGATGACTATAACCATAAACACTAAATAATCTATAGGAAAATAAAATGGTTGATTATGCACTGATGAATCAATACCTATATGAAGGTAAAGCTAAGGAAGTTGAACACTTGGTAAAAGCAGCTTTAGATGAGGGGAGAACTGCGCGTGAAATCTTGACAGAAGGATTAATTGCTGGAATGAGTGTGGTTGGTGAAGATTTTAAATATAATATTTTGTATGTACCTGAGGTATTAATAGCAGCAAGGGCAATGAAAGCTGGAATGGCAATTCTAAAGCCGCTGCTTTCTGCAAAAGATGCTGGTATTAAACCGGTTGGTGTTTTGCTAATGGGTACAGTACGCGGAGACTTACATGACATTGGAAAAAATTTAGTTTGTATGATGGCCGAAGGTGCCGGATTTGAGGTGCACGATATTGGTGTTGATCAAAGCTTGGAGAAGTTTTTAGCTGCAGCAGAAAAATTTAATCCTGATATAATAGGTATGAGTGCACTTTTAACAACTACAATGACCTATATGAAAACAATTATTGATGGATTTAAGGAAAAAGGATTAGGGCATATAAAGATGGCTATTGGAGGTGCCCCTGTTAGTCAATCTTTTGCAAATGAAATTGGAGCTCATGGTTATGGTGCTGATGCAAGCAGTGCTGTAGATCTATTTTTGAAACTTATTAATAAATCTTAACAATAAGTGAATTTAAAAGTCAGCTTAAAAGGAAATTCCAATGAAATCAATTGTAAAAGCTCTTCAAGATGGAAAAATTCTTATTTCTGATGGAGCATGGGGTACATATTTGCACAAGCTGGGTTTAGGTATTGGTGAATGTCCGGAAATATGGAACATTACTCACAGATCTGAGGTACTAAGTATCGCGAGAAGTTATATCGAGGCAGGATCTGATATGATCTTGACTAATAGTTTTGGTGCACACCCAATCAGGCTTGAACATTATGGTTTGCAAGACCGAGCATTCGAATTAAATGAAGCAGCTGCTGCTATTTCAAGGGAAGCAGCAGGTGAAAACCACTTTGTACTTGGATCGATAGGACCATCCAGTGCTATTGTTATGATGGGTGAGATTCCAGAAGAGAAAATTTTTGATGGATTTAGAATTCAAGTTGAAGGATTGGCCCATGGTGGTGCAGATGCGGTTTGCATAGAAACGATGTCTGAGATTGAGGAAGCTGTTCTGGCAATCAGAGCTGCCAAAGAATTCTCCGATTTAGAAGTGGTTGCTACATTTACATTTCAAAAAACGGTTCATGGTTATTACCGAACAATGATGGGTGTTTCTCCCGAAGAAATGGTGAACGCTTTAAAATCTGCAGGTGCTGATATAATTGGTGCCAATTGCGGTATGGGCTTTGAACAAATGATAGATATAGTAAAGGTTATTAGATCCGTAGATTCCGACACTCCGGTACTAATTCATGCAAATGCTGGTTTACCAATAGTTAAGAATGGAGAAACAACTTTTCCAGAAACTCCTGAAATGATGTGCTCAAGAATCGGAGAACTTATTAATGCTGGTGTAAATATAGTTGGCGGTTGCTGCGGTACTACTCCAGATCATATAAGAGCTTTTGCTCAGTTACTTAAAACCAAGAACTCTAATTGATCATTAAATTCAAATAATAAATTCTTACCAAGAAATTAAGAGTAAATATTTACTAATTAGTAATTGGAACTTTTCTCTCACCAATATTCCAGCCTCTTATCTTAATAAAATAATCTCTCCCAATAAGCGTGTGCGATGATGGTATAGAGCACTTAATAATTCTTTTTTCATGGGGCAGTAATGTTAAATAATTATCTTCCCAAAAAACAGGAACGACTGCCTCATTGTTACTCATATCAAAAATATTCAGCTCAATTTGAAGTGCAAGGAATTCTGAATTATTATTTAGTTCTACCTCTATTTCAAACACATTTTCTTTTTTGATTAGCTTATTTGATATTTCTAATTCTGTATTAGGCAGGCTATTTAGTTTAGTTAAATCTGCAAGTTGCTTTGCAGGTGTTACAAACCATTCATTTTTTGAATAATCAAGAATTTCCTCCTTAGTCGAAAGACAGTAGAAATTAGAACTAATTAGATAATGCTTTTTATCAAAAAGCCGTAAATCAACAAAGTAGGTTGTATCAAGATTATCTATTTTATTCAATTCAACAAGTTTGATGTTTTCATCATACTTAAGTGATAATTTTTTATTGTAAGAGAATACTTGGGTTATATCAGAATTAAATACTTTGACCTCAGCGGTCAGTTCATCCTTACCTGTTTTGGAATTATTTGAAACTATAATCGATTGGTTACCATAATTATAAAAAATATGAGTTGGTTCACAGGCTTTCCTTGCTGCATAAAATGCTGCTGTAGGTATTAAATAATAATCATAAAATTGCCACCATAGTTTTGGCCAAGCAGCATTATACATCCATTGAATTATTCCTGTTGCATTATATCTGTTTGCAACAAATGCTTCGAACATCGCACGCATCCCTTCGTAGTTTAGGAATTGTGATTTCGTGCTGTATTCATTTAGGTTTGATGCCTTCCCTAATCTATTATTCATAGCATCCGTGTATCTTTCAAGTGAGTTGAAAGTTAGGCCAGCGCAGTGAAAATTCCACACGCTGTCTATCGGCCACAAATGATCGGCAGGTATAAACTTTTTAATTGATTCAATTATCGGAACCTGCGGTCCAGGTCCAGTTTCGGTATTAAATCCATATGCACCTCCATATAATGTATCTGTAAACCAATAATGAGGTGGTACAAAATCATAAGGTCCTTTCATTTTAACACCAGTTCTGCCGGAAAGGGTAGTGTTCTTGTCGGCAGCAGAAGCTAAGTAAGGCCTCAATGGATCTTCTTCAGATAACACCTTAAGAAATTCTTGTTCCATTTCTGGTTTTGGATGCTTATCACTTCCATATAACCACACAAAAATTGAAGGATGATTTCTTAACCATTTAATTTGATCTTTCCACAAAGCGGAAACGTCTTTAATATCCTTGTCTGTGTGAATTGTTCCAAAATCATCATGAGGTTTACCAATAAATGCTCCCCATTCCCAGTGACATGTAATGCCAACCATCAGTAAAATTCCATACTTATCACAAAGGTTGTAAACATCTTCAGTACTTCCCCAAAAACCTTCAAACCTAAGTGCATTAAGATTCATGTGTTTTGCGTATTTAATTTGTGCTTCCAGGTTAGAATATGTGTTATCCAAAATCAAATTATCAACCCAGCCGCCCCCGCGAATTAAAACCTTTCTGCCATTAAGTTTATAACCCCTGTAACCATTTTCATTAAAATAGTCTGTTATTTCTCTGATACCGAACTGAACAATTTTTTGATCGCTGTAGATCGAATCTTGTTTAAAAGATAATTGCAAATTATACAACTCAGGTTTACCAAGATCGTGAGTCCACCAAATACGTGGGTTTGAGATTTTTAATTCTTGAATTTCATTTGGTGTCAATATAATCAATTTTCGTTCGTTTGGAGCCAGTGAAATGTTTTTTGAAAATGTTGTCTCTTCAATTTTACCCTCTATTATGCCGCTTATGTTTTTTGAGCTATGATTTGTTATCTCAGCAGAAATTGTCAGCTCGGCTGTTTTCATTTCATCACTTGTAAATTTTGTTTTTACAAATGGAAAATCGATTGAAACATCACCTGATCTATATAATTCAACTTCGCGCCAAATACCCATGTTTTTATCTGGTGCATCTGGATTCCAATCAACAAATCCAATAGTATAATCACCAGCTACAGGAGGAAAAACTTCCACTGCCAATACATTTTTTTCCCCCTGCCTGATTAATCGTGTAATATCCAAATCAAATCGGCGAAATGCTCCATAAATTTCGGAACTATCTGAAACAAGTTCACCGTTTAACCAAATATTTGCTCGATAGTTTATTCCACTAAATCGCAACTTGAAATATTTATGAGTTTCATCTTCTTCAACAATAAATTCTTTTCTGTACCACCAGGATTTTAAAAATTGATCTTTGGAAATTGATTTTAAATTCTCACCGAAATAAATGTCTTTATAGATACCATTTCGTACTAAAGCGGCAAAGACTGTTGAAGGTAAATTTGCAGCATACCAGCTATTGGCAGTAAAATTTTCAGAAGAGATTACTTTTCCTTGCTGCTCGACCTTTTCAGATGGATAGATCTGCCAGCCTTCAGTTAACTTTGTTGTAAACAAAGATTGATTTTGTGAAAAAGATGTAAATGCAGCAAGCATAAAAATAAATGAGAATTTTTTCATATTTATAAAACCTATTGCTCTTCAATAATTGCTAAATCCCATGGTTGTATTTCAAGCTCTTGGTTGGTTTTGACCACTCGTGAAGTTAGTATTTCAGTTCCTTCTTTAAAGGCATAATTAAATTTCTGAACAGTACTCGAAAAGTTAAGAAAATATCTCATCTTTTTTCCTTTATTGCTAATGCCTTGTCTTAATCTAACGTTTTCAGGTAGAAGCTGTTCGGGTCCGCCTAAACCAGCATTATCAATTATTTCTTTAATAACTTTTTGTTGCAGCTCATTAGTTAGTACGGTACCCTGATAAGTCAAAGTCCCTTTTCCATACTGATTACGAGTTATTGCTGGATATTTTCCATAAAAAGGATGCTCATAAAATGCTAAGGGTTTAGCACCTTCTAAGTTCAAAAACTCAGCCCAAACTGATGCTTTATTTTTATCGCCAACTTTGTATGGATCATCTTTTAGAGGAACCGTATCCCACAAGCTTGAAAACTCTTGGTAAGAAATTCCTGCAGCTTCACGAATTATTGCAGGCATTCTTTCCCAGCGCACTGTGGAAAATTCATTACAAAAACCACTCTTAAGTGTGAACAATACATGCCCGCCATTCTTGACAAATTCAGTAAGTCTTTTTAATTGCGCATCATCGGTAATGTAAAGAGGGGGTACAACAATTACTTTGTATTTTGAATAATCAGTTGTTTGAGGAAAAATAAAATCTACATCAACGTTAAGTTTGTAAAGTGCATTATACATTTGGTAAAGTATTGAGAGATAATCCACTTTATCGTGAAACGGCATAAATCTAATTCCTTGATAGGAATCAACACTATAAAGTAAAGCAACTTTATTTTCTTTTTTAAAATTGACAAGTTTAGAACCGATGTGTTTTAATTCGTGAGCAGTTTTACTCACTTCTTTATAAACTCGATTCGGTTCAAGATCATGACCTAATACACCTTTCCAGTAAGTTTCTTGTCCATAATGAAGTGAATGCCAATGCCAATATGCAACAAGATTTGCCCCGCTAGCAATATGGCTGTAAACATTCAACCTTATTTGTCCATCATAAGGCGGACGCTGCCATTTCGAATCCCAGCCAATAGTTTGTGCATTAGTTTCGGTAATTAAATAATTTTGCTGTTTAAGGGAACGACAAAGATCACCGCTGACAGCAATGGTTTCACCATCCAACCACTCTTGAACTTCGTGGTAGGGATTTACACCGGTTATATCTAAATGTTTGGCAATTTCAAATTCGTCAATATTTGTCCTTACGCTGCCTACAAAATTGTGAACGATAAATTGATCGGCACGTTTATATTCGTTAACAATTTTTGCCTGCCAGGCAAGAAAATCTGTTGTAATTTTTTGCTGAAACCTTTCCCACTCCAATTTCCAGCCGGGGTTAAGTATATCTCTAAATTCGGGAACCTCATCCCAACTATGCAAGAGTTGTCCCCAATAAGTTAATCCCCAAATTTTATTTAACTCTTTTACAGTTTTAAATTTTTCTTTTAAGTAATCAACAAATGCTTTTTGAACATTTTTACCTGCGGTTCCATATGATGAAGTTTCGTTGTCAATTTGCCAGCCGATTATTGCTGGATGATCTTTGTAGTGTTCTAGCAGCTTTCGAATAATTCTTTCTGAATAAAATAGATAATCGGGATTAGTTATATCCATATTTTGACGAGGACCGTAATAACTTTTTGTTTCATTTATCTTTGTTAGAAGAATTTCCGGATGTTTTTTATATAACCATGGGGGAATAGAGTAGGTGGGTGTTCCAAAAATAACCTTAATCCCGGCTTTATGAAGTCTGTTAATAATTCGATCCATCCAATCAAATTGAAATTTTCCATCCTCTGGTTCCCAGCTGCTCCATGTTGATTCACCAAGCCGCACTACTGTGATACCAGCATCTTCCATTAACTTTACATCTTCCTCAAGCCTTTCGTATGGCATGTATTCCTCGTAGAATGAAGCCCCATAAAGTATGGTATCAAATTTATAACCCTCCTGACAATGACTAATTTTTGTGAGACCAAAAAGTGATAGAAGAATGAGAGGAATTAGATTGAAACAGATTAAATATTTTTTTTGCATAATTACTTCCTTTAAAGTGTAAGCAAGAGATTATAGTTTACTCAAAATCTTTCGTCAGTACTTCCCAATTATCCGTTCTAAATGGAGAAGCGGGCAGATCAAAAGAATTATAAAGATTGCATAAAGGATTCGAAGCCCAAGCATATCTTACTGCAATTGGTTTACTCACTTTTGGGCTCCATACCAAAACTGTATTTTTATCAATTTTTGCATTTGCCCAATAAAATTTATGATCTGAACCTGCAACTGAAAAGCCCATTAATATTTTATTATCTTTTATTTTCAGACCTTCCGCATGATTAAAATATATTCTGATTTTGCTTCCCTCAAGCTTGTAAGATTTATAAATTGGTCCGCTGTATGGATTTTTGAATCCATAGGTTTTATTCAATGCAATTAACGATAAACGATAACCAACTTCTCTTTTATTCTTAGGGTGAATGTCAGTAGAATCTCCAATATCTATTGCAACTGCCATGCCCGTATTTTCAACTTTAAGAGTATTCAGCTGAGCTTCACGCAGCTCAGCCCACGTGTCTTCTGATGGTTCATTTTGTGAATGCATGTAGTTTGCTAACTGCACAAAATAAAAGGGAAAATTTCCTTGATTCCAATTTGTGCGCCAGTCACTAATCATTAAAGGGAACAACGTCCGGTATTGCAAGGCATTAAATGTATTATTTTCACCCTGATACCAAATTACTCCTCTAATTGCAAAAGGAATTAAAGGGGAAATCATTGCATTAAACAAAACTGTTGGACAATTAGGATTGTCAAAAGAGATTGGCCTTTTGGGAAATTCATAAATTGAAAGACTTTTTTTGTAAAGCCATTCACCAGCAATCGGAATGTTTTCTCCTAACTTATTTGATAGGTAATATTGATCAGCTTCTCCCCACACGCCGCCTGGTCCGCCAGTATCAATGCATCTAATTGTTATTAAGTTTTTTCCAGATTTTACTGCATCTGCTGGAACAATGTATTGCCTGGATTTATCCCACAATTCTCCACTGCCAAGTTCAACACCATTAAACCATGTAACATCAATATCGTCGATTGGTCCCATGTTTAGAACTAAGTCTTTGCCAAGCCAATCGTTCGGTAGAATTATTTCTTTTCTATACCATACTGATCCATTAAACTCAACCAAGTCGTCTTGATCCCACAAAGATGGAACTTTAATCTTTTTCCAATCTGTTAAATCTATTGTCGTATCTTTCCAAGTTATTCCGGATTTAGGAAAACCAGGATCTGAGTTTAACGAACTCCTTTTCCATTCATTTTTCTGGTTAAAATATTCTTGCAGAAATGTTGAATCATTGTTGGAGAATTTTATAATAGCATCAAGTGTTGGATTAAAATATTTCACTTTACTAAGTGAAGCGGCACTTGTCCAAGCTTCTATATCGGTACCACCATACGATGAGTTAATTAATCCAATAGGCACTTCAATTTTTTGGTAAATATATTTTCCGAAGAAATAAGCAACAGCAGAGAAATATTTTACTGTAGTTGAGTCACAAACTAACCAACCGCTGCCTTGTAAATCAGGTTGTGGTTTAGCTGCAGTCATGGGTTCTACAGAGAATAATCGAATATTAAAATTATTTGCTTCAGCAATTTCTTTTCCATAATCATATTTATCGCCAATTTCATTCATACTAAAAGCCATATTGGATTGCCCTGAACAAATCCAAACTTCACCCACTAGTACATTAGTAAATGATAAAGTATCGTGTCCAATAATGTTTAATTGGTAAGGGCCGCCGGCACTAAATGGCGGTAAAATAACTTTCCAGTTTCCATTCACATCTACTGTTGTAGTGACAGCTTGATTATTAAGTTCAACAGTAATTTTCTCTCCGGGTGTGTAAGTACCCCAGATTGGTATTGGTTTTTCTCGCTGTAAAACCATGTTGTTTGTAAAAATACCTGGAAGCTTAATATTATTTATTGCGGGTGATATTTCAGAAAAGAGTGTTATGCAAATCGAAAGAAGTAAAAATTTTCTGTACATTTTTAAGTATTTGTTGTTCTTATTTTTGTTATTAAGTATAGACTAATATTATGTTATTTCTCACATTCAGCATTAATTACAAGCGGCAAGTTTACCTCCCACTCAGTACTTGAACCACGAGCAAAAGCTGTTAACTTTGCAGCAAATTTAATTTTATCTGCTGCAGCAAACTTTGTTTTACCAAAGAGCTTGGCAGGAATTTTTACAACAGTGATATTATTAACGGATAGAAAAACACCAGATGAATTAAAAACGTCAATATCGAAATTATCGAATTATGGTTTTCTGCCAGAACCTAATCTTATTTTTATTTCATCAGAAGAATTGTCTAATCGTAACATTAGTTCCATCCGATCAACTTCCGGAATAAAGTTGTCTTTATAATATTCTTTTTCCACCACATCAATTGAATAAATACCGATGAAGAGCGAATCTTCATCCCAGCACAAATACATATCTGCAGAGGGCAGTGGAGAGGTTGATTCTACAAATCCATTCAATCTATCCCAGTTTTTAAGTATTTCTTTATCTTTTCGAATAACAATTTCTGATTTTGGTGCAGGAGGAATTCCATTGGACGAATTTGAATTAAAATTGGAAGTGAATTTTAAACCTTCCCAATTGAAATTTTTTGCTGCCAATACTAATTCATGATATGGATTTCCAAAAATGTCGATTAACCCCATATTGAAATTTTCGCCATCATCACGGCCATGCATTGGCTCATCGTAATACTGAAACCAATCGGCCATTACAATAAAAGGAGTTTGCGCAATCAATTTTGAGGTAGCTAGAAATCCTTTTACTCGATCTTCTTGTGTATGAACCGTTGGAAAACTTGCACTTGAGTTTTTGTTCCCGCTTCTATTTTCATTTGCTGCCATGTAATATTCACCTATTGCAACAGGTTTTTCAGATAATTTATATAGGTTAGACAAAAAGAATCTGCACATTGTACCATCATTCCAAGAAGCATTTAAGTTTGTGGATACAACATCAACATATTTTGATGCAGATTTAACTACCTCGTTATAATAGAATGCTTGATATCTATCGCCTAAGAATAAACTGCCATTATCATATTTGCGAATAGTTTCCTTCATTAGTGAATAATATCTATCGGCAATCATGCTTATAAATTTTTTAACGACAGTAATTCCATTACCGCCAGCGTGAAAATAGAGGTGGCCGCTTTTTCTTAATTCTTCAAAATTTGCTGCATTGCTCGGTTCAAAATCGTTTAAAAGTTTTTCCCAATTTCCTTCATAATGGTTAAAGATAAGATCGATAGTTTTTTGTCGAGAAATACTTGATGGTTTATCCTTCAAAGTCATATTCCAAAGTGCAGCATTCCACCACCCTAACTCATTATCAGAATAATATCCAATTAAATTTGGACTATCTTTTACTTTGAGAATTCTATCCTTTGCAATCCTGTCCATGCGTTCAACGACAGAAGAATCCCACATATCAAACCAAGGCATGCCGGCTGTTGCACCCATAGCGAGCACGGGTGTAAAATACATTTTTAATGTATCTAGTTTTAAAAAATGTTCCATGCTGCTCCAGCCGCCGATTGTGGTGTATCCCCATGAGGTTAAGCTGTCAACAGTATTTCTAGCCCAAGCTGCTGGGTTTTCAAAGTGATGCCAAGCAGCATAACCAGGATTTGATTGATTATATTCATCAAATGCTAATCCGGTATTAACACAACAAACCCCTCTCGAAAAAAAAGGTTTGCCCTCAGGAGTAACTAACCACCATTGGTCGTTAAATTGTTTTAGTGAGAATCTTTTTGAAATGTTTGTACTAAAGTTTTGTGATTGGTTATAAATAACCTGATTTGAAGTGAGCAGAACAAAACAAAGTAGATATATTTGAAAATATTTATTCATTTTGGTTTATAATATAATGCTCTAAGGAAATATTCCTCAGAGCATTATTAGGTTGAAATAGTTTTGCTTTTAAATTATGAAGGACTCTTATCCCTCTTCATACAAATAATTCAAAAACATTTTCATTTTAAGTACATCATTTTACGAGCTTGGATTAAATCGCTAGTTTCAATTTGGTAAATATAAAAACCGCTTGCCAAATTCAAATTAGCAGTATCGAAACTAATTGAATGAACTCCTGCTGATTGGATTTCGTTTACCAAAGTAGCAATATTTCGACCGAGCATATCAAAGACTTTAAGTTTAACGAAACCGGATTTATCCAAACTATATTTAATAGTAGTCGATGGATTAAATGGATTAGGATAATTCTGCTCGAGTTTAAATGTGTTCGGAAGCAGCTCTTGATCATTCACATCAACCAGAGTTGTATCACTAATCCATGTTTCTGCCCAAGTTGAAGGATCAGCCCACGACCACCCATTGTAATAAGGTGAAAACGCTAATCCTCCCTCAGGTACTAATCCATTATCCCTATCATCAATATAAATCTCTAATGGGAGCTTCATGTTTTTTGCTGGATGAAATCTTGCGTCACCTGCAAATTTGAGAGAGTCTAATGGAATCATTGCTTCCAAAGTATATGATGTGGAAGTGAACTTTACTACGTTGTAATAATCGGTGGCATTTTGGAACAAATCGGTCCAATACTCAGGTATTTCCCAATGACCCAATGCTCGTTTATTTATTTTGTCACCCATTAGATAAATTACATAGTCAGGTTCAGTACTCCGTAAAGTTGTTGTAGTGGAACCATCGTGCTTTTTACCAACAAGGTTGTACAGCCCAATGTGGATATAAATTAAATCCTGTTCATTCCAAACAACAGATTGATCGAACACGACAACATCATCTGTAACATCTGCACCAATATAAAGGTAATCATTGTCCATTGCTAAATAAATCTTTGCATTTAAGTCCTCATCATTGGAGAAAATGCTGCCAAATGATTCGGTTGCAGTTGAAGGTGAAATAATAAATGGTTTAATATTACTTGCAACCCATTCGCTTACATCACCATCCGCCATGAAATTAATTGGTGATCCATCATTTATAACAGCAACCCCTTTTGCTGGATTTGTTACTGCTTGAGTAACGCCAGGTAAACTTAAATTGTTTGCTTTATCCTTACATGTAACAGCATAATAAAATGTTCTAGGTGAGTTTACTTTTGGGCTGAAGAAGTAGTGATTCACGCCATTTAAACTATAAACTTCTGCTAAGTCTGAAGCAAGAAGTTCAACTTCAGGAGAATTAATATCTGAAATTGGAGAAGAGCTGACATAAACATTATACAGCTCATCACTTTCATCCGGAACAGCATTCCATTTTATTAAGTTGTAGTTATACTTTTCACTTTTATACTCGACTGAAATATTTTGAGGGGCTGCAGGAGGCACTGTATCCTGTTCTAGAACAGGATTACCCGTCCAGATATCAGTAACATAAACAACTAAACCATCATTTGGATCCTCGGTGAAAATTCCAAACTCATTAATTAAGGAAAAATCAGGAGGTAATTTTCCAGCGGGAACAACAAATGCATTTAAAGGAATATTAAAAATTTGCCAATCACTGGTTATGTCAGGTTTAAATTTATATTGAACAGCATGATCTTTATCGCTGTTAATTTCAAGAATCAGAGAATCCGCAGGAGCTGGTGTTTGAACTTTAAACTTAATCGTATCAATGCTCATTCTTAGGGTAAAATCTTGTTTCTCAGTAAATTGCCAGCCAATACCACAGCTTCCCCAGCCAATATCTTGAACCCATTTAAGCGCAGCAGTATTGGGCCTATAACCCATGCCAGGTTCAATTCCACTTCCTGCACCCCATGTTGATCCCCAGAAATAAAAGACGTAGTTATTTGCAGGATCATTTTGTCCATCGAAAAATACAATAGGGTCAATCGGATTAGCAGATACTTCACCAATGTAAACTACAGAACCTTTTTCACCGAAATTAGTAAAGATTCCGAAGTTTGTTACATTGGTCGAATCGATCTTTTCTGAATATCCTGCAGGTTTTACCCAATTCTTGAAAGGTATCTTATAATGATGCCATGCATCGTCGAAAGTTGCGGTTGCTGCGGTAAGATAATATTGCATTCGCTTGGAATTATCTGTTTTAAATTCAAGTATTACAGTATCGACAGTGGAGGGAATTCTAATCCAGATATCAAGATAGCCGCCATTAAATATGTTACGGTAATCAAATTTGTTCCAGCTAGACCACCAAGCCCAGCCAAAACCGTTATCATTATTATCCATAACCCATTTAATAGATTTTTTATCCGCAGCGTAGCTTGAACCTTCAAAACCATACTTGCAAGTATCAGAACCGACAACAGGAAGTGATCCTCCCCAGAAATCATACCATTCAAACCAGGGCCCGTCATTTCCATTATAAAATACTACTTTATCTTGTGGTTTGATTTGAACAACAAGCAAGATAAAAAGGATAGATATTAAGAATTTGTTCATTTTGCCTCCAAGTAATTTGAATTAATTAAATCTAATCATTCTTACAAATCGGTAAATCAGTCACTAAATATTATTTCGTTCCCACGAATTGTGCTGTTATCAACCACAATTTAACCGATTACAACTCAATTATCGCGGGAACTAAAATCTTTTTGGCTTTATGCAAGAATTAAATATACCGGTCTATTTCATCAAAATCATTTTTTGCGAAGATGAAAAATTACCTGCGGTCATTTTATAATAGTAAATTCCCGAGGTTAAATCTGATGCGTTTAATTTAACTTCGTAAGTTCCCGCAGTTTTATATTCGTTAACAAGAACGCGAACTTGCTGCCCGAGTGCATTATACAGTGCAATGTTAACCATAACATCGGAACCCAATTGATAATTAATGGTTGTAGCTGGATTAAATGGATTCGGATAGTTTTGCTCGAGCTTAAATTCAGAAGGTGCAGCAATATTTATAACAGCTTCATTACTATATGAAAATGAACCATCGAAATCAATTTGTTTTAATCTGTAATAAACTTTTCCGCTGTAATTTATCTTATCAATAAATGAGTATTCACTCTTTTCAGATGTTGTGCCTTTACCTTTTTCGAAACCTATTACTTGCCAATTGTTATCGTTGATTTTTCTTTCGATTTCGTAACCTTTATTATTTGTCTCAGTTGCGGTTGACCAAAAAAGATTAACAATTGAACCCACTTGTTTAGCGGTAAATGAAGTAAGTTCAACTGGAATGCTTGGATCGTATGGCATTGCAGCTGCATAACCTAAATACACAACTGAATTTTTTTCACCAACATTGGTGAAAATACCAAACAGGGTTACATTCGTTGAATCAATTGGAAGTGTATAACCGGCAGGAGGAGTAACCCAATTGGCAAAAGGAATTTTGTAATTATGCCAAGCATCATCAAAAGTGGCAGTAGTAGGCATTAAGTAATACTGCAGTCGTTTTGTATTATCAGTTTTGAATTCAAGAATAATGGTATCAACTGTTGCTGGAACTCTGATCCATATATTAAGATATCCTCCGGTGAAAATATCTCGATAGTCAAATTTATTCCAACCTGACCACCAAGCCCATGCAAAACCATTGTCGTTGTTATCCATAACCCACTTGAGAGAATTTTTTCCAACTTCGTAACTTTCGGGGTAAGCATATTTGCAAGTATCACTGCCAACAACGGGAAGTGATCCACCCCAGAAATCATACCATTCAAACCAGATATTATCAACGCCGTTATAAAATACAACTGTATCTGCAGAAGCATCTTTTGTATCTGCTACAGTAAATTGAGCACCAAAGAACAAAGCAAAAAGAACTAGTAAAAGCTTTTTCATGACGCGTCTCCTTTTTGTTGATTAGTTAATTTATTTTTTTATGAGCACTAAGTTGAACAATAATATTTTGAGTATGATTTTATTAATTAAATTCAAATCATTAATTAAAAATCCATCCTTATTCCAAAGTCGAGTTCATTTTTAGTTGTTAACATTGGAAAAGATGGGACATAAATTGGATATGGTACATCTGTCTGTAATGCAACCATATCAATTCGGGTTAAATTTATTTTATTAAACTCATCAATATTAATTTTTATGTCTTTACTATATTTATTCAGAAGTATTTCTATGTAAGGATTGAAGTATTCTTCAATGACATTTAACCAACTTTTTCCAGTAGTATCTATGTTTTGCACAAAGTGATGTTTTTCATTTAAGGAAATACTTGCGTCGTGCCACATTTGTACATATTGCTTTACCGTCTCCAATTTATCGAAGCCGCGCTGGTATGCAATTTCAGTTAAATATTTATCACGTATTAAATCAACAATCGCAAATTTTAATTGTTCCGGAAATTCTTGAGGCGAAAATTTTCTTTTCCTAAAAACGAGTGGATGTTTTTGCATTTCAGTTTCAAGATCTTCTACTGACCAGGTTTGATTGCCGCATGTAAATAGGGGATAGGACTTAATATTTTCCAATTTCTCAAAAGTTTTGTTTAATAGCGGATTTGGTCCCTCTTTTTCAAATGATAAATCCAAGAACGCATCTTTCATTTCTTGATTGGAAACGAAATAAAAATTATGCAGCGCTTTAAGGAGTTTACGATATGTTAAAGGATTAAATTGTACTTGCTTCCCGTGCATTATATTTAATACAAATTGATTATATAACTCGGCACTTTTTGTGCGTAGAAGATGCTCTTTAACATCTGCTAATCGCTGATTTTTAGCGCTTTCGGTTAGGGCAACTCGATCAGTCCAACTCTTTATTTTTAGATACAAAATAGTCGAATCAGGCAGGTTAATAGGTCCTATTAAATCTCCTGCTTGATGAAAATTGCTGAAGAGAGAATCGTGAATAATTTGGATTTCAGGAGAATCCCAGCTTATCTCCTTAGTTGAAAGTGAATCAATTTGATCAAATTCTTCTAAAATATTTTCAGCGGTAATTTTAATTTTTCTGTTTGATTTACTTAAAGGTGCGGTAATATAATTTACCTGATACTTCCTTCCAGCAAGTGAAAAGAGTTTTTTAATTTCGGTTGTATCAAGTGAAACTTTGGCAGCACCTTCCTCGTAAGCAAGTATTTGCCGCATTGCTTGCTCTTGCCTGCCCAATATGAAATTTTGAAATCTTATATTTTGATTTAATTGATTTTCTGAACCAACTTCAAGAGCCATAAGTTTTTCTGCTATTAAAGAATTCAAGATAATTTTTTTATCTATGCCTCCGTTGCCTTTGCAGTAGGGTGGTCTAATCGTGTACTCAGCTCTTTGAATAAATTCGTTAACAGTAATTTTTTTATCGCCAATTTCTACAAGTATTTTCTCTTTGCTTTTAGATGAAATATCACTCGAAGTTTCTGCGAAAACGGATAGAATAAATATCACCGAAGTAAAATGAGTAAATACAATATTTCTTAGTAAATCCATCATCAAGTACTTATGAAAGTTGAATTAAAACATTATAGAAATACCATAGCTGTGTGAACCGCCTAAAATTCCAACATCACGATATGCGTACTCAAATTTCAATCCGGTATTAAACATAAAATCTGCTTGCGCACCGATGCCAAATGAAAAACCATATTGCGAATCTTCCATAAACAAACCTTTATAGCCTCCTCTAAGAAAGAACTTCCCAAAGGAAGGTAAAGTAAATGCATATTGTAATCCTACATTCACTGATTCACTGTTATTATTTGGATGAAGTGCATTCAATGATACAGTGATGGCATGATTATCAATTACCACTGGCTTAAAAGATGCACCTATCCTAAATATTAGTGGAAGCTCCCACTCTTGCGTTTTGAATTGTCCTTGCACATATTGATAATTACCACTTTCGTTCGGTGAAATATCAATTGGATTGAGCAAATCCATACCATCATATTTAAGTGCGGGACCATAGTTAGATATACTCATGCCAATGTTAATTCCATCCTCAGCTTTTTCAGTAGGAGAAAAGAACGAAGTATTTATTATAACCCCCATATCAAAAGCTATTGCATTTGCATTCATGTGCCAGATGTTGGATGAAATATATTTTGCTGATGCACCAAACGAAAACCAATCAGCAAGTTTTCTAGCATAAGTTATTGAAAATGCTTTGTCGCTTGAGCTGAAAGTTTCTCCGGTACCTTCTTGCATATCGAGAGTAGTAACTTCCATTTTACCATAATCAGTTAATATAAAGCCAAAACCTAAAGTGCCGATGTTTTCAACATTTATGCAAACAGCAGAGAAAGAAGTATTAATCCCAGCTATCCAAGGTTGAGTTGTGAACATCACTTCATTAAACTCAATTGCAGCTAACCCAGCAGGATTCCAGTAAATCGCCGAAACATCATTGACGTTACTTACCAATGCATCGCCAAGCGCATTACCTGCACCTCCAAAACCTATCTCTAGAAAATTTGCAGCAGTTGTGCCAGCCCTCATCGGTTTCTGCGAGTATGCAGCGCTGGTGATAAATATTAGGTATATGAAAAAAATATTTGTTAATAATTTCATCATCTTTGGTATAATTTTATACTATTGCTGTTCATTACAATTGTTATTACTCACTTAACGATTGCAAACTTGCCTATTTTTTCATCGCCGGTAGCTTTTGCCTTTACATGATAAATGTAGATACCTGCAGCAACTTCAAGCCCTTCTTTGGTTAAAAGATCCCAAAATGCTGTACCATTATCCGAAGGATTTTGTACTTCAATTTCATCTACAAATACACCGCTGGAGGTAAAAATTTTAATATTACATTCTGCTGGAATATGAGTGAATAAAATTCTTCGCCGTTGATTTAATGATTTGTTTGAAAGCGCTGGTTCCATCATGTTTGTTGCGATGTATGGGTTGGGTACGACTTTAATTTTTTCCATGCCAGATTTTATTTCGGATGCAGCAACATTTTTTGTCTCATTTACAGTAAACATTAAAGAATCAGTTAAATAAAACGGTCGTTTAAATTTTAGTCTGTAAACATCGTTGGCCTTTGGCATCTCATTGTTAGCGATATTTTTGAAACTAATCCCAAATACAGTACCTGACCAATAAGTATTTGATCCAATATCTTTTGTATTGCCAACTAATACATAATCAGTGTCATTATCAAAAACACCATTCCCATTTGCATCGTGAGTAACTAGATCAAGTTTTTCAAATCTGCCAAGAGAATCTTTAAATGATTTATTTATTACATAAAACGGGAAAGACTGATCTAAAAGAATATTATTGTTCGCAAGTAAAACTCCCTGAACTGATTTTATTGAACCTTTAAATGTTGTTCTGGTTTTATAAAGTGAATCGGAAAAGATTATATCATATTGCCATGGAAAGTATTTATACTCTGTTAATGATGGTGTAACTAATATGTTTGCTTTGCCATTTAACCAGCCAGAATTAGCTGCATCATATTGGGCTAATAAAGTTGAGGGCTTAATTGTTACCTGCAATCCATCAACGACATCGCTGTGTAATCCTTTTTCATTGAAGTATGGGATTATATTTCCGTTGCCTAATAAATCTCCCCAAATAAAATTATCTGGTTGAGCATGGTCTGGATCCTCTGAATAAATTAAAGTATCATTTTCAGTTACATCATAAATTTTATATCCGCTTGTTGTATAAAAGATGTCGCTGGGGTGCCTGTATGATGGACTTCTTAGGTGACCTAAATCTTTAATCGAAAATTTGATTTTATATGTATGACCAACTTTTAGATTCGCTTTGTTAAAAGCTGATGGAGAAATTATTCCGCAAGTGTTGAATAAATCAGCATCAGAGTTTATGG
>JACAFC010000219.1 GCA_013388515.1 Ignavibacteriaceae bacterium | reverse complement strand
TACCTGCATTATTAACAAAGATATCTAAACCTCCAAATTTCTCCTGGCAAAAATTCAGCAACGATTTGAAGTTTTCTGCGGAAGTTACATCCAGTTCGAATGGAAAAACATTGCTGCCTATTGAATCGGCTAATGCTTGGGAAGATTTTAGATCTATGTCCGAAATAATAACTCTTGCACCTTCTCTTGCAAATTGTTTTACGATAGCACTGCCTATTCCAGATGCACCGCCTGTTACTATTGCACGCTTATTTTCAAGTCGTTTCATAATACTTTTACTTTATTAATGAGTTTTCCAATATGACTAATTTCTGTGGTCAGAGTATCGTTATCCTTTAGGAATACGGGAGGTTTACGAATAAAACCAACGCCGCTGGGGGTTCCAGTTGAGATAATATCTCCTGGTTCAAATGTAAATGAGTGAGAGAGGATTGAGATGAGGTCTGCAACTCCAAATATCATATCCTTTGTTGATGCATTTTGCAGTAGGTTGTTATTTATACTGCAGCTTAATTGCAGATTTTGAGGATCATTAATTTCATCCTTTGTAACAATAAAGGGTCCCATTGGGCAAAAAGTATCTAGTGATTTCCCTCTTACCCATTGACCATCATCGAATTGAATATCTCTCGCAGAAAGATCATTTATGATAGTATACCCAAAAACATAATCGAGAGCATTTTCTTTAGAAACATTCTTTGCTTTTCTGCCAATCACAACCGCAAGTTCGACTTCATAGTCAACTTTACTAGTAATTTGAGATGGAATATTAATCGGGTCGAAAGGTCCAGTAATTGAAGAATTAAACTTTGTAAAGACTAAGGGATGTTTCGGTAATTCCATTTTTGATTCTGATGCATGATCAATATAGTTTAAACCAATGGCAACAATTTTACCTGGCTTTTGCAATGGCGCACACAATTGTTCTTTTTCATAGTTAATAAATTGATCACTTTGTAAAGAAGCAGCTTCTATTTTATTTAGTAAAGTTTGTTCATTTGAAATCAACTCCTCAATTGAGATGTCGAAGCCAAGTGTTTTAAATGGTAAATAACCGTACTCTGTGATGAGAGCAGCGCCTACATTTTTAATGATGCCAAATCTCATTTTTAATTCCTCAGATGATTAAGATTTATTTTTGAATGAATTTTATTTTGGAACTCATCAATAAACAAAATTCCATTGTTGTTTTCTTCAATTGATTTCACTTTGCCGAATGTTTTAGGAATTTGTGCCGCACCGAACAAATATGGAATTACAGTATCACTCGAATGGTCTAACTCAATATAAGTTGAATATCCAGCTTCATTGAGAAAATTATTTTCTGTTGATGCTTTATGCCCTAGATGGAAAAAACTGTTTGTTTCTTCAATCCCAATTACGTTAATATGCCTTGATGAAAAGGGTTTGTAATATCTTCCTCCATTACTCAACCACACAACGGTATTTGGTAGTGTCTTTATATTTTTAATTGAAAACCACAACCAACCCTGTTCAGGACAACTAACTGCTGACCATCCCAAATCAGCATTTCTTTTTGAAATCACCATGAATAAATCTTCGTGATTTTTTTCGAATGGATATTTCGACACGTTTATTAATTCATCGTCATATTTCCGGACTTTTGTTAGATCAGAAAATTGCTGTGGATATTTTAGAATTGATCTGCCTAAAGTAATATCATTCTCAATTGGAAGGGGAGGAGTTCCTCCAAATTCAAACTCAGAGAAACTTATATATGCATTGGTGGGAATTCTCAGCATCGCATGATGTCCAATAGGAATTATACCTCGACCACCAGTGAATGTGTGTTTTTGATATATGACGGTTTCATCCTTTGCAATTTTTATTTCTTTAATAAGTTCAGCACCCAAAATATTTTTAGAAAGTTTTAGCTTTATGGAGTCTTCTTCAATATTGATGATATCCCACTTGTCATTTGCAGAACTACCATGAGGACGGGTTTCATCAGCCATTAAGTCGCTCGCGCCAAAAGGTGCGCAGAAAAAATCTCCCCTCAAATTCTTAAGCATCGGAGACGTCGAAGGATCCAACTCCTCGTGTACCCATGGTGCAATATTCATTGGTTCAAGAACTTTTTTGTTAAAGCAGAAACGAACAGGAAAGAGATGTCCGCAATTTTCTAATACGCCAACTTCAGTAGAAGAGTTTTGCACTAAGGGGATATTCATTTTCTGAACAATCTTCCATTATCATTAATTAATATTCCGTCGTCTATTAGTTCATTAACTTGAGCTTCTAGCATAGCAAAACCTCTAAATTCAAGTTGTTTATTCATTCTATAGCAAACATTTTTCCAGAGAGCAGGGAAGTGAATACCTTTAGCCTCAATTAAAACAGAATCGTAAACTTCATCTAAAAATTTTTCAGTTGTTCGTATAGCACTAATTGCATTTTCAACATTAAGTGGATGATGATGAGATGCAAAAACTCTTTTAATTGCTCCACCTTCAATCATTTTACTTATTTTATTTAAGCTACCTTTAAAGGCTTTTGCTGATTGAAATCCATGGAAAAATGGTGCTGCCAGAGCTAATAAAATATCGCCAGTGAAAAAGTCTCCAGTCGATCTATTTAAAAATCCAACTTCCTCAAGTTTATGTCCTGGAATAGCAATAGTTTCAAGTTCGATATTATTTCCAGGTCGGAATATCATCCCATCTTTTAAAGTAGCATCCACATGAATGGGTCCTTCCATTAACCCGAGGATTTCTTCACGTTGTTCTTTTGAGTCAGGTAAGTGTTCGGATGGAATACAGAACTCGAGATAATGAGTTTCCATGTTTTCAATCCATGGAATAGCGCCAGCAGAAAAAAACTGTGAATTAGTCATTTTCTTCACAGAAATATTGCAGCCAATATGATCAGCGTGTACATGAGTAATTAATACATTTTTAACATTACCAATTTCATTACACAGCGCTAAAACTTGATCACGCATGCTCTTAATGCCTGTATCAATTAGTATTGAATATTCTGAACCGCGCAAGCCATAGATATTTAATGGAACCTGAGGCATCAAATCTAGAGTTGTAAAAAAAATATTGTTGTCTAAATACATTTATACCTCTAATTCAATATTTGGGTCTGCATAGTTTCTTTCGGGCATTATAGTATACCAATTTGGTCTTCCAGGATCTCTATCGTAATTATATCCGCCAAGTTCACGATAAAGTTCAGAGTATTTTTTGAGCTTATCGTAATCCAATTCAACACCTAATCCTGGTGAGCTAGGCAGCTTAATTTTTCCATCAACATATTTCATCTTCCCACCTTTAATTATATCGTCTGTTAAATGATGATAATGGGCGTCAGCAGCAAAATTTAGATTTGGGAGAGATGCTCCAAGGTGCAGCATAGTGGCTAGTTGGATACCAAGTTCACCAGATGAATGCACGCTGGCGCCAAGTTGAAAGGTTTCAAGAATTTGTCCGGCTTTATATGCTTGTCGTAAACCACCCCAAAATGTTGTGTCCAGTAAAATTACATCAATTGATTCGTTTCTGATGTTGGATGCAAGTTGTTCGAAATTAATTACAACTGTATTTGTTGCAGTTGGAATCTTCACAAATTGCCGAACACGCCGCATACCTTCTAATCCAAAAGTCGGATCCTCAAAATAATCATTATTTAAATCCTCGATTGCTTTTCCAACTTTAATTGCTTCCTCAACACTCCAAACACTATTGGGGTCTAGGCGGAAGGAGGAATTAGGAAAAGCTTTAGCAAGTGCTCTGAAAACTTCGATATCATGATTCGGAGGAAAAACTCCTCCTTTTAATTTATGGGAATTAAATCCATACTTTTTTGTTAAATCTCTGGCATGATTAACAATTTGTTCAGCCGAAGATTCACCGCCTAATCCTGTTTTTTTATCTTTATACCTATAGAAAATATAGCTTGCAAAAGGAATTTCCTCTCTGATGGAACCACCGAGTAAATCACAGGCTCTAATGCCAAGAAATTTTCCGGCAAGATCCATGCATGCAAACTCAATTGCAGCATGTATTTGATATCTATTATTGTATAGAGAAGCAACGGGATTCATAATCTTCCATCTAAGCTGCTCAAGTTGAAGCGGGTCATGTCCAACCAAATAAGTTTTTAGAGATTTGAAAATATTTTCGGCAGACTCACCACCGCCTCCCATTTCACCTAATCCAATCAAGCCATTATTGGCAATTAATTCAACAATGGTTCTAACAAATCTACCCCAGTGAGCACCATTTGCGTGTCTTATTGGTGCTTCTAAGGGAACAGTTACCGTTGTTGCTTTTATGTCTACAATTTTCATTTTTAATCCTTTGAAGTTTTTGGTTCACCACCTATTGGAAGAAGTAATCCACCATCAACCAGATAACATGCACCGGTTACAAACGATGCTCTCTCCGATGCTAAAAAAGCAACTACCTCTGCTATTTCATCGGGATTGGCTATTCTTCCAAGAGGATGCATATTTTTACATGCTTCATAAACCGACTCGGGATTAGGATCAAGAGAAGCTGCATACTGAAGCATTGGTGTGTCCACTGTTCCAGGTGCAACACAATTTACTCTAATTCCATCATAGGCGTAATCGATTGCCATGCTTTTTGTCAATCCAATTAAAGCATGCTTGGAAGTGGTGTAAGCTGCTACACCTCTTTGAGTTGCAAAAGCTTGAACAGAAGTCATGTTAACAATTGTGCCTTTAGTTTTTTTTAGGTGAGGGATTGCTGATTTACAAACATAGAAAACACTTTTTAAGTTAATGTTCATTACTTCATCCCACTCCTTTTCCGGAGTTGATTCTACAGTTCCATATCTCTGAATTCCAGCATTATTGGACACAATATCCAGCCTTCCAAAAAAATCGAGAGCTTTTTGTACAGCTGCTTGACAATCTTCCAAATTGGATACATCAGCTTTGACAAAAGCAGCAACCCCGCCAGTTGAATTTATCATCCTTGTAGTCTCTAATCCTTCTACCTGTGCTCGGTCAACAATTAATACACGAGCGCCTCTCTTCGCCAACAATTTAGAGACAGCACTGCCAATGCCCATAGATCCACCAGTAACCATGGCAACTTTGTTTTCAAATTCCAATTGACTTTCCATATTATTTCTCAATTCTTACTAACTATTTGATTTTTATCACTTATGGCATATCAAATTTTAAATAATTGATGTTTAAAACTAAGTAAAAAAACGATTTATTAAATAGTTCTTGACAAATGACTAATTAAGACTTAAGTTTCTTATGTGCAAATGTATGAACATATGCACAAATTAAAATAACGAATAACTCTCAATATTGCAACGAGGTCTTTGTTTAACTATGGTTATGGAAATCAATCATGAAAGTGCACTTCCTCTTCACACTCAAGTTTATACGCTGCTTAAAGAAATGATAGCTTTACCTGAATACTCAAGCGGAAAACTATTGCCCAACGAAATTGAGATAGCCAAAAGATTGGGTATTTCGCGAAATACCGTCCGACACGCAACAAATAAGTTAGTCTACGAAGGATTGCTGATAAGAAAGAAAGGGATTGGGACTAAAGTATCACAGAGTAATAACGTGACAACACGGCTTGACAGCTGGCACAGCTTTACTCAAGAGATGAACCAAAAACACATTCCTTTTAAAACATACGAAATTAACGTTACTTGGATAAAACCGGATGAAGCTATTTCAAAATTTTTTGGAATCTCTTCTGAGCGAGAGGTGCTTTGTATGGAAAGGTTACGCGGCCTGGAATCGGGACCAATAGTGTA
The DNA here is from genome assembly GCA_013388515.1 of Ignavibacteriaceae bacterium. Taxonomy (GTDB): domain Bacteria; phylum Bacteroidota; class Ignavibacteria; order Ignavibacteriales; family Ignavibacteriaceae; genus XYD12-FULL-36-8. The sequence goes on along the minus strand of JACAFC010000219.1, from coordinate 666 downwards.
TTTCATTTCTTATTTTCATCCTCGTGTTGGGTTAACAGGTAAAGAGGATTTCAGCAAACCATTGTACAAAATGCTTGAAGAGGAATTTGCTACTGTTGTTACAACATCTAGAGAAGAAATAAGTGCCAAGTTAGCAGATGAAACTCTAGCAGAAAAATTAAAAATCAAAACCGGCTCTCCTGTTCTTAAACGTAAAAGATATGTGCTTGATCCTGGCGGTAGGCCTGTTGAGTTTAATATAGGTTATTATAATGCTGAACACTTTACTTATTCTATTGAAATTAAAAGAGGAAAAAATAAAAACACTTAGTATGGATTTCTCTGATAAATAATAGCGAAGTTCTCTTCAATAATAATTGGAAAATTTCTTGTAGCTAATTCCTTAAAGAATGAAACAAGCTTTTAAAATTGGTTTGAGTATTGCAGCATTTATTGCCATGGGATTTTTTTTATTCTTACCTGAAATAAAAACGCCCGTTGATGGTAAAATTAGACTAAAATATTGGATGGTTAGCGGTTTGCAGGAGCAACCATTTCATGTGACAGAGTTTAATAGAACACATAAAAACATTTCGGTTGAAGTTACAGCGCTGCCTTGGAATGAACATGAAAAGAAAATACTTACTTCAATTCTTAGCGGAAATCCTCCCGATTTGATATTCCTTG
>JACAFC010000183.1 GCA_013388515.1 Ignavibacteriaceae bacterium | reverse complement strand
TTGCACCCGTAGCTCAATTGGATAGAGCATCTGACTACGGATCAGAAGGTTTGGGGTTCGAATCCCTACGGGTGTACTTAGAAAAGCTCGATTACTTATTGTATTCGGGCTTTTTTTTATTTAATACACCCGTAGGAATCCTTATGATCTTTCAAAAAAATGTATGGAGTTGTATGGACTTTTGTATGGACTCCACAACACAACACGGCATTATTTTATGAACAAGAAAAAAGAAAGCTCTGGAATTCCATACCTAAAACTTTTTTGATGTTCAAGAACAATTATAAACTGTTTATGGTTTTGAGCTTTTTGCGTTTTTAATATAGTGAATTAGTTAAAAAAGGTAAACAATCGGAATCTATGCAGCTTCCGATTTTGCGATTACTTCCGTTTGTGAAATATCAAAAACAGTTGCAGTAAAAAAGTGAACATCTTCCTCATCAGAAATCATTTGTAAATTTTCTTCTTGTTTGGCTTTAGATGGAACAAAGATTAAAAAGCCGTGTTCACCTTTGCGAACAATTCTTCCGGCTTTCTTCCATTGTTGAAACCCGCCAACAATTGAAAAGTTTATTTCTGATTGAGCAACCAAAAAGCATTGGTTGTGAGGTGTTAATAAGTGCCCTTCAACTGTAACGATGCCAAATTTATCTGCTACAGCTTGACGTTGTTCTTCTGTCATTTCAGAAAGAGTTTTACGAATACGAATTATTTTTTCTTTTTTCTCTTGTCTGAATTGTTGTTTTTGTTCTAGTGATAACATGGCAAAACTCCTTTAAGAATTTTTAAGTGATTTGATAAAAGCATTTAAGAAAGTGTAAGCGGTTGCAAGTGAAGTGAAGCTGTAAGAATGAAGTGCACCTTTGCCGGTAAATACATTTACACAGAATTTATCTTTTGATTGAATTAACCGAATAAGAAAACCTTTGTGCCGTTTAGAGTAGTGAACTATTACAGATGCCATAACCCGACCTTTTACGCCGTTAAAAAACATATTTTGCCCGCTTAGGCGATCTTTTGCGAAATAATGGCTTGTTACCATGTTGGTGTAAGAAAAGATGATAATTCAAGGCAAGGGCGAAATACCGCAACTGAGAATTATCAACATAAACAAGCGGTATGAGTTTCATATACCCTTGCCCCGATTGACTTCCAAGATTCGAATAACACTAAGCTTGTTTGCCGGCGGGCAAAATAATGCTTGTAATAGCTGAACGAAGTGAAGCAAACAATTCAGAAGAGAAGTTTGAAAAGGTTGGAGCGAATGAGAGAATGGAATGAGCGACAACTTTTTGCATTTGATCTACGAGCGAATCATTTTGAAGAAAGAAAGGATTTTCTTTTTACAAAGTGTGAGCAAGATAAACGTTCCCGATGAAAAATTCTTTTCTCTTTAAGCAATTTATGAGTTTGGAAATTGGCGCATCTTTTTGAAACAAAAAGTGTGAGCAAGAGACAAACGAATAATTTGCGTTCATGCTTTATGAGGGAAATATTTTTGAATGTCTTTGATGAAAAAGTATTGACCGAAATGAAAGTAGATCTCCGCTTTGTGAGGCGAATGAATGAGCCCGTCGGAAGATGCCGGGCAAGCCGGATCAGAGCGGTCTTTTTTTAGCGAACAATTTTAAGTGAATCGAAGTGAACGCAAATTTGTGAGCTATCGGTATGTAAAAAGAGAAGGGTTACCAGGAATGATAACCCTTTCTCGAAATGATTAACTGAGTTTGGTGAAAGTTGAGGAGTTTTGAACAACTTTACCCTCAGCGGTTTTTGTTACGACACACACATACAGAATACTGTGCTGATACTTTGCAGCAGTATTTTTTTGAGTTGCGTTCAGATCGATTTCTAAATCGTATGTCTGAGTGAAGTTATGTGCAGCAACTTCTTTTGAAAGAGAAATGATCTTGAACGGCTCATCTTCTGCATTCGCAGGATCATAGTAACAGACAATGGCGTTTGCAGAAAGATTAACCTCATCCGCTCCAAATACCGATGCAGTATTTAGGATCGGGATGGTTGCAGTAATCTTATCCGCTGCAACTGCAGCAACTGCAATCTGCAAAGGAAATCCTTCCGGAGCGATAATGTTTTGCTCGGTTGGTTTTTCAATTGAAGAATAAGCGAAGTTGCTTTGAAATACTTCATTGAAAACTGAGCTAGCGACATTTCTTACTTTCTTCCAGATTGAAACGAGAGAAGTTAGCGCAAGAATAGCACTCGCAAATTTTGCAGTGACTGAGAATTTCTGACGAACAGTAAGAACCGCAGGTTCTTGACTAGCATTGAAACTGGATGGACGAGCTGCTAATACAGTGCGGCCATCAACTGTTCTCGCGGAAAGGTTGCCAAGCTTTCCGGATAAGTTTCCGATGACATTTCCATTTACGATTGCCATGGTAAGCCTCCTAAAATTATGATGAATTACAGAGGCAATTTTATGGACTTAGGTTGTGGTGTTCACTGTAATAATGGGAAAGTAAAAGAAAATGAGTTTATGGGTGTCCTATGGCTTGGATATGGCTTGTTACAGGCTTGTTAGGGGCTGGTTTGATGAGGGAAAAGAAACCGGCTTATTTCTTCTTTTCCGGAATAGAATTGTATTCACAGAATCATAACATAAATTATACTTCTCTGAGAGAATAAAAATTGATTCAATTTGATTGTAAGTCTTTCGCAATTCTAAATATTCCGACTTGATTTGAAGATTGCGGAGGACCAATTCATTGATTAATCCAAGTTGATGATATTTCTGGAATTTGGATTCATTTCTAATATGTGATATGTCGAATCTGTGAGTCATTATTATTTAGCAATTAGCTGATGCAAAAATATATTCAATGATTTGATGAGTGCAACGCTCAATGTTTATGATTTGTTTTCTTTTGTTTTCAGAAGAGAGGAAATATTCAGTGAGTTTGATAAAATGTGTTGCTGACAATATTATGATTCGATTAAGGAGTGGGCGTGTCGAGAGCGCGAGCCGCCCACGACTGGAATTAATGTTCGGTTAGTTAATAAATGTTATGACCGGTTGACAGTTTTGAAAATGTCTGATGAGGCGATTAGTATTCTTTAGTGCCGAGTTTGCATAATGCAACATTATGCTGAGATGACAGAACTACTAATACGCTTTCGTTGGGACTACACAAAGACTTTAGCATAATGTTCGTTATGTAATACTGGCTGTCACATGCCCCGATGAGCTGAGACCTCACACAAAAGGTTGCTTGCCTATAAGATCCTTCATCTGATGTAAAGTGAAATACAGTGAAGTAAGAATTGCGAATTGAGAGTTTAGAATTGAGAATTGAAGGAATTAAGAAATGAAATTGGCTGAAAACACTTCCACTAACTCTTCGACAAGCTCAGAGCTTCGGCTCAGTGCAAATTTCTATCTCAATGAATTTACTGTTTCTCAAATTGCAGTAAGACATGGTTACAGAAATGAACCGAATGAAAAACAGATTGAGAACATGAGACTGCTTTGTGTGAATGTTCTTCAACCGCTAAGAGAAATAATCAATGTGCCAATTTTTATTAATTCTGGATTTCGATGTTTTGATGTGAATGTTGCTGTTGGCGGGAGATTTAATTCTCAACATCTTGAAGGAAAAGCTGCCGACTTTGTTGTCCATTCCATCAATTTAATTGATGTGTTTAATATTGTTTTGCAGAGATATTCTTTTGACCAATTGATTTATGAATTCGGAAAGTGGATTCATGTTTCTTGGAATGGTAAATCGAATCGTAAGGATATGATGATTTCAAAAAAGGTTTATGGAAAAACAGTGTATGAAAAGCTGAATGGAGAATTGAGATTTCAGATTTGAGAATGAAATGAATGAAAAGATTTACATATGGATTATTGGCGGGCTTCTAAGTTTAATAAACTTTTTATTCTGGTCCAGGATAAAAAGGATTGAAAAAGATGTTGATGAAGCGAAAAGGAAATCAACTGCGATTGAAAAAAATTATTTGTCACGGTTTGAAGTTCTGCATAATAAGTTGAGTGAAGTTGAGAAGAATATTATTCGAGAGATTTACAACGTTAAGCTATCAGCTTTCAGCAATCAGCGTTCAGAAAAAGAAGGAGGTTAAAATGGGAGTGTTAGATTTTTTAAGCGGTATAGTAA
>JACAFC010000140.1 GCA_013388515.1 Ignavibacteriaceae bacterium | reverse complement strand
ATAAAAACCCTTGTATTAGTGCTGAGGAAAGACCAAGAATAGCATAAAGGTATCCGTTTTCTCTATCAGTAAATCCATAAATTTTAAATCCCAGCAAAGCAAATGTTCCATAAATATTTGCAACGGAAAAGGTCAAAATAAAAAATAAAGTCACGACGATACCTATGTTGGGCCTCTTAAAAATTATTTTAAAAGATTCGATATCAATTAGTTTTCTTGTTCTGGTTTGGAGCTGAGGTACTTTTGATATTGTTTCAGGAAGAAGAAATATTGTTAAAATAAAAGCTGCAAAAGAAAATGAAGCGCTTACAATACCAGTTAAAAAATATCCATACTTCGATAGAAAACCACCAATTAGGGGTCCGAATACAAAACCCAAACCAAAAGCAGCACCAATTATTCCCATTCCTTTGGAACGATTTTGTGCAGTTGTAATATCTGCTATATAAGCTTGAGCAACACCAATACTGCTGCCGCCAACTCCGGAAATCACCCTCGCGAATAAGAGCATAAAATAACTGTGCGTGAAAGCAAAAAGGACGTAACCAATTGCATTAATTAAAAGTGTAATTACTATAATTTTCTTACGGCCATGTTTATCAGATAAATTCCCAAAAACTGGATTAAAAAAAAATTGTGTTAGTGAATATGCTGCTATAGCAATACCAATTGCAGTCTCGTCGACGTTAAGCTCCGTCTTTGCAAAGGTTGGTAATATTGGAATGAGTATTCCAAAGCCTAAAAGATCAACAAATACTGTTAAGAAAATTAATGATAAAGCGGAAACAGGTTTAGATCTCATTCAAGCGCTCTACATACAGCATCAGTAAATTCTGAGGTACTAACATAATTTTCCTTATTTATATCTCGCGTTACATGAATTTGTTCTGCAATGGTCTTTGACAAAGCGCGCTCAATTTTTATGGCAGCATCAAATTCTCCAAGATAATCCAGCATCATAACTGCGGCAAGAATGAGTGCCGATGGATTTGCAATATTTTGCCCCGCAATATCCGGTGCAGAACCATGAACTGCTTCAAAAATTGCCGCGGAATCACCAATATTTGCTCCTGGTGCCATACCCAATCCACCAACTAACCCTGAGGCAAGATCAGATAAAATATCTCCAAATAAATTTGTTGTAACGATACAATCAAATTGGTATGGATTCATTACCATCTGCATAGCCATATTATCAATTATTTTGTCATCGAATTTAATTTCTGGATATTCTTTTGCAATTTCTTCACCGATATCTAAAAAGAGTCCCCCCGTATATTTTAAAATATTTGCTTTATGAACTAAGGTCAGCTTTTTCCTTTTATGTTTTTTTGCATGTTCGAATGCATATCTTATAATTCTTTCTGAACCTCTGCGAGTAACTATGCCTATGGTTTCAGCAGCAGATCGGCTGCTATCAATGTAATGTTCAATACCAGAATAGAATTCCTCCAAATTCTCCCTAAAGATTATCAAATCAATATGATCAAAGTATAAAGATTTAATTCCTTTAAAGGTTTTAGCTGGTCTTTGATTAACATATAACTCAAATTCTTTTCTTAACGCTACATTCACACTCCTAAACCCCTTACCAATAGGTGTTGTTAAGGGACCTTTAAGTACAACTTTAGTTCTACTTATTGAATCTAGAACTTCTTGCGGTAAAGGATCACGATATTTTTCCAGTGCTGTCAAACCGGCTTCAACTACTTCCCATTCTATTTTCACTCCGGCAGCATTCAATATTTTTATTGCTGATTTTGTAATCTCTGGTCCAATACCGTCACCAGGGATTAGTGTTATGCGATGATTCAAATTCAACTCCTGCTTAAATTTTACAAATTCATTCGAAGATACTTTTTAAAATATTCTTACAACTGTAAAGTTACTGCATTTACAAAACAATAGCTTGATTACTTTTCGGGAAATTCGGTTTATTAATTTGCGGTGTTCAATTAAAGGATATTGTAGTATTATACTTCGTTAAAATGCTTTTAGAATCTGTAATTGACTGTTCTAACTTTTTTAAATCTTTATGTTTTAGGTACTGAAGAATTGAGTTATCGTTTTGAGCTGTGATACTAGGAACAATTACAAATTCATTTTTTGCAGCAGTTCGCCCTTTAAAAACCCATGTAGGTGTAAATTTCACTTTACTGATTCTAGTTTTATTATCAAGGGTGTTCTTCTTGATCTCTAATGTTAGAATTCCACCAGCATCAGTATATCGCTTTCTTTGATTTGAGATAAAATTACCAAGTGAATAGGCAATAAAAACGGAATCTAAATTTCCATTAGTTGATTTAAGAAATTGGAATGGCTGAAGAACATGGGGATGACCGCCAATGATTATGTCTGCTCCCATTGCAATCGATTTTGCAACTACCTCTTTTTGAAACAAATTAGGTTCTCTTTGGTATTCATCTCCAAAGTGATAATGAATTAGAACCAAATCTGGTTTTTGGGATTTAGCTTTTTCAATATCCTTCTTTATCAAGTCAAAATCTATCAAGTTAAGTAAGTAGGATTTCCCCTTAGGAAAAGTATTACCATTTGTACCATAACTATATGCTAGGAAAGCAATTGAAATACCTTTTATATTAAATATTCTAACAGAGTCTCTATCGCTTTGATTAGTGAAAGTTCCGTTATATTTAATATGTCTTGCTTTCATTTCTTCTATCGTTTTCAGAATGCCACTTTCACCTCTGTCAAGAGAATGATTGTTTGCAGAAGTAAGCAAATCGAATCCAGCTTCTCTAAGAGCATCTAATAACTGAGCAGGTGTGTTGAAATTTGGATAACCAGAATATTTTGCATTTTTTCCGGCAGTGACAGTTTCCAAATTACCAAATGTAAAATCGCTTTCACTCAGTTTGCCTTTTATCATCCTAAAAACGGGATTAAAATCGAAGCTGTCTTCCCCGACTTGGGCAAATTCATATTGAGGAGAGTGACACATGATGTCACCAACTATAGATAAGGTGATTGTTGAAACATTAGATTCTTCAGTAAATTGTTTCTGCTCATCGGACATCAAAAACCTTACAAATACAAGTAAAACTAAAAGTATAGGCGGGAGTATGGTTAACTTTTTCATATAAAAATGGGCTGTTAATTCTAATAAAAAGAGAATTAAACAGCCCAAAAAATGAAAGATTTATTCTTTCTTACCTTTTCTATCTGCTTTAACCATTTGAATTTCTTTACGGACTTCCTGGGCAAGTCTTCTCAAGTCACTTAAGCCTTTTCTCACTCTGGTTCCTGCCGCAGCTTGTCCTTTAATATAGAATTTTTCAAAATCGGTATGCAGTTCTTCAACTGCCTTTTTTAGATCTTCGAATCTTTGCATTTGAGTACTCCTTTTTATTGTTAGTAGTTAGTTAGTTAATGTTTTCTATGATAATTTCCGCAATATCTTTAACCAAAACATCATCAGTTCTTTCAAAGTATTTAATACCATCATTAAGCATTGTCATGCAAAAGGGGCAAGCCGTAGCAGCCGTATCTGCATTTGTTCTTAACACCTCATTCGTGCGTTCCTCATTAATTCGTTTGCCTTCTTCATCCTCCAAAAACATTCTTCCCCCGCCAGCACCGCAGCAAAAACCTCTGCTTTTATTTCGTGTCATCTCCACTAAATGATTGTTCTCAATTTTTTCAAGAATGAAGCGCGGCTCGTTATAAATATCGTTGTATCTTCCTAAATAACATGAGTCATGATATGTTATTACGGATTCGGTATCAGTATTTTTTAATTCAATTTTATGCGAATTTAATAATTCGGCAATTAATTGTGAGTGATGTATAACTTCATAATTGCCACCAAATTGCTTGTATTCTTTGCCCAGTGAATGCAAACAATGAGGACATGCGGTAACTATTTTCTTTACATCATATTTATTCAAAGTTTCAATATTATCCTTTATCATCATTTGAGCAAGGTATTCGTTCCCTAATCTGCGTGCAGTATCGCCATTGCATTTTTCTTCAGTGCCAAGAATTCTGAAATTTACACCAGCTATTTGCATTATTTTTGCGAATGCTTGAGTAACCTTTTTATATCGTACATCATAGGAGCCGGCACATCCAACCCAAAATAGGATATCACATTTAGGATCTTCCGCCATTGTCTTGATGTTCATTCCTTCTGCCCAGTTTGCTCTATCTGCATGATTAAACAGCCAAGGTGTAAAATTGTTCTCGATATTTTTAAAAATACTATTTAGACTGTTTGGAAAATTTGATTCGGTGAGAACAAGATTCCTTCTCATGTCAACAATTGCATCAACATGTTCTATCATAACAGGACATTCCTGCACACAGGCACTACAAGTAGTACATGCCCAAATTTCCGAATCGCTGAGATAATCGTGTATTAAAGTTTTAGATAAGACCTCATGATCTTTGGTATCTTTCAATAGCAGGGGTGCTTTTTCAAGTGTTCGTTTTCTAATTTCAACCATTATTTTACGTGGTGAAAGCAGCTTGCCCACGGTATTTGCAGGACAAACTGAATCACATCTTCCACATTCAGTACATGTATAACCATAAAGAATTTGTTTCCATGAGAGATGTTCAATATCTGCAGCACCAAACTGTTCCATTTCTACATCTTCTAAATTCAAGGGCTGCAGGATATTTTGTTTTGAGTTTATTCTCGCAAAAAAAGTGTTAGGGATTGAAGTTAAAACATGAAGATGTTTTGAATATGGCAAATAATTTAAGAATCCAAAAACTGTAACTATATGAATCCACCAAAATACTTCATAATAAATATCAGAATTTGGCCTTAAGCTTAATAAAGATGCACCCAAAAGAGACGAAATAGGTCTATATTCATTTGCGCTTAAGTTAAAATTACTTTTTAGTACGTGAAATACATTTTGACCAAACATTGATAGGCAAACAATTAGAATGAGCACAAGAATGATCGTTGCATCAACTTTATGGTGATTAGCTAAATTTAACCTTTTCACCTTAATAAGATGACGTCTTATTAAAGAACCAATTATTGCAGCGATAACAAGTAAACCAAAGACATCTTGTACAAGAGTTATAGGTAAATAGAAAATACCTAATAATCTAAAGGTAAAACTTGGAAAAAATCCTTGAATTACTGACTCTGCAACTCCAAATAGAAAAAATAAGAAACCCCAAAAGATTATGAAGTGTAAAAGGCCGGCAATTGGTTCTCTTAATAATTTTGATTGCCCAAAAGCAATTTTAAGAACTTGTAAAATCCTTTGACTGAAATTATCGAATCGATTGTCGACCTTCTTTGCAACCATCATATATTTAAACAAATTATGGCTGCTCCATAAAAAAAATAGAACTGAACCT
>JACAFC010000130.1 GCA_013388515.1 Ignavibacteriaceae bacterium | reverse complement strand
TTTTGTTAAGCTGAGTACTCTCAAGCTTCTGGTTCAAACTTAAGGCGCAAAAATGTCTCAGTTGTCATTAGCAAGTAAAGCAGTGTCACAATATGTAAAGAACAGTTGATGAACGGTAAAATGTAATGATGAAATATTACAGGTTAATCACCAAATAGTTTTTCAAAAACATCTTTGCCCTTTTTAACCCGGTTCCAGTATTTAGAGTAACTTTCTTGATTGATTATTCCTACGGGACCTTCATAAATTCCACCAATGTTGTAGCCATCGTAAACTCTAACCGCAATAACATTTTCAGAATCATAACGTATTAAGTTTTGCGGAATATAGTATCCTCTCAACTCCTGGTACTTTCCATTCTGATTGTAATCCTCCGGAAGCAGATCAAAGTTTCCGGTATTGCCAATCTGCTTCCCATTAAAAAATGTTTGATCAAGATCATCAATTTTGCCAAGCAGCAAAATCAACTTTTTATCTTTCAATTTTGAGGGAATATTAATTTTTTTTCTATACCAAGCATATCCATCATACGAACGCAGATTCTTTGAGTTCCAATTGCCGGGTACAATCATATTCGACCAATTTTTATCATTGAGGTCGATTTTACTCCAGCTTAAGTCATCACCAGTTGTAAATTTCCATTCACCTTCAAGATCAATTTCTTTCTGAACTGGAAATGAATATGTGTAAATACCAAGGTCTCCTTGAGTAATCCCGCCAGCCTGTTCCGAATCATACACGCGAACTGCAATTACATTATCCCCGTCATATTTTAGGAATGATTTAGGAATAGGATAGGAACGCCACACATTATAGGCAGTTTCATATTGAGGCGGGAATGAGCCGCTAAAACCAACAAGTTTCCCATTGATGTAAACTTCATCTACGTCATCAACTCTGCCAAAATGTAAATTAAGTGTTTGGTTTTTATATTTGCTTCTGATTGTAAAGTGTTTGCGGTACCAGGCATAACCATTGTAACCGTGGTAGCCTTCGTTTTCCCACGATGAAGGAGCATTGACTTCTTCCCAGTTTGAATCATTATATTTTGGACTTGCCCAAATAGAATCATCACCGATAGAGAATTTCCAGCTGCCTTCAAGATTCACTACCCTATCCTGCGCCTGTAATGCAGGGTCATCTAGATTTATTTCGCAGCCTTCATAAATTAATGTTGATGCTATAAATAAGTAAGCTATGATTATCATCTTTTCATTCCTTTACAATTATTTACATTTAAAATCTGCTTTTTAATGTAGTGTGTTTCTTTTTAATTGTTTGATAAAAACAATACCGAGAACAACAAGTAAAATTCCAATAAGAATTAACAAAGCCGAAAATATCATGGGTTCTACAAAAATTGTCCAGCGGAATAATGGATTGCTTGCTGCAAACCCTGTAAAAACATATGTGTACACTACAATTAGAATCGTTCCAACTATTATCATTAAAAGAAATAAAGCTTTTCGCACTTTGACTCCTTCGCTTGAAATTTTAATATTTTTTGATTTTGATCCAGCTAAAGTTGTCTTGATTTTAGATGTGAACTTAGAAAAACAATCAAACTAAGTTGTCATTTGGGAGTAAAGGATTGTAAATAATTGTCACGAACAGCTAAAAAATGCAAAATTTTTGCAGAAAAAGAGGATTATCCTAATCTACCAGCTTGTATCCAATACCGTGAACGGTAAGAATAACTTGAGGATGATTGTGATCTTTTTCAACTTTCTGTATAAGCTTTAAAATAAAATTATCAACAGTTCGTGTAGTAGGATTTTCTTCATAACCCCAAACTTCGTTCAGTAACTCGTCACGGCTGACGGTTTGATTTCGTTTTTTCCATAGATAATAAAGTACGTCTATTTCTTTGTGCGACATTTGAACGGAATCCTTACCTTCAAGTGCTGTGTAAGAGAGAAAATTTATTTGCAGCTTGCCGAGTGAAATCATTTTGTTCTTTAAATCCCCAGAAGTAAAATTCTCACCTCTTCGGAGTATAGCTTTAATTCTTGCAAGAAGTTCGCGGATACTAAAAGGTTTGGTAACATAATCGTCAGCACCCAGCTCAAGCCCAAGCACTTTATCAATTTCTTCACCCTTTGCAGTAAGCAGAATAATAGGCGTGGTAATTCCTTTTTTACGGACTGTTTTGCACACATCAAATCCATTTTTTTTTGGAAGCATTACATCCAGCAAAACAAGGCTGTAGTTGTTATCGAGTATTTTGTTTAATCCTTCTTCACCGTCTGTTGCAATATCAACTTCATAACTTTCAAATTCTAAATTATCTTTCAGACCAAGCCGCATGTTAGGTTCATCTTCAACAATTAAAATTTTAATCATGTTAACTCCATAAACATTAAAATATAAAAACTCAATTATGTTTTTTAAATTTCAGTTTGAAACTGCTGCCTTTTCCAAGTTCACTGACGATTGCAACTTCACCTTTATGGGCATCCATTATTTGCTTCACCAGCGATAATCCTAATCCGGTACCCTTAGTGTTATGAACAAATCCGCTTTTAACGCGGTAAAATTTTTCAAATATCCTTTTTTGATCTTCTTTTTGAATTCCGATTCCCTTGTCAATTATTTCAACAAAAACTGTACTACGTTCTTCAGCAGTTTTCATTTCAATGTACTTTTTGTCTTTGCTGTATTTCGCAGCATTATCCAGCAAATTAATTACAGCTTCCGAAATAGCGTCAGCGTCTGCTGTTATTTTTAAAGGAAAAGAATGTTTGTGAAAGATAAATTCAAATCCATTGTTCTGTAAATGAAATTTGTACGATTCAAATATATGTTCAACAATTTCGTTTAAATCATGTTCTTTAAATGTAAAGTTTCGCTTTCCGGCTTCAATTTTTGAAAAACTAAGAATTTTATTTACAATATTACTTAGCCTAGAAGCTTCTTGACTGATGATTGAGTAATACTCCATTTTCTTTTCATCAGTTTTAACACGCCCCATTTCCAGAGTTTCTGCAAACATACTGATGAGTGATAAAGGAGTTCTAAGTTCATGCGAAACGTTCGAGACGAATTCTGATTTTATTTGAGCCAGCTCCACTTCTTTTCGAATGTTCCTAAAGACAAACCAACCGCCTGCCAACAGAACTACAATTAAACCTGTAAGCATAATTAAATTGTTTTTGGTTCTTTGTTTTACTAAATCATCAATCGTTTCACCTCTCAATTTTATAGCAATGCTGTATCCCGGAAGCAGCCACAATTTTCGCTGTTGAGCAAGCTCATATGGATTTTTATCACCATCAGAATTAAAATCATAAACATTTTCCTTATTGAAGAGATAGATTGAAAATTCATTTTTTGCGATAGATAAAATTTTATCGGTTAAGACATCGGTAATAAATTTATCTGAGTCGATCAGAATTCCAGCAAGCCTGGTTGTTATGGAATCATTAAGTATAAAAAATAGGAAGGTACTTTTTTGATATTCAATGGGTTCAACTCTGTTGTAGTTTTCCTTTTTATATAAGTATAGTTTCGAGATTTTTTCCCTATTTGCTTGCAGCAATTTTTTAATTTCCGGCTCAGTTGATCCGAAAGTGCTATCAGTAAAAATGATTTTTTTTATAAACGTATTTTCATTAATAAAATTTTTCAATTCACCAGAAATTGCTTGGTCATCTTTTTTGTCCATAATTATATTAAGCTCATTTTGCAGTCTGCCGGTGATATCTTCAGAATATTGATTAACAGAGAATAGAAGAACATCAAGCTGGTTACTGTAAATTTCCCCAAGCATTTTTTCGGATTGATTGAGTGTTGCTATTTGGTAAACTGAAAAAATTAATGCGGGCAGTAAAATTACAGAGAGAAGAATTATTCCGATTTTTCGTGTTGTGGTGTTCAAAGTATTCGTAAAATTTTACTTGTGCAATTTAAAGAATTTGATGGTGTGCTTGAAGCTATTTTGATTAACAACGAATTTAAAATGAAAAACGGCAGATTATCTGCCGTTTTTTGTTAAGATTTTAATCTTTATAAATAAGGATAGCATCCCAAACGATTGGGATCGACAAGTCTGATTCTGATTTTTCCTGAGTCAACTTTAGTATTGCGGCTAACTTTTTTGTTAGCAGATTTCAATATGTTTTTAAGTACTTTTAATTGTTTCATAAATCCCTTTCAGTTAGTGAATGAAATCAATAATTAATTTTAAATCTCTTAAAATAATAGCAATTCCATCTAGCAGAAACAAGATAAGAATTAGAAATAATTGTTAAGTGTGATTTAAAATAAGTCTATTTGCTTACTTCAAAAAGAGTAGTAAAGTTCAGATTCTGAATTTCTATTAACAGCTGAAGCATATCTTCATTATGTTTTTAAATTAATCGGCGAGCATTTGAAAAAAGTTCTTGCCCAGTTTTATAAATTTTTTTTAATCTATGTTGATCTAATATTTTATTCAGCTTTTCATCTGTAACTTCGGATTGATAACCAAAAGTACTGAAATATCCGTCTGTTACTAAAGTTTCATATCCATTCGTCAAATCATCTTTTGCATCTGCAAGATCATCAATCAATTGCATAGCTGCCGAAAGAAAAGTTAAACCATCAATAAGTTCATCTATTTTTTCATCATTGTATCCTGCAAATTTAAAAAGTGATTCATAAACAATAAAAGTTGGGGCAGCTTTTAAGCCTAAGGCCTTGGGAGTATCCCATGAAAAGAAAGTTGGTTTCCATCTATTTTTTTTCTCCTGATATTCTACTTGGGTATAAATTTTTGCATACTTTAGATAAACAGGCTGCGTAATCTTGTTGTTTAATATTTCTCCAAGCAGATGCTCGGCAAGTTTTATTGAATAGAAACCAACAAAACTTAATTCGGGATTTGAATTACGTGTATCCTTCTGATAATCAATCATCTTATAACCAAATACACCTAAGAAAAATGATTGAATGAATTGGTTTAGTTGCTCATCGGAAAGTTTTATATCATGATTCCAAATCCAGAACAAGTGAGAAAGTGTACTCGAAGAAATATTATGGTAGTAGTAAGACACTTCTTTGATTTTTAAAAAGCTGCTAAAGTCGTTACTGAAAAATGGTATATGCTGATCAATCGTTTTACTGATTTCGTTAACATAACTGTTCCTTAACTCATCAAGTTCAAATGCTTTTTGAAGCTTTTGGTGTAAGGCATCAAAATCTTGTACGGAGCCGGTTAATAAATCCTTAAAATTAATTTTATTAATGGAATGATAAACCTTCCGTGCACTTGAGAGATAATTCATATAACTGATTTAATAAATTATCTTTTAATCAGCATTAATTTTTTTTGAGGTTTAGATAAGAACTTGCATCCATCTTTTGTAATTATAACTTCTTCTTCAACAGTTGAAGTGCCAAATTCCTTAACGAGCAATCTTGGTTCTATAGTGAACACCTGATTTTCTTCTAACGGAAGATAAGGAGCGTTACCGTAACGTTCCCAGCGCGGATACAAACCTGCACCCCCATCATGAACCTGTTTGCCGACTTGATGTCCCAGACCGTGCGGATATTCATCATAACCCTGTGCAAGTATATGATTTCGTGCAACTTCATCCATGTCGCAGCCTTTAACTCCCGGTTTTAGCTGATCTGCAACCATTTGAATTGAATCTCGGATAGTATTAAAACCTTTTTCTACTTCCGGCGGGGCTTTCTTTTCACCCTTTTTAAGCACGTACCATGTACGTTGAAGATCAGAACAATAACCTTTATACTTAATACCAAAATCCATACTTAATATATGACCCGGCTTAACTTTTTTATTTGTTGGGCCTGAATGTGCACCTTGGGTATCGGGACCAGTAAAAACCGCAGGACAATGATCTTCATCCCATGCAAGCTCAAATCCTTTTTTCTTAACTAACTTTTTAACATAATCAGCTATTTGAATTTCGCTTACACCAGGTTTAATAAATCTTGTAACTGAATCAAATATTTTAAGAGTTTCTTTTATTGCTTCTTTCATAATTGAGATTTCAGTAGAGGACTTTCTCCCCCGGAGTGCGGATATTATTTCTTCGGAATTAACAAATCTATTTGGATAATCTGTACCTTCTAAGTGTTCCAACAGTATTTGATACATCCCATATGTTAAACCATCGGCCAGTACAGAATTCTTAGAATAATTTATTGCAATCTTTTGTGGATTTTTTTTCGAAATAGTTTCAACTAAAGGTTCTCTAACTGATTTAAGATAGCCAATCACATTTTTGTAAAGACCATTCTTTTCATATTTATCCTTTTCCAATGAGCCGATAATCGCGTAGGTGTCTCCGTCCTTACAAATTATAAATGCAGATTGCCAAGTGCATCCTTCACCAACAATCATGTCCATTACTGGATCGGCAGTTATAGAGCTTTCTCTTACAAAAGTTAACCACATATCAATATTTTTTTCTTTTAAAATTTCAACTGCTTGCTGAATTTTTTCTTTTAGAATTTTTGCAGACATACTAATTTCCTTTTTTATGGATAAAAACTTTGATTATGAATATTACTTTACTTCCCAGCCGTAATCAACGTACTTCCAATCGAATTCATCACCCTTAATTGAAATCAACAAAAATCCTTCTTCAAATCCTAAATTAGATCCTTTCCACCATGCAGCCGAAATTGCACCGCCTGTAATAAAATGAACGCCTTCTACGTAAATATCTTCAACCGTATGAAGATGGCCTTGAAGTACTAATTTAAGATTATAGCCTTTAAATAAATCCAGTACTTCTTTTGAATTTACAACAACCAATGCCGAGTCGTTAGCGGCAGTTGAACCTTCATACTTTTGCGCAAAAATTGTCATAAACGGGATGTGTGTACTTATTACAATAGGAGTTTTAGAATCAGTTTCAGTCAATTCTTTTTTTATCCATTCGATTTGTTTTTCATCAACTAACCCGATGTATTTATTTTTCTTTGTATCCTCAATTGAATTAAGTACCATAAACTTCCATCCCTTGTGTTCAAATGAGTAATAAGATTTACCCAAACGATTTTCAAACATTTTTTCGCCATATTCCGGGTGAGATTTGTCTGCGCCGCTTTTATTATAAATTCCATAAATTTCATGGTTACCCATTGTGTTGTAAACTGGCATCTGGAATTTTTGAGTAACCTCCTGATAAAGATTATATAGAGAATCTGCTCGTCCAAAAGTCTGTCCAAGCGCATCCATTATCAAATCGCCGCCAGTTATTACAAAGTCAGGCTGCAGTTTATTAATTGATTGGATAGCTTGAGTAAATCCATTAACAGCATTTCTCTCCGGTTGAACATGAATATCAGTACAGAATACGAAAGAGAAAGATTCTTCCAAATTAGTTTGCGGAAAAACATACTCTGAACAACTAAAAAATATGAAGAATAAACAAGTATACTTTATTAAAAATTTCATGGTTTTGTTTAGTCCTAATAAATGATAAAATAATTTACAAAATCACAAATAAAACCTATGATTTGTTGAGCATATAATCAATTTTTTGCATAAATAATCATGCATATTCAATGGGTTTTTCATTTGGCAAATTGCTAATTTTGATTAAGGAAATGTGAACTATGGGGTAAATTGTTGGCGCTGTTTTGTGTAATGTATAAGATTTTGCAAATAATTTTATCTAAAAAATCATAAAATTAGTTTTATGAGTTCTGCTGTTAAAAATATCCCTCAACTAAATCCTTTCTTTGGAAGTAACTATAATGTTCAAACTATAAATTTCGTTAAATCAAATACCCAAAATATATTTTAAAAATAAGAGGATTATATGTCAGAGTACGTAAACAATTTGTTAGCAAAAGTTAAAGCACAAAATCCAAATGAACCTGAGTTTCATCAAGCGGTTCAGGAAGTCTTGGAATCACTTGAAGTTGTAATTTCTCAACACCCCGAATACCGCTCAGCAAAGATTTTGGAAAGAATGGTTGAGCCTGAAAGAGTAATTATGTTTAGAGTTCCTTGGATGGATGATCAAGGAGAAATTCATGTTAACCGAGGATACAGAATTGAGATGAATAGTGCCATTGGGCCTTACAAAGGCGGTTTAAGATTTCACCCTTCAGTTACTCTTGGCATTTTAAAGTTTTTAGCATTTGAACAAGTTTTTAAGAATAGTTTAACTACTTTACCTATGGGAGGCGGTAAAGGCGGTTCTGATTTTGATCCTAAAGGTAAAAGCGATCATGAAGTTATGCGTTTCTGCCAAAGCTTTATGACTGAACTTTTTAGACATATTGGACCGGATACAGATGTTCCCGCTGGTGATATAGGGGTTGGTGCACGTGAAATTGGTTTCCTTTTTGGGCAATATAAAAGACTTAAAAATGAATTTACAGGTGTGCTTACAGGTAAAGGATTAAATTGGGGAGGTTCACTTATTCGGCCTGAAGCTACTGGCTACGGCGCTGTTTATTTTGCTCAAGAAATGCT
This sequence comes from Ignavibacteriaceae bacterium, assembly GCA_013388515.1. Lineage (GTDB taxonomy): Bacteria > Bacteroidota > Ignavibacteria > Ignavibacteriales > Ignavibacteriaceae > XYD12-FULL-36-8. The sequence goes on along the minus strand of JACAFC010000130.1, from coordinate 7,803 downwards.
TAGAACAAAAGGGCAAGATATGGAAGGTAAAGTTTGCGCCGTTTCCGGATTTGGAAATGTTGCTTGGGGAGCTGTTCAAAAAATAAATCAGCTTGGCGGTAAAGTTGTCACCCTCTCTGGTCCAGATGGTTTTATTTACGACAAACATGGAGTGAAAGGAGAAAAAGTTGAATTCATGCTTAAACTGCGTGCCAGTGCAAATGATCGTGTAAAAGACTATGCTGATGAATTTAAAGTAGATTTCTATCCTAATAAAAGACCGTGGGGAGTAAAAGTTGATGTTGCTTTCCCATGCGCAACTCAAAATGAAATTTACGTAGATGATGCAAAAGAATTAGTTAAGAACGGATGCGGTTGTGTTTGCGAAGGTGCAAATATGCCAACCACTATTGAAGGATACAAAGTATTCACGGAAGCTAAAATACTTTATGCTCCAGGTAAAGCTTCTAACGCCGGAGGAGTTGCAACTTCTGGGCTGGAAATGTCGCAGAACAGCATGCGCCTGCCATGGTCAGCAGAAGAAGTTGATAGAAGATTACACGAGATTATGAAAAGAATTCATGACACATGTGTGTCAACAGCCGAACGCTACGGACAGCCTGGCAATTATGTAATTGGAGCTAACATTGCCGGATTCCTGAAAGTAGCAGATGCTATGTTAGATCAAGGCTTAGTATAAAATAAATTTGTATTGAATCGTTACTCAAATTTATTATCTTACACAAATATCAATGTTAAGTTCTCTAGGCTCTTCATTTAAGAGCTTAGAGAATTATTAATTTTGAAAAGTTACCAACTAATTATTTACTATTAGACCTCATGCCTTATTCTTTAGAACACAATATACAAATAAATGCAGAAGATGTGTTTAGGAATAGAATAAGACTATTCCAAAAACTCATGCAAAAAAAAGTACGGGAAATTCTTCTTGTTTCCAGTTTGTATGATTTCTACTTGTTTGAAGAAGATGGAAGACTTTATGAATTAATTAGAGAATAATACGAAACTCTAAACTTAAGCTGGGCGCCAGAAATTACTCATGTTACTACAGGCGAGGAGGCTCTAAATTTAATTAAGCATCAGGGTAACTTCGAAATTATAGTAACAACACTGCATATTGAAGATATGCATGTAATGCAGTTAGCTCAAAAAATTAGGGAAATAACCCAAACCATACCCATAATTCTACTTGCCTATGACAATAGAGAACGAAAAGAGCTGACTTCACAATACGACACTTCTATTTTTGACAGGTTATTCATCTGGCAAGGTGATTACAGATTGATGATGGGAATTGTTAAATATGTAGAAGATCGATTGAATTTGGATAATGATACGCAAACAGTGGGCGTACAATCAATAATTTTGGTTGAAGATAATGTCAAGTTTTATTCCTCATATCTGCCATTAATCTATACTGAGGTCTTCAAACAATCCCAACGGCTAATTTCTGAGGGAATCAATATTACCCACAAATTTCTTCGTATGCGGGCGAGACCAAAAATTTTGCTTTGCACTACTTATGAAGAAGCTTGGGATTATTTTGAGCGGTACGAGGAATTCATTCTTGGTATAATTACAGATAATAATTTCAAGCACAATGGTGTAAGAGATCCTGAAGCTGGAATAAATTTCGCCAAAAAAGTAAAAGAACGATTGAATGATATTCCAATATTACTTCAGTCAAGTAATGCTGAATATGCTGAAGTTGCAAAGTTTATAGGGGTTTCATTTCTGCAGAAAGGTTCTCCCAGGTTATTACATAACCTAAGAAAATTTATGCTTGAAAATTTCGGGTTTGGTGATTTTGTATTCAGGCTGCCTGACGGTACTGAAGTTGGCAGAGCAAGTAATCTTAAAAATTTAGAAGAGCAGTTACGAGTTGTTCCTGCAGAAAGTATAGTTTATCATGCTGAGAGAAATCACTTCTCCAAGTGGTTCAAAGCTAGAACAGAATTTTGGCTAGCTCATAAACTTAGACCCAAAAAAGTTTCTGAATTTAAAACAGCTGATGACCTTCGCAATGAAATACTTGATGCTATACGTTCTTATACTGAAGAACGCAACCGCGGAACAATTACTGAATTCAACAAGGAATTTTTTGATCCGATAAACAGTTTTGCAAGGATTGGTAAAGGTTCGCTTGGAGGTAAAGCTCGCGGTTTGGGTTTTATCAATACCATGATTAATAGCCAAAAAATCCGCTATCAGTTTGAGGGTGTCGAAATATCAGTACCATCAGCAGTTGTAATTGCTACCGATGTATTTGATCAATTTTTAGAAAAAAACCACTTAGAGCAGTACGCATACCAAGATACTGATGATAAAGAACTTTTAAATAGATTTATTGAAGCAAAAAAGTTTCCCGTCGAAATCATTAAAAAATTACATGAATTTCTTGATATTATACACGAACCACTTGCCATAAGGTCATCAAGTTTACTTGAAGATTCACAGTTTCAGCCTTTTGCGGGAGTTTATCAAACCTACATGATCCCAAACAACCATCCAGATCCTAATGAAAGATTAAATCAGCTGCTCGGATGTGTTAAATCTGTTTATGCTTCAACCTTCTTCCGAAAAGCTAAAGATTATATGAAAGCAACTGCTTACAGAATGGAAGAAGAAAAAATGGCTGTGATTGTTCAAAGATTGGTTGGTGCACAAAGAGAAAATCGTTTTTATCCTGACTTTGCGGGCGTTGCAAAATCCTATAATTTTTATCCTGTTCCGCCTCAAAAATCATCTGATGGAATTGCACAGGTTGCACTTGGTTTGGGTAAAACTGTTGTTGATGGAGGAAACACGGTAAGATTCTGTCCGAAATATCCCAAACATCTGCTTCAATTCTTTTCAACAAAAGAAACTATTCGTAATGCACAGCAAGAATTTTATGCATTAGCGTTAGATGATATACCCGAGAGTGAAACTGAACATGCACCGGATAGGTTTGTGAAACGCTATGATCTAAGTGTTGCTGAAAAAGATTTAACACTATTTTATGTTGGTTCAACCTACTCGCCAGAAAATGATGCGGTTTACGATGGTATATCGCGCGCCGGAAAACGAGTTGTAACCTTTGCTCCTGTTCTAAAACATAAAGCATTCCCACTGGCAGAAATTCTTGACCTGCTTTTAGATTTAGGAACATGGGGAATGGGTGTTCCCATAGAACTTGAGTTTGCAGTAAATTTAAAAGTGTCACCAGGAACACCGCGGCAGTTCGAGCTTTTGCAGATGCGCCCCTTAGTAATAAGCCATGAACGAGAAGAACTAGATGTTGAAAATGTTACTCAAGAAGATTTACTTTGCCAAAGTGAACAAGTATTAGGAAATGGTGCCATCACAAATATTTTTGATATTGTTGTTGTAGATATTGAAAAATTTGACCGCAGTAAAAGTCGTGTTGTCGCTAATGAAGTAAGCATCCTCAACTCTAAACTTCTCGAACAAAAAAAACCCTATTTATTAATTGGCGTTGGCAGATGGGGCAGCCTTGACCCCTGGCTCGGAATACCAGTAACCTGGGACCAAATATCTGGAGCTAGTGTAATTGTTGAATCAGGGTTTAGAGATTTGAATGTTACCCCTTCTCAAGGATCTCATTTTTTCCAAAATATTACTTCATTCAGGGTTGGATATTTTACTGTTAACTCATTTGTTCACTTTGGATTTATAGACTGGGACTGGCTTACAAAAATTCCGCCTGTGGAGGAATTAAATTTCACAAAACATCTTAGATTCGATCAGCCGGTTGTTGTGAAAATCAGTGGACACAAAAACAAAGGCATCATCATCAAACCCGGTGCAATTAAACAATAATAAATATCACAACTTGCAATTTTACCTGTCAAAGTTATTTAATGAATTCATCGAAGCTGTATGTGTTTTAGATCATCAAGGTTTAATCATCTATTCAAACAAAACTTATAGTAATATATTCAATGATGCAGAGCCGATAAATTTCATATCAAATTTTTCCTTCGAATCTCAAAAACAAATTTTACAGTTTCTTAATAACTCATTTACTGAAAATATTCCAACTCATAGTATTGAAAAAGAGCTGGAATTAAAAAATGGCGAATTGCTCTGGCTTGAATTACTTCCTTCCTTTTTCTTTAATGATAAAAATCAAAAACTGTTATTACTAATTCTGCGGGATATTACCTCGAAAAAACGATGTGAGTTACAACTATTAAAAAGTGAAGATCAATATCGAAGCATTTTTAATCAAACTAATGATGCTATATGTATTTGCTATCTAAATTATGGAAATTCCCTAAGCAACTTTATTGAAATTAACGAAACAGCTTGCCGAGTGCTTGAGTATACAAAAGAAGAATTAATTGAACAGAATCCATATTCAGTTATTTTTAATAAATACGAAGGAGAATTTGTTAAAATAATCGATATTATTCTGAGTGAGGGTCATGCAATTTTTGATGCTGTTCAGCTAACTAAATCAGGCAAATACATTCCAGCAGAAGTAAATTCACATCTAATTATATACAATGATAAACCTGCAGTTCTGTTTGTACTAAGAGATGTGACTCAGCGCGAAGAAGCTGAAAGAAAGATTAGAGAATCAGGTGAGCGATTACGAAACCTTGCTTTACATTTGCAAAATATTAGAGAAGAAGAAAGAACGTTAATCGCTCGTGAAATTCATGATGAACTTGGACAAATGCTAACTTTCTTAAAAATCCAAATTACTCTTATTGGTAAAAAGCTAAATGAAAACCAGCATTTGTTAAAAGAAAAAGTAGACTCATCTCTTAAAATGATAGATGACTCGATAAATTCTATTCAGAGAATTGCCGAGAAGCTTCGCCCCAATGTTTTAGATGAACTGGGAATAGAAGCTGCAATTGATTGGCAGGCGAAGGAGTTCTCAGAGCATACAGGAATTATTTGTACTTGTGAGTGTTCAGTTGGTGAATTTAGTTTGGATAAAGAAAAATCAACTGCTTTGTTCAGAATATTTCAAGAAGCACTTACAAATGTTGCACGTCATGCAAATGCAAATAAAGTTTTGGTCAATTTAAACACATATAAAAATCAGCTAATACTTGAAATTAAGGATAATGGAAAAGGAATTACTCAGAACCAAGTTAATAATCCAAAATCACTTGGTATTCTTGGAATGAAAGAACGTGCTATGCTTTTAGGAGGCACAGTAAATATTAAAAGTTCCATGAACAGCGGAACGACAGTTAGGGTTGAACTTCCGATTATTAACAAAAATGTAACAAATTTATATGATTAAAATTTTAATAGCAGATGATCATTCAATAGTCAGGGAGGGTCTAAAGCAAATTGTTGCAGAGGAAAATGATATGAAAGTAGCTGCCGAAGCAGCCAATACTGCCGAGGTTCTGGATTTAGTTACTAAACAAAATTTTGATATCGCCATACTTGATATAAACATGCCAGGTAAATCAGGATTAGATTTATTAAAAGATTTAAGAACTATGTTTCCAAAACTTCCGGTTCTAATCTTAAGCATGTATGCTGAAGAACAATACGGAGTTAGGGCTCTTAAGGCAGGAGCATCGGGCTATTTAAAGAAGGCAAGCGCTCCTGAGGATCTTGTAACCGCCATCAGAAAAATTGTCTCCGGCGGTAAGTATGTAAGCCAAAACTTAGCAGAAAAACTAGCTGATGTTATTGGTTCCTCAATTAATAAACCGCTGCATGAAAATCTTTCAAACAGAGAATTTGAGATTATGTGCAAGATTGCTTGTGGAGATTCCGCTGAAAAAATAGCTGAAGATTTATCTATCAGTATTCACACATATTACACATACCGAAATCGGATTCTTGAAAAGATGGGTATGAAATCGAATGTTGAGCTCACCCAATACGTAATCAATAATAAACTCAACGAATAGCAAGCTTAAATTCAAATACACAAAAAATAAATCTCAAATAAAATTCAAAAATCAAATTTGAAAAACAATTACAGATAGAATCTTACAAATCCTTGTCATACTTTTTATTACAATATTAACAGAAAATCTCTTCTTTCCTGCCATCCTGGTATAATCTAATTTTAATCACGCTAGATTTTTGGTAACTCATTAACTAATACACCACAATGAATTTTTTGGAGGAAAAATGTCTCAATACGTAAAGGATCTAATGGCAGAAGTGAAAGCTAAAAACCCTGCCGAACCTGAATTTCATCAAGCAGTTCAGGAAGTTGCAGAATCTCTCGCCCTAGTTCTGGATAGACACCCCGAATACCGTGCAGCAAAAATTCTTGAACGAATAATCGAACCGGAAAGAATAATTACATTTCGTGTTCCTTGGGTTGATGATCAAGGTGAAGTACATGTCAATCGCGGATTTCGAATAGAAATGAATAGCGCAATTGGTCCTTACAAAGGTGGTTTAAGATTCCATCCTTCTGTTAATCAAGGCATATTAAAATTCTTAGCATTCGAACAAGTCTTCAAAAACAGCTTAACAACATTGCCAATGGGCGGCGGTAAAGGCGGGTCCGATTTTGACCCTAAAGGAAAAAGCGATTTGAAGATTATGCGATTTTGCCAAGCATTTATGAGTGAGTTATTCAGACACATTGGACCTGATACCGATGTTCCTGCTGGTGATATTGGTGTTGGCGGAAGAGAAATCGGCTACCTGTTTGGCCAATACAAAAAATTAAGAAACGAGTTCACAGGAGTTCTAACAGGCAAAGGATTAAATTGGGGAGGCTCTTTAATTCGACCCGAAGCAACCGGCTATGGAGCAGTTTATTTTGCTGCTGAAATGCTGGCCACTAAAAAACAAACTCTTGAAGGAAAAGTTTGTCTTGTTTCTGGAAGCGGAAATGTTGCACAGTACACTGTTGAAAAGATTAATCAGCTTGGCGGCAAAGCAGTTACTTTGTCAGATTCTAACGGATACATTTATGATGAGGCAGGGATTGATAACGACAAATTAGCTTTTGTGATGGAATTGAAAAATGTTCGCCGTGGCAGAATTAAAGAATATGCTGAAAAGTATAAATCAGCTGTTTATACAGAATTAAACCAGAACATGGAGTACAATCCATTGTGGAACCACAAAGCACAATGTGCCTTTCCAAGTGCAACACAAAATGAAATTAATGCTAAAGACGCTCAGAATCTTGTGAAGAATGGGGTTTACGTTGTTAGCGAAGGTGCAAACATGCCAACAACGATTGACGGTGTTAAAGTATTTTTAGACAGCAAAATACTCTATGGACCTGGTAAAGCAGCTAATGCAGGCGGTGTTGCTACTTCAGGGCTCGAAATGTCGCAGAACAGTATGCGTTTGCCTTGGACAAGAGAGGAAGTGGACAACCGCTTACACATGATAATGAAGAGTATTCACAAAACTTGTGTTGATATTGCAGATAGATTCGGTACACCCGGTAATTATGTTAATGGAGCAAACATTGGCGGATTCTTAAAAGTCGCTGATGCGATGATTGATCAAGGTGTTGTATAGAAACTTCACCAGTCTTTAATGTATTATTAAAATTGTTTGCGAAAATTAATAGAATGGGAACCGCAATAGGCGATTCCCATTTTATTTTTGTGAAAATGCTACTTCACCAGTATAAGCTTCTTCGAAGCAACAAAACTTTGCCCTGAGCTTGTCGAAGGGTCATTAACCTTTAACTGATAGATGTAAACACCGGTTGATAAACCATTGCCATCAAAGTTATATGAATATCTTCCAGTTGTTTTTTCTTCATTTACTAACGTCATTATCTCTTCACCAATCACATCATACAATTTCAATGTTACTAAACCATCCTCCTTTATTTGG
>JACAFC010000148.1 GCA_013388515.1 Ignavibacteriaceae bacterium | reverse complement strand
CAATATAATTTAATATTTTTACATAGACTTTTAAGAAGTTCGTGAATTAATAACTCTCTCTAATCTTTTTAGGATAATTCATGAAAAGCAAAAAATTTGTTTTTTTCTCATCTATTGTTGCCGCTTTAGGCGGCTTATTATTCGGTTTTGACACGGCGGTTATTTCTGGTACTACTCACTGGCTGCAAAAAATCTATAATCTATCCAGTTTCGAATTAGGTTTTACTGTAGCAAGTGCATTAATCGGCACAATTTTAGGAGCAGTGTCTGTTGGAAAACCATCTGACAAGTTTGGAAGGAAAGAAGTTCTCTTTGCTTTAGCAATTCTTTATTTTATTTCTGGTTTAGGCACAGCATTCGCTTGGGACTGGATTTCATTTCTCCTTTTCAGATTTATTGGAGGGTTAGCCGTTGGGGGATCATCAGTTGTGTCCCCTATGTATATTGCCGAAATTTCTCCTGCCAAATATAGGGGGCGACTGGTTGCTATAACCCAGTTCAATATTGTTTTAGGAATTTTGCTTGCGTTTTTTTCAAATTACATAATTACAGAACTAAATCTTGGTGAAACTGAATGGCGTTGGATGTTTGGCGTGCAAGCAGTACCTGCCATTATCTTTTTTTCACTGTTATTTTTTACCCCCTCAAGTTCTAGATGGTTAATTGCCATTGGAAAAATTGAGGAGGCAAAAGAAGTACTTAGGAAATGTGGAACAGATTCAGGCAGTATCGAGGAGGAGGTCTCTGAAATCCAGATATCACTTGATTTAGAACATCATCAAATAAAAGAATCATTATTCCAAAAAAAATATACCAAACCAATTTTGCTTGCAGCAGCAATTGCAATGTTTAATCAGCTATCCGGTATTAATGCTTTGATGTACTATGCTCCCCATATTTTTAAGATGGCTGGTTCAGGAGAGGAATCTGCACTTTTACAAACTGTGGCAATTGGCGGAACTAATTTGATTTTTACTATGCTTGCATTATTAATAATTGATCAATTTGGAAGAAAAAAGCTGATGTTAGTTGGTTCGATTGGATATATTATAAGTCTTGGAACTACAGCATGGACATTTTATTCATTCGGAACTTCATTTAATGAAGTTGGAAGTTATGTAGTTCTAATTAGTCTAATATTGTTTATAGCTTCTCATGCTTTTGGTCAGGGTGCGGTAATTTGGGTTTTTATAAGTGAAATTTTTCCTAATCGTGTGCGAGCAAGGGGACAAGCATTAGGCAGCTTTACACATTGGGTAATGGCAGCTTTGATCTCCTGGACATTCCCCATGTTTGCCGAAGTTTCAGGCGGGCACACATTCGCATTTTATGCAATTTGTATGATAGCGCAGCTTATCTGGGTTATAAAAGTAATGCCGGAAACTAAAGGCATTTCCCTTGAGAAGATTCAACACAAACTCGGAATAGAATAGTCAGAACGTGTTGAACACAAATCCTAAAATAATGTGTATCGGGGAAGTATTGTGGGACATTTTACCTAGGGGTAAATTTCTTGGCGGTGCCCCTTTTAATACAGCATGTCATTTAAAGATGTTAAACCAAGAAGTATTGGTATGCTCACGTGTTGGTGATGATCAACTAGGTGAGCAAGTAATCAACGAAATCAAACAGAGAAATATTAATCCAAATTATATTCAAATTGATACTTCACATACAACGGGAATTGTTGAAGTAACATTAGATACGTTCGGCAATGCGAGTTACCATATTAAAGAATCGGCTGCTTGGGATTTTATTGAAGTAACAGAATATGTGTTAGATGAGCTAAAGAAAATTGATATTTTGATTTATGGGTCGTTAGCACAGAGAAGTAGAATTTCGAAAAACACAATCAAGCAATTGTTGGAACTAAAGAAGGTTAATGTGTTCGATGTAAATTTAAGACCACCTTATATAAATGTGAACACTGTGAGAGAATCTCTTATGGCTGCTGATATTGTTAAAATGAATTATGATGAATTTCTGCAGCTGGCTAAATGGTTTAGTATTAATAATGAGTTAAAACTTGGAGTGAAGGAGATAGCCGATAAATTTAACTGTTCCACAGTTTGCATAACTAAAGGCGCTAACGGTGCAGCTGTTTATCACAACTTCCAATTTTATGAGCATCCTGGTTTTGTTGTCAAGGTCAAAGATACTGTTGGTTCAGGTGATGCATTCTTAGCAGCATTTCTGAAAGGAATATTTGACAAAAAAAGTAATCAAAAAATCTTGGAATTTGCAAATGCCGTTGGTGCTTATGTAGCAACTCAAAATGGAGCCACACCTAAATTAGATCTAAACATTATAAATGAAATAATTGAAGGGGGTTAAGATAATTTAACTCTTTTCAACCTATCATCATTTTACAAAAAAAATTATTTCTTCTTCAAAAACTTATGTCGTATGAATTCTGAAAGAGCCGGTATTACTGAGATTACAATTATTACAACTATTACCAATGAAAAGTTTTTTTGCACGAATGGAATATTGCCAAAAAAGTAGCCGCCAAAAACAAATACTGAAATCCAGATTATCCCTCCAGCAATATCATTAATTACAAATCTAGTGTACTCCATTTTTCCCAATCCAGCAACAAAAGGGGAGAAGGTTCTGATGATTGGGAAGAAGCGGGCAAGAATAATTGTTTTTCCACCATGCTTTTCGTAAAACTTTTGAGTTTTTTCCAAGTATTCTTTTTTTAAGAGCTTATTAAATCGGTCAAATAATTTGATACCAAGTTTTCTTCCAACCCAATAATTTACATTATCACCTGCTATTGCTGCAGTAATTAAAAGAACGGCTAAAACATAAACATCGAATGATCCTCTTGCAGCAAAAGTTCCGGCAGCGAAGAGCAGTGAGTCCCCTGGAAGAAAAGGCGTAAAAACAAAACCAGTTTCTGCGAAGATTATGAAAAACAAAATTCCATATGTTAATGTGCCATATTGGATTATCATTTCGTTCAAATGAACATCGATATGCAAGATAAAATCTATAATGGTAGTGATATATTCCATATTACTTTCATGTTATTAAACTTGTTGTGTGTTATTCCTAGTTCATTTCAGCACGAATGTTATGAACAAGAGATTCCGAAATAAATTCGGAATGACGGAATCGAAGTTTTTTTATTGGATGATTTCATCATTCATCAATCTTCCCATTCCAGAGATACTCTCTTGTTTCATTAACGATGATCTTGTTCAAAACAATCAAAGAAATCAAATTAGGTATTGCCATTAATGCGTTTGTAATATCGGCAAAAGACCAAACAGCTTTTAGAGAAAGAACCGAACCGATCATTACAAATACAACCCAAAGCCATCTGTAAGTTTTTGTTATTTTAGTACCGAACAAATATTCTGCCGCTTTTTCTCCGTAATAAGACCAACCCAAAATAGTTGAAAAAACAAAGGTTAGCAGACCGATAGTCAGAACAATGGGGCCTATTACAGGTAAATCTGAGAAAGCTTGCTTTGTAAGTGATGCACCATTCAAACCTTTCATCCATTCAGTGGAATTTACAACTACTAATCCAGTCATTGCACAAACAACTACAGTATCCCAAAATGTTCCTGTGGATGAGACAAGTGCTTGCCGGACAGGGTTTTTGGTTTGAGCTGCAGCAGCAACTATTGGCGCACTTCCAAGCCCCGATTCATTTGAGAATAACCCTCGTGCAATTCCAAATCGAATCGCTTCTCTCACCCCGGCTCCTAAAAAACCACCAATAGCAGCCTGTCCTGTAAATGCACTTTCAAAAATTAATTGAAATGTGTGCGGAAGACTCGAAAAATTAAGAGCGAGAATGATTAAACATCCCAGTACATAGAATACTGCCATAAAAGGAACAAGCTTTTCACATACTGTGGCGATAGATTTTATTCCGCCAAGAATGACGACGGCGGTTAAAATCGTCATAATGCTGCCCGTAATCCATGGCGATACTTTGAAGGTTTCTTCAACAAGAGAAGAAATGGAATTAGCTTGAACCATGTTGCCGATTCCAAAAGCGGTAACTGCTGTGAAAGCCGCAAAAAGGACAGCAAGGAACTTATTATTCAAACCTTTTTCTAAAACGTACATTGGTCCACCAGCCATTAAACCATCTTTAGTGGTAATTCTGTATTTAACCGATAACAGAGCTTCTGAATATTTTGTTGCAATACCAAACACACCTGTTAACCACATCCATAAAACCGCTCCTGGGCCTCCGCTTGCAACTGCAGTTGCCACACCAACTATATTGCCGGTTCCTATAGTTGCAGCAAGGGCAGTTGTTAATGCACCAAATTGACTTATATCTCCTTCGCCTTCTTTTTTTCGGCTGAAAGAAATTTTAATTGCCTTTCCTATAAACTTTTGTATGAATTTTAGTCTGATCGTTAAAAAAACATGAGTACCAAATAACAAAACGAGCAGGGGAATTCCCCAAACCCAATCGCTAATTTGTCCGAGCAAATTTTCAAGTGTTTCCATCATTCTTTTTTGTTTGATTTTTTAGGGCAAAAGATAAACTTATTTTGGTAAAAAGGGTAATAAGAATCGGAGAATTGTGATAATGCTGTTGAAATTTTGGCCACAATCTGATTTGGAAATTGTTCTGAGATTCTTGATAGTAAAAAAGGATTTATCACAACTTGGAAATTTATTATCCTAAGCTAATAAAGATTCAGTTCTTGTTATTAAAATTCTTGCTTTAACTTAATTAAACCAATTCTTCAAAAATTGCCTAAAAGACTTCGAATGGCACATTTTATGCAAATGCAATGCATTATTGCAATAAAGAGAGTACTCAAATGCCGAAAATTATCTCAGCAAAATTCATAGCCCCAAATGTAAAACAGTTCGAAATTCTGTCTCCCAAAATTGCTCAAAGAAGAAAACCGGGGCAGTTTGTAATCATACGAATTGATGACAGTGGAGAAAGAGTGCCGCTAACCATTGCAGATTCAAATACAGACACTGGAACAATTACAATTATTGCTCAAGGTGTTGGTAAAACTACACTCGAACTTAATGCATTGGAAGCTGGTGATAATATATTAGATGTTGTCGGACCGCTTGGCAAACCTTCTGAAATTGAAAATTTTGGTACAGCGGTAAGTATTGGCGGAGGTGTAGGTACTGCAATTGCTTACCCTACTGCTGTTGCACTTAAAGAAGCTGGCAACCATACTATTTCAATAATTGGAGGAAGATCGAAAGATTTTGTTATTCTAGAAGATGAGATGAGAAAAGTTTGTGATGAGGTTTATGTTACTACTGATGACGGCAGTTATGGAAAAAAAGGTTTTGTTACTGATCAGCTAAATGAATTGATAGCACAGAGGAAAATAGATTTTGTACTTGCAATAGGTCCAATACCAATGATGAAAGCAGTTGCCGAAGTTACAAGAGATAAAAATATTAAAACAGTGGTAAGTCTAAATCCCATTATGATTGATGGAACCGGAATGTGCGGCGGCTGCAGGGCAACGGTTGATAATAAAACTGTTTTTGTTTGTGTTGATGGGCCTGAGTTTGATGCTCACAAAGTTGATTTCAAAACTCTAGATAGAAGAAATAGAACCTATTTAATGGATGAAAAAATTTCCCGAGAAAAATATCAGTGTGAAAGTGAAAAACGTTTTCATCAAAATTAATTACTGATCTATTTAGTGTGTTTATTTTAGAACTAGAATATTTTTGGACTAAAGTCATTCCAAATTATAGCATTATTTAATCTAAACCTTATGGCTGAGGGTTAAAAATATGGCTCAATTAAAAGGCTTTAGCAATATTTAATAAAAAGTATTCAAAGACATAATCTATTAACGAATTAAAAACCAGTATGCTTACAAACAAAGAACGAATGAAAATTGCCAGGCAAGATATGCCAATGCAAGAGGGTCACATCCGAGTACATAACTTTAACGAAGTCAATCTTGGTTTTACCGAGGAGCTAGCAAAGATGGAAGCATTGCGCTGCTTGCAATGCCCAAAACCTACATGCATAGAAGGCTGCCCAGTCGGAATTAAAATAGATCAATTCATTGCCCTAGTAGCAGAAGGAAAATATTTAGAAGCTGCAGCTAAAATTAAAGAGGATAATTTGCTTCCTGCTATTTGCGGAAGAGTATGCCCCCAAGAAGAGCAATGTGAAGTGAAATGTGTTGTAGGTAAAAAAGGTGAACCGGTAGCAATAGGAAGGTTAGAAAGATTTGTTGCAGATTATGAACGAGAGCATGTTGGGATAAGAACTCCAGAGCTTAAACCAAAGACAAATAAAAAAGTAGCAATTGTAGGCAGCGGTCCTGCCGGATTGAGCTGTGCTGGCGATTTAATTCAGATGGGGCATGATGTTACAGTTTTTGAAGCGCTTCACAATTTAGGCGGAGTTTTAATTTATGGTATTCCAGAGTTTCGTTTACCAAAAGAAATTGTTAAAGCTGAAATTGAATCCTTAAAAAAACTTGGTGTAGATTTTCAAGTAAATTCTATTATTGGGCTAACAGATACAGTTGATGAGCTATTAAAAAACGGATATGACGCAGTTTTTATTGCTGTTGGTGCTGGACTTCCGTACTTTCTAAATATTCCTGGTGAGAATTTGAATGGAGTTTATTCTTCAAATGAATTTTTAACTCGTGTTAACTTAATGAAGGCATACAAGTTTCCCGATTTCGATACTCCAGTTTTTAATTGCAAAGACAAACGAATTGCCGTATTTGGTGGAGGCAACACGGCAATGGATGCTGTTAGAACATCAAAACGTTTAGGTGCAAAAAATGCTTACATCATTTATAGAAGATCTGATGCAGAAATGCCGGCAAGAAAAGAAGAAATCCATCATGCAAAAGAAGAAGGAATAGAATTTATATATCTCTCAAATCCGCTTGAATTCATTGGTACAGAGGACGGCTGGCTTAAAGCAGTCAAACTTCAAAAAATGGAATTAGGCGAGCCTGATGCTTCGGGCAGAAGAAGACCTGTCCCTATTCAAGGTTCTGAATATGAGCTTGAAATAGATATGGCGGTAATAGCAATTGGAAATGGTTCTAATCCAATCATTCAAAAAACTACTCCTGAACTTCAATTCAATAAATGGGGAAATATATTAGTAGATAATGAAACTATGAAAACATCAAAAGAAGGTGTTTTTGCCGGTGGTGATATTGTTACAGGCGGCGCTACTGTAATTCTTGCGATGGGGGCAGGAAGAAAAGCTGCTGCGGCAATAAATAGTTATTTGATGACAAAAAATTAATGTTGCTTTCTTGTTCCATTTTCTAAAATTTTGATTATCAGTTTTCTGATCTTTTTATTTGAGGGTTAACTACCATGCTGAAAATATTCTTTTGGGGAAAAATTAATCTTATCCTTACTGCTTTATTATTAGCAAGTCCTAAATTATTCTGTCAAGTTTCTAATGACACTCTTAGGCTTACTATAAATCAAGCTATAGCAATTGCACTTGAGAAAAGCTGGGATATTCAAATTGCAAACAAAGATATTGAAAAAGCTGAGGAACAAATCAGCGAAGCTTATGCAAATGCTTTTCCAAGATTAGAATTCAGCGGGCGCTACATTAGAAATATAAAATCGCCCGTATTATTTATACCACCAAACAACCCGTTCAATCCAACTGATCAAACAATGACTATTGAACTTGGCTCAAAAAATAGTTATGACCTTGGTTTTTCAGTCAGCCAAGTTATTTACAATCAGAAAGTTAATACAGCAATTCAGATTGCTAATGAGTATTCTGAATACTCCAAGTTTGGAGAGAAATCTACTAGGCAGCAAATAATCAATTCGGTTAAAAAAGCTTTTTACAATGTTCTATTAATGCAAGAACTTTTAGTTGTTAGTAAGCAAAATTATAATGTTGCTAAAGCAAATCTTGAAAACGTGGCTGCACTTTATAAACAAGGAGTTGTTTCTGAGTATGACTTCCTGCGTTCAGAAGTACAAGTTGCAAATGTTCAACCGTATGTTATTCAAACTGAAAATGGGTTAGAATTATCTAAAAATTATTTAAAAAATTTACTTGCTCTAGACTTAAATCAACCGATTAAATTGATTGGTGAGTTTTCATTTGAAGAATTGTCATCCGAAAGTGTTGAACAGCTAAGTACAGAGGCTGTAAATAACAATCCATTGATTAATCAGTTGAAAGTGCAAGCATCTTTACTTGAAAAAAATATTACAATTCAGCAATCAGATTATTTCCCAACGTTAGCTTTTTTTGGTGCATATCAATTTCAAGCTCAGGACAATACTTTTAAGTTTAAGGAATATAATTGGGCAAAAACCTTTTATGTAGGTTTACAATTATCTTATACTTTGTTTGATGGTTTTAGCCGAAGTGCAAGAATAGAACAAGCTGTAATTGACAAACAGAAGGTGGATCTCTCCAGAATGAAATTAGAAGAAGGACTGAAAATCCAAATCCTTCAAGCAAAAATGAAAATGGAAGAAGCAAAGAAACGAATAGGTGCTCAGGAAAAAAGTCTGCTTCAAGCTGAAAAAGCTTTAAAGATTGCTCAAAGCAGATATAAAAATGGTGTTGGAACTCAGCTTGAACTAATTGATACGCAAGCAGCACTTACAACAGCAAAAACCAATTATGCCCAAGCTATTTATGATTATCTAATTTCAAAAGCTGATTGGGAATATGCTGTTAGTTCTGAAACATTTTAATAGGTAAATAAAAATATTTTTATAGGAGTATAACTCAACAAATGAATAAAAAAGTAAAAATAGTTGTGAATTTAATCGTCTTATCATTAGCAGCTTGCTTAATTGTGGGTTGTCAAAGTAAAACAGAGGACAAATCTGAGGTTAAAGATATTTTGGAGCTTGATACAATTGCGGTTCAAGCTGAAGATGTGCAGTACAGAAATATAATCTCAGTAAAGAATTATACCGGAACAATTGAAGGAGAAGAACAAGCTTATATTGTTTCTAAAATCTCGGAAAGAATTGTTAGTGTTAATGCTAAAGTTGGAGACTATATTGAAAAGGGAAAACTCTTAGTTGAACTTGATAAAGTTGGGGCAACATCCCAGTATTATCAAGCTGAAGCCGGGTATCAAAATGCAAAGAAGGAATTCGAGCGAATGCAAGCACTTTACAGCGAAGGAGCAATTTCTCAGCAAATGCTTGATGGAACTCATACAGCGTTTAATATTGCTAAAGCTAACTTTGAAGCTGCTAAAGGACTTGTTGAATTGACCGCACCAATTTCTGGAATAATTGCCGAACTTAAAGCAGAAGTGGGTGATCTTACTATGCCCGGAATGAGAATTATCACTATTGCTAAAATCAACAGGGTTAAAGCCATATTTAATGTTGGCGAGCAAGATATTATGAGCCTAAAAGTTGGACAACCAATCGAAGTATTTTCAGAATTAAAACCTGAATTAGTAATGAAAGGCAGCATCACGCAAATTTCTAAATCTGCTGATATTGACTCCAGAACTTTTGAAGTTAAGGGAATTATTGGTAACACCAGCGAAAAGTGGTTTAAACCCGGCATGTTTTGTAAGGTAAAGATAAATTTTGCCGGTCAAAAAGGCTCCCTTATCATACCATCTGTAGCAATTGTTACAAATGGAAATGATAAAGGTGTTTATGTAATTCAGGGCGGGAAAGCAGCTTTCAAAAAAATTACTACTGGTATTACTGATGATATTTATACTGAAATAGTATCTGGGCTTAATGAGAAAGATAAAGTTATAACTGTTGGCATTAACAATTTGAAAGATGGAATTTCCATTCGCTTAGTTAACTAAAAATATTTTTTGTATTGACCAAAACTTTTAGGGAATTAAATGAAACTTGCAGATGTATCCATAAAGCGGCCTGTATTTGCCACAATGATGATTATGGCATTGGTTGTGCTTGGACTTTTTTCTCTTGTTAAGTTGAATGTTGATCTTTATCCAGATGTTGATATCCCTTATGTGATAATTACAACAGTATTACCTGGAGCTGGACCCGAACAGATTGAAACCGATGTTACTAAAAAGGTTGAAGATGCAGTAAATACAGTTGCAGGTGTTGATTGGATACAATCTTATTCACAAGAGAGTGTGTCACTTGTAGTCATTGCATTCAAGCTTGAGGTTGATGGAAAAGTTGCTGCACAAGATGTCCGCGAAAAAATATCAGCAATTAGAGGAGATCTTCCAACTGAAATTGAAGATCCAATTATTCAAAGATATGATCCCGCAAGTTTTCCAATTATGTCACTCACCGTATCTGGCAGCAGGTCAGAAAAAGAAATAACTGAGTTTACCAAAACTGTAATTAAGAAAAGATTAGAAAACATTCCCGGAGTTGGTGCCGTTAATTTGGTTGGCGGTGCCGAAAGAGAAATCCAGATTGAAGTTGATGCTGCGAGATTAAAAGCTTTCAATCTTTCAATTCAAGATGTTATTCAAAATGTTAGCGCTCAAAACGTCGAAATTCCAGGCGGTAACCTTACCGAAGGCTCTAGACAAGTTCTTTTGCGAACCATGGGAAAGTATAAGAAAGTTGAGGATTTTAATCGTGTAATTGTAGCAACGCCTCAAGGTAAACCAGTGTACTTGTATGATGTTGCAAAAGTTTTAGACGGTACAAAAGAACAGAAAAGTTTAACCCGTGTTAATGGAAAAATTGCAGTTGGATTGGATATTATCAAACAATCTGGAAGTAATACTGTTCAAGTAGCTGGCGAAGTAAATAAGCAGCTTGAAAAGTTGAAGTCTGAAATTCCATCTGATATGGATATTTTTCTTGCACAAGATAACAGCATATTCATCAGAGATTCAATCAATGATGTTTTGTTCGACATTTTTTATGGCGGTTTACTGGCAATCTTAGTAATCTATCTTTTCCTTGCTAACTTTAGAGCAACTGTAATAAGCGCTTTAGCACTTCCTTCATCGATTATTGCAAGTTTCATCATCATGTACGCTCTTAATTTTACATTAAACATGATGTCTTTGCTGGCACTTTCGCTTGCAGTTGGTTTACTCATCGATGATGCAATTGTAGTGATAGAAAATATTTATCGCCATATGAGTCAAGGTGAAACTCCAATGGAGGCAGCTAAATCCGCAAGTCAGGAGATTGGCTTGGCTGTAATGGCAACAACATTTACTGTTGTAGCTGTGTTTGTACCGGTTGCATTCATGCCTGGAATTGTAGGAAGATTCTTTTATCAATTTGGAATTACAATTTCAGTTGCAGTTCTTGTTTCATTATTTGTTGCATTCACACTAACGCCAATGCTTTCATCACGCTGGCTTACTCATGAAGATGAAGCTTTATCTAAAGAAGGCAATATTCTGCAGAAATTACTTTACTACTTTAATCATTTCTTCGAAATACTAAATTCAAAATATAAGAATGCCCTTGCTTGGTCATTAAACCATCGCAAGACAATTGTTATAGGGGCAATATTAATTTTTGCAATTAGCTTTATGATAATGGGAATGCTTGGTTCACAATTTTTCCCGGATACTGACAGAAGTGAATTCATGATTGAAATAAAAGCTGCTCCTGGCAGTTCTCTTGAGCAAACTAGTAAACTGGCTGCGGATATTGAGAAAATGTGCAGAGATAAAAAAGAAGTAACTACTGTACTTACAACAATTGGATCTGGAAACAATCCAGTAACTCAAGGAACTATTTTAGTAAAACTTGTAAACAAGAAAGAGCGAACAAAAAGCGATAAACAATTAATGGCCGAGATAAGAGAGCAGCTGAAATACTTGCCTGGCGGTGATTTTGGTTTTACAGTTCAAACGATGGGTGGAAACGAAAAACCAGTTTCTCTTAGTGTTAGGGGAGAGGATTTAAAGAAACTAGCAGAGATTGCTGAAAAAGTTGAAGCAATTGTAAAATCAACCCCAGGTACTGTAGATGTTGAAAACAGTCTAGAAATTTCTAAACCCGAAGTGAGAGTTCAGATCAATAGAGAAAAAGCTTCTGATTTAGGAGTTAATCCTTATTTAATTGCTTCATCTATTAGAGCAATGGTAGATGGCTTTGTTGCAACTCAGTTTCAATCTGGTGATGAACAGTATGATGTTAGAGTTCGGTTGCAAAAATCTGATAGAACCAAATTAAGTGACATAAATTCTCTTACCTTTAAAAGTTATAAGAATAGACAGGATGGAAGTACACTTATTGTTCCCCTAAGTGATGTCGCAACAATAACTGAAGGAACTGGTCCTTCGCAAATTAACCGATATGCTAAACAGAAAGAAATTAGAATTGGTGCTAATCTTTCGGAGAGATTACTGGGTGAAGTATTATCAGACATTAATAAAAAAATTAGTACACTAAAGTTGGAACCAGGCTACTCGATTGAAGTTGTTGGCGAAGGTCAGCAACAGGAAGAATCGTTTGTAAATATGCTGCTATCTCTCGTATTGGCTATTGTTTTCGTTTATATTGTTCTTGCAGCACAATTTGACAGCTTTGTTTACCCCTTCTCAATTATGCTTGCTCTCCCAATGTCAATAATTGGTGCGGTTATTTTCTTATTGATTTTTGGCAGTTCTATTTCGGTTATTTCTTTAATTGGAATCATTATGCTTATGGGGTTAGTTACAAAGAATGGAATTTTACTTGTTGATTATACAAATGTTTTACGTGAGAAAGGATTAACACGATTTGATGCATTGATTCAGGCTGGCCCAACAAGGCTGCGCCCAATTCTGATGACAACTTTTGCAATGGTTTTTGGAATGATGCCAGTTGCATTGGCACTTGGCGAAGGTTCTGAATTTAGAGCGCCAATGGGACAAGCTGTAATTGGAGGATTGATAACATCCACGTTACTTACACTTTTTATTGTTCCTGTTGTTTATACAATTTTAGATGATCTTTCTCTAAAAAAAATATTTTCATTCTTAGCGAAAATAGGTCCAATTAAGAAAAAAGCTGATTTAACAAACAAAATCGACAACTATATTTAGCAAAACAATTTGAGGGAATCAATGAAATTTGCATTTATGGTATATCGAGATGTTCTCGATGATCGTATCTCATCTATCCTAAATGAAATTGGAATAGATTATTACACAGAATGGGAAGAAGTAAAAGGCAAAGGTCACCTTACAGAAGCACATCTTGGAACCAGGCCGTTTCCCGGTTACAATTGTGTACGAATGATAGCATTCGAAGATGAAGGCAAATTAAAAAAACTGATTGAAGTGCTTGAGGATTTTAATAAAGACGTAATAAGAAAAGATGATCGGATAAGGTTATTTCAATTGCCATTGGAAAAGATAGTTTAATCTGTGAATTCTGCTTTAGCTGCTTTGGGTTATCGTACTGAATGGCTATGTGTATTTCTCATCTCACACCATCTCTTGACCTCGTAAATTTTACTTAAAAGTTGTCAAAATTTTAGAATTTCGACAAGATTTCTCATATTTTTTGAATTACACACCGCACTAAAATGGCACATAACTTGTCCATAATTATAGGAATATAATTAAGAGAAGAGTTAGACTATGAAAAAAATTATTGCGGTTGTATTTGTAATAACCTTTACTTTCCTAGGGTGTTCATCCGAATATGAGACAAGTTTAACACTAAAAAATTTAGCCGCTGGAGCAGTTTACTTAAATTTCAGAGGCGAAATAACAACAGTACCTGCTGGAAGAACTGTTGTCTTATCCGATATACCTAGAGGTACATATACTTATGTTACCACTTATGCTGTGCCTGCTGGAATCACAAATAGTTCTTCAGTTGGTGAGCTGACTGGAGAAATTACAGTAAAAGCCGGATCAAAATTTCTGATACTTTACTCAAGCACTTTAACCGAAGATTCTTATACAATTTATGCTTCTAGAACAAGCAATGATGATTTGGATGATGAAGAGAATCCATTATTTCCATAGGGTAGAACTTAATAAAGTTTTTCTCTCGCCTCCTTTCTGTTAATGATGATAAGTAAACCTCTGCACAAACTTGCAGAGGTTTTTTTTAAGTGGTATAACTTTGATTTAAATTCTTATCATCTATAATTAACCCATCTTTAAAGAATATTTTACGTTTAATCTTTCCCTTTTCATCAAATACGGTCCAAGCCCCATCTTTTTTACCATCTTTGAAAAATCCAATTTCGCGTATTTTCCCAT
>JACAFC010000202.1 GCA_013388515.1 Ignavibacteriaceae bacterium | reverse complement strand
GGATAGAGCATCAGACTTCGGATCTGAGGGTTGAGGGTTCGAATCCTTCTGGGCGTACAAACTATTCAAATGAAATTAAAATCAAAGGTCGGTTATGGCTTTTGATTTTTTTATTTATAAAAATGAATTTTGATGAATTAAAATATCGATACATGTCCGAAGCACTAAAAGAAGCTGTAAAGGCATTCGAACAGAATGAAGTGCCGGTTGGTGCTGTAGTAGTTCATCAAAATAGAATCATTGGCAGGGGTTCTAATTCCATTGAGAGGTTAAAAGATGCAACTGCTCATGCAGAAATGATCGCAATAACTTCGGCAGCAAATACCCTGGGGGATTGGCGTTTAACTAATTGTGAGATATATGTTACGCTTGAACCATGTTTAATGTGCACAGGTGCAATAATTTCTTCAAGAATTAAGCAACTTTATTTCGGAGCATTTGATACAAAATTTGGAGCTTGCGGATCAATTTACAACCCTGCACAGGAGGGAAAGTTGAATCACAAAGTAAAAGTCTATTCGGGATTAATGGAAAAGGAAGCCCGATTGCTTTTAGAGGATTTCTTCCGTAAGAACAGAGCAAAACAAACATTAAATAAAGTTCCTCAAAAGAGCATTCCTTGATAAAGTTATTTTTAAGGGATATTTTTAAGTAGTTCAAAAAGCTGGATTTAACAATGCAACTTATCTTGTTTGGCGCCCCTGGTGTAGGTAAGGGAACTCAAGCTAAAATTTTGGCAACCAGGTTAAGAATTCCTCATATTTCCACTGGTGATATTTTACGTGATGCGGTGAGAAACCAAACTGCTTTAGGTGTAAAAGCTCATGAAATTATAAGCCGTGGTGAACTTGTACCAGATGATATTATGATTGGGATAATTAATGATACCCTCAATCAACCGCGCTGTAAAGATGGATTTATACTTGATGGTTTTCCACGTACTCTTGCTCAGGCGAAGGAACTTGAAAAATTATTATCCGAACTAAAATTAAGTGATGTATTCTATATCAACCTAACAGCAAACACAGAAGAGATTATCAAAAGATTAACAAACCGACGTGCATGCAAGGTATGTCAAAATATATTTTCTCTAAATGAAATTGAAGACAAGTTAAAATGTCCAATTTGTAGTTCCCCAGATAGTTTTTACCAAAGAAATGATGACAATGAAGATATTATAAGAAATAGATTGAACGTATTTAACAATACAACTCAACCAGTCTTAGATTATTATGCGAGAAAAAATATTTTAATAACTGTAGATGGGCTCGGAACAATTGATGATGTAACAGAACATATACTAACTGCCATTGAAGCTAAATTAAATTAAAATACGTTTTTTTGCTTTAAAACTGCCTTTATCGCCTTTCCATTCTCAATTTTAATTATTTTTTGCTGATATTTTTTTACTATCTCATAATTATGAGTAGTAAAAATAACTGCAGTTCCCCTTTCATTTATTTTAAATAATAATTCTACTATTTCGTGTGAAGTATCAGGATCTAAATTGCCTGTTGGTTCATCAGCCAAAATTAAAATGGGGTCATTTATTATACTGCGAGCAATCGCAATGCGCTGCTTCTCACCCCCCGAAAGCTCCTTTGGAAAGCTAAATCTGCGGTGCAATAATCCAACGTCAGTTAGAACTGAAGTAACTTTTTTCATTACTTCTTTTTTAGGGGTTCCTACAGATTCAAGAACAAATGAAAGATTATCATAAATATTTCGATCATTAAGCAACTTAAAATCTTGAAATATTATTCCCATTTTTCTGCGAATAAACGGTAAATCTTTAGGCCGAATAGTTTTAGAATTATACTTATCAAATTCGACTTCACCTGAGAGTGGTAAAAGGTTAAAGTAAATTAATTGCAAAATTGTACTTTTACCACAGCCACTTTTTCCTATCATAAAAACAAACTCACCCTTTTCAACTGAAAGATTTAAATCATTGCAAACAGAATACTTTGGATAACTAAAATCTACATTGTTAAATGTAAGCATAACTACCTTTTTACTACTACAAATTGAACTCTTGGTGATTTTGGACTTCCATCTTTAAAAGTAAACGACTCATAACACTCTTTAACTGACAGCCCTGCATCTTCAATAATTTTGAAATATTCTTCGAACGCGTAAACTCTTTGTATGTGCACTTCTTTGTAAACATTTCCGTTAGGGTATTGAATAAGAAAAATATTCTTATGTATTTTCTTTAGTGGATCATACTCAGACTTTTGATGATAATTTAAATTTTTATAGGAACCCTTGCGAATTGGATGTTTGATGTGTTTGTAACTATTAGGTTCAAGACTTGCATCAAACGTGAAAATACCTCCATCACTAATGCGATTATGGACTTCTTGCATAAACTCCGCAAGTTTTCTTTTTGTGGTCAGGTAGTTTACGCTATCGAAAGCAGAAATCAATAAATCAAATTTAGTCTTAAATGGAAGGCGAAGCATATCACAACAAATTTTATTTTTAATATTTGAGGGATATTTAACAAGCATATCAAAAGATAGATCAGTAGCTATAAGCTTAGAATAGTAAGCAGATAAAAACCTTGCTAACTTGCAATTTCCTGAACTTATCTCTAAAGCAGTGGCTTTTTCAGTTATATAATTACTAGCAAGTGCGTATATGTAATCGGCCCAGTAATCATAACGGACTTTCCGCATTAAATGTTCATAAATATCAGCTACATGTGTATAGTTTTTACTTACCGATATTTTTTGCATTAGACAGTCTATTATTTAAAATACGTTCTGCATATTTAAATGCTTGCAGCATACTTGATTCATCGGCTATACCTTTACCTGCAATTTCAAAGGCAGTACCATGATCTGGTGAAGTTCTTACTATTGACAAACCAGCTGTAAAGTTTACACCTGTATTAAAATTTAAAAGTTTGAATGGGTTAAGTATTTGATCATGATACATTCCAACAACAACATCGTAATTCAAAAATTGCTTCGTTCCAAAAAATCCATCGGAAGGAAACGGACCATAAAAATATTTATTCTTAGTAAAACCCTTTAGGAATGGGATGACAATATTTTTTTCTTCTTTACCAATTAAACCATTTTCTCCAGCATGCGGATTCAATCCTAGAACTGCAATTCGCGGGGTATTAATCATAAAATCTTGATTTAGTGTTTCCAAAATAAGCTGAAATTTATTTTTAAGCAGTTCACTTGTTATTTGAGTTGAAACTTCTTTCAACGGAGTATGAATAGTAAGCAAAGCAGCATTCATCTTTTTTGAGAGGAAAAACATTGCATAATTCTTGGCTTTGTAAAGCTCTGCAAATAATTCAGTATGACCAGGATAATTAATATTTGCCATAGACCATGCTGTTTTAGAGATGGGAGCTGTTATAATTGCAGCTTCGGAAATTTTAGTTGAAATATTGTAAGCAATTTTTATCGAATCGTAAGACAACAATCCAGAATTCCTCGTAGGTTTTCCAATAACTTGTTCTGCAGAATTAAAATTAACCACAGAAACTGGAATAGAAGGATCAATCTCTGATGAATTAGTAATTTCGTATTTGAAAGAAGGTCGTATTCTCCTTACTTCTTGCTTAAAAATATTTTCCGGACAGATGAAAAGAATTTTTTTTCTGGAGGATTTGGCAATTTTGTTTAGTGTTTTAACCACTATTTCAGGTCCAACTCCATTAATATCCCCGCAAGTAAATATAAATGTTTTCATTGGGTGTATTTTAAGATAAATTCACCAGTGCCTTTTTCATCAACAAAAATAAATTTTTGTCTTAATTTATTGGAATAAGTCCAAGTCTCTGAAACTTTACCATCACCATTTGAACCTCTATCAACTTGATTTGGCTTACCAAAACGGACGTAGATCTTTGCCCTATCTGAATCAATTCCACTTTGACCTGAAATTGTGGAAAAATTCTCCATTGCAAAGTCTATTCTTTCATAATACTGAGCCATCAATTCGTTGTAGCGAGTTTCAGGTGAGGGATCGTATGTTTTCCAAAAATTATTTAGAGACAAATCGTGCTGACCTATTTTTAATAAATGTTTTATTGAATCTGCGGATATCATAAATTTTAGCAACCTAATAGCTAACTCTGGATCTTTTAATGACACAGGTTTCTTTAACCACTTAACCACATATTTAAATGATTTCTTTTTCTGAAAATCTTCCCTCTTTGAAATTAATAACTCTAATGGTCCTTCATTCAGTTTATAAGTCAAACTATCAATATAAAATAAACTTAAATTATCAGGATCTGGAACTGATTTTAGAATCATCCTTCCATCGCAAGGATATAATTTTTGTAGACCCAATTCTGTTCTCGAAACTTTGCCATTAAAAACCGTATCTTTTACCGAGATTAATTTTATAAAAATGCTTTCTAATAAGTTGTCTTTGATAGGAAATAATATTTGATATGAATTATTATTAAAAGGAATCGAATTACCAAAGTTTACTAATGCCTTACTTTCAACACCGCAATTCTCGGAATTGCGTTCAAGCAGTATAGGAGGCAATAAATCAAATTCGTCTTCAAGTATTTTTTTGAAATATTGTTCTCTGAAAAATATCTCCTTTTGCGAAGTTTGGTCCGTAACTACAGCAAAAATATTTAGATTACGATTTTGAACTTTGAGCTTAATATTTCCTTCGATATAAGAATTCGGATCTATTGTAAGCGCAAAATCGTTAAGCGTAACACTGCGTACTTCAAATTGTCTTTCAATGTAATTTGAGCTGGAATCACTAACCTCTACTGATACAAGTATGGATGTTGAATACTTCTCTCCTTCTTTTGAAAAGAAGAGCTTTTCATGAGGTATTTTGTATAAGAAATTAATGAGAATTAGTGAATCAGTATAAGGAATAGGATAAACTTGAGTAAAAAAAGATTTATCGCGATAGCCAATATTTTGATTCTCAAAATCATTAGGTTGTGCATACACTGAAAACCAACCTAATGTAACTAAAATTGCAGCCGATAATTTAATATTCAATTTACTAATCTTACTAAATGATGAGAATTATTTTAATAGAATCATCTTTTTTACATGAACAGAATTGTCTGCTTCGAGGCGATAAAAATATATCCCGCTAGCAAGATTTTGCTTATTGAATTCAACCTGGTACTTCCCAGGATTTTGGATTTCATTTACTAGCACACTCACAACTTTCCCAAGCATATCATAAACTTTCAAAGATACATTACTTTTTTTTGATATCTCATAACTTATTGTTGTTCCTGGATTAAAAGGATTCGGATAATTCTGATTTAGCAAATAAGTTACCGGCGTATATATATCTTCACTTGTTTGTAAGGGCTCAATTAACCCAAAATATCTAAGAGCAGCACTTAAAACCTGAAATCTTGCCTCAGCAAGATTAATAGTTTCAAACGGAAAAGCAAGGTAAACCAGTTGCCCAATGTTCGTTGAGTTACTGAAAGAACCAGTAAATGCAATACCAGCATGAGATACAGAATTATATTGCAAAATAAATTTACTTCCGCCAACTGTATCGATTACATCGGGATAGTCTTCAACATATGGTGAACCATTTCCAGTTATTCCATAGCCAAAACCAAGACCAGCAAATTCTGTAGAATCAATGCCATAAACACCGTAAATATTCGAGTCATCCGAAATGTATTTTGCCTTCAAGTAATTTCTTAAAAATTGTGTTTATTCTGATGTTGCAGATGATGCTCCTTCCAAATCCCAAGCTATTTCTGAGCCTGAGATAAATAATTTGCCGCCGCTTTCTAAATAAGCAGAAACTAAGTTTCTTTCAATAATAGAGAATGTCTCATTGGCGGTTGATTCATCACCTAATATCCAGATTACAAGTTCATAATTGTTAAGATTTATATTACCAGATATTACTTCTTCATTTGAACATGTTTCAAAACTTAGGTTGAATGCTTTAGCATATGAAATAATAAAATCGTGATATGGATATTGCCAGCTTCCTGAACCACTAAATCTATCAAAACCATCAACTATCAAAATCTTTTTATCATCATTTAACATTCTTAAACCATAAACATCTGAAGCGATACTTATGTTTGTAATAGGGGCAGAATCAACAGCATAAAGTTTTAAAAACAATGGTGTTTTTTGATTAAAATAATATTGGTATGAATTCAATGAAGATGTAATTACCGTCTCATTGTCCCTAATATTGTAGTTAACTCCATCAATACTGTAATAAAGTCTATAACCTTTTAAATCACTATCTGAAGTGGGAATCCATGCAATAGTAAAATAGTTGGTTGAGTCTTTTTTAACATATTTTAAAGTTGGTGCTGATGGAGCTATCAAATCAATATCAGTAGTTGTAACTGGAATGTAAACAGTATCAGCATTTCCACGAGTGTCTTCAGTAAAAATCATTACTACATAATTACCGTAAGGAAAATCATCAACATTCCAATAATTATTGCTTACAATTTGTGCAGCAGCAACGTTTGATGAACCTGTTCCGTTTGTTACAATATAAACATGACTGCTTGTGTTGGATTCGGGCTGATAATAATTAATATTTACATACTCGTCACCGGGTTTATTGTAATAAGTGTAACGCAAACCATCATCGGGTGGTGCAAAAATAACTGATTGTGTGTCTGCAGAAAGTATTTTATATCCTAGTTTATAAGTACCATTGTTAGCACCCGCTGTGCCGCCGGTATTACTAACCTCCTGAATATGAACAATTATATCAACCTTACTCCCGAGAGCGGAAGGTGAAAGCTGAGTATTCGAATTATCTAGAAAGAATTTTACATAGTTAATGTTTGGTTTCCAGAAATCCTCATAAATAGTTAAACCGCCGCCTGGTCTTAAAGAATTTAAATGCGAATTAGATATTGAACCACCGAGCCTATAATCAATTAGATGAACATGATCAATGGCAACAGTTGAAATTTGTTGTCCTTCCACAACAAGTTGTCCAGCTGAAACAATTGGGCGTGTGTGATAATATGTAATATTCTTCGATTGTCCGTTAATTTGAGATGTAATGCGAACATATGAATCATATCCAGTTCCACCATCATCATAAGCAACAGCTACTATTCCAGGTAGAACAGCAAGAACTGGCGTGCCAGCAGAACCTGACATATCGGTTCCATTGTGATAGTGACCGGCAGCGCTTGTACTTCGATACTCAGCAAAAGTACCTCCAATTGTGTGAGGGTTTGTCATAGGTGAGTAGGGCCACTTGTATGATATTGTATCTGTCTGAGGAAGTATGATATCACTCAATAAAGGTAATATCACAAAAATGATAAAAACTCTATGCTTAGAAAATGCTAAGAACATTTCTAGCTGTTCATGTTCAACAAGAATTCCTTGTTGTTCTTTGTCCCGCGCATTTTATCAAGCAGAAATTCCATAGCCTCAACAGGTGAAAAATCACTCAATATTTTTCTAAGTATCCAAATCTTAGCTAAATCATCTTCTTTCATAAGCAATTCTTCTCTTCGTGTTCCGGTTCTATTTACATCTATTGCTGGGAATATTCTTCTATCACTTAGATCCCGATTCAGGAGGAGTTCCATGTTGCCTGTGCCTTTGAATTCTTCAAAGATAACATCGTCCATTCTGCTGCCAGTATCAATTAAAGCAGTTGCAATAATTGTTAAACTTCCGCCATCTTCGGTATTTCTTGCAGCTCCAAAAAATCTTTTTGGTTTGTGCAATGCATTTGAATCAACACCACCTGAGAGAATTCTTCCACTGTGAGGAACCACAATGTTATGAGCTCGTGCAAGCCTTGTAATACTATCTAACAAAATAACTACATCCTCTTTGGCTTCAACCATACGTTTTGCTTTTTCAATTACCATATCTGCAACTTGAACGTGTCTGTCCGCTGGTTCATCAAATGTTGAACTGATTACTTCTGCTTTAACAGAACGCTCCATATCTGTAACTTCTTCAGGCCGTTCGTCAATCAATAAAATGATTAATTTTATTTCGGGGTGATTCCTTGTAATAGAGTTTGCAATTTTTTGAAGTAAAATTGTTTTTCCACTTTTTGGAGGGGATACGATTAACCCTCTTTGTCCTTTTCCTATTGGCGACAGTAAATCCATAATCCTCATTGAGTATTCGCCCGGAGCCGATTCAAGAATTAATTTTTTTGTTGGGTAAACAGGAGTTAGGTTATCAAACAATGTTCTTTCACGAATTGCCTCTGGATCTAGATTATTTACGGCTTCAACTCGTAAAAGGGCAAAAAATCTTTCGCCCTCTTTTGGAGGTCTAACCTGACCGCTTACATAATCACCTGTTCTGAGACTGAATTTTTTAATCTGAGAAGGAGACACATAAATATCATCAGGTGAAGGCAGATAATTATAATCTGATGACCGTAAAAAACCATAACCATCGGGTAATACTTCGAGCACGCCTTTGGAAAATGTTAAACCATCCTTGGCAGTTTGTGCCTCCAAAATCTTGAATATAAGTTCTTGTTTTCTTAAATCACTATAACCGTTTATATTCAAATCTTTGGCAATAGAGTTAAGTTCAACAATTTTTTTTGATTTGAGTTCAGAAATGTCCATCGGCATGGTTAGATCCTAATTGTTAATGATTATTATATTTTCAGATATTAAGCTGGATAACTTAATCAAAGGTTTTTTCCGGGAACTGTTTTTTATTTCGAGGTAATACTAGTTTCTAATTCTCTTTTTGATTTTCAGTTGAAAGGAATAAGAGGAACACTTGAAACATAATTTAATTTTAAAAAAATGTCAAGATGTTTTCATCCCTTCTAAATAGGCCTTTACTGTACCTAAAAGATACATACTTCCTAGCACAACCAAACACTTTGACGGTGTTTGGTATCTAAAGTTTGCTACATATTCACCAGGTTTTGTTTCGGGTTTTACAATCAAATTTATTTCGCTAGCAATATTGCTAAGTGAAGAAATTGGACACGCTCTATCATAGTCGATTTCTGTAATTAAGAATTCATCAAAATTACCTTTTAACAGGTTTAGCATTTCCTTAATTGCTTTATCTTTCATTACTCCAAAAAGAACAATTGAATGCGAATAATTCTTTCTTACCTTATTGAACTCATTTATGAAATTTTCAATTCCTTCAGGATTATGAGCTGAATCCAAAATAATATCGGGCTTATAATGAATATATTCAAATCTGCCTTGAAGACCTGTATTTTTAACAACATTTTTTATGCCGTGTTCTATTACTCTGAAGTTATCATTGTCCAAGCATTTTGAAACAACAAGAGATGCTAAGGCAGCATTATATTTTTGATACTTTCCTTTTAGCGGCATAATCCATTCATCCAACTCCAATTCTTCAGTGTATAACTCCAAGGAATTTTCTTTTTCTACTATGTATTCTTTAAGATCAAAAAGCTCACACTGTAATGCTTGGCATTTTTTTTCAATAACTTCTTCTGCTGGTTCCGGCATTATACCAATAAATACTTTAACCCCTTCTTTTATTATACCGGCTTTTTCTTCAGCAATTTTTTCGATTGTATCGCCAAGTATATCCATATGTTCCAAGCTTATTGAAGTAATTACTGTTGCGACAGGCTTAACCGTATTTGTTGCATCCAATCTTCCGCCCAAACCTGTTTCGATTACTGCATAGTCAACTTTTTCCTCATAAAAATATTGGAAAGCTAAAGCAGTAGTAACTTCAAAAAAAGTTAATTTAAGTGTATCTATCTCACTTTCATGGTCGTGGATAAAATTAGCAATTCTTTCATCTAAAATTTCCTTCCCGTTAACTTTAATTCGTTCATTGAATTTTACAAAATGAGGGGAAGTATATAATCCAACTTTGAATTTCATTTCTTGCAATATACTTGCTATAAAAGCAGCAGTACTTCCCTTTCCATTTGAACCAGCTATATGAATGGTCCTAATTTTATTTTCAGGATTACCCAATACTGCAAGAAAGGATTTAATGTTTTCCAGTCCAAGTTTCACACCGAATGTGTGAAGAGAATATAACTTATCTAATGATTTTTGTAAATCCATTTTACTTTTGAGAACTATAAGAACCTGTTAACTCTGAGATTTGGGTGATATTGTTTTCAAGGCAATACTGTTCAACCTCTGGAATCATTTTAATTGAAGCTGTTGGGTCAATAAAATTAAGTGTACCGATTTGAACTGCAGAAGCACCAACTATCATAAATTCAACTACATCTTTCCAATTCATAATTCCGCCAATGCCAATAATTGGTATATCAACCTTTTGCTTTATCTCCAAAACTTTTGCAAGTGCTATTGGTTTTATTGCTGGGCCAGAAAGTCCACCGAAGACATTGTGAATTTTGGGTTTCCTTGTATTTATGTTAAACGAAGTTCCAACTAAAGTGTTAATTGCTGAAACTGCATCTCCGCCGTTATCCTTTACAACTTTTGCAAATTCACTTATGTATGAGACGTTTGGAGATAATTTAACTATGACTGGTTTATTAGTAACTGCTTTAACTTTCTGAGTAATAATTCCAACCGCGATTGGGTTATTACCAAATTGTAAGCCGCCTTCTTTAACATTTGGGCAAGATACATTTATTTCAAATGCTTTAATAAAATCTTCAGTTGTTAATAATCGAGTACATTCAACATATTCTTCTATTGAACTAGCGGCAATGTTACAAATTAAAGGCACATCGTACTGTTTTAGGAATGGAATTTTTTCTTTAAGAAATTCTTCAACTCCAACATTTTGCAAACCAATTGCATTCAACATTCCCGAAGGAGTTTCAACTATTCTTTGAGGCGGATTGCCTTTTCTAGGTTTTAAGCTCAGGGATTTTGTTACTATTCCGCCAATTTTGTTCAGATCAATAAATTCAGCAATTTCATTTCCATAACCAACCGTTCCAGATGCAAGCAGAATTGGATTTGTTAATGTTAAACTGCCAATTTTAACAGTTAAATCTACACTGTTCATATCACAACATCCTTAACATTAAAAACCGGTCCATCTTTACACACAAGAAGGTATTTATCATTTTGCTTTGCTGATTCAGTAGGGCAGCCCATACAGATTCCAAAACCACAAGCCATTGCGCATTCGGTTGATACCTCGCACTCAATATTGTTTTTGATTGTAAATTCTCTCAAACTGCGAAGCATAGCTGTTGGCCCACATCCAAAGATTTTTATTTTAGAATATTCGTAACTTGATAATTCCTGCTGGAGTAATTCAACTACATTTCCTTTGAATCCAAGAGATCCATCATCGGTTGATACTTTTACATTCCTCATTCCATATTGAATTACATCATGTTCAGATTTCCCTCCAACAAAGCATGCAATCTTCTTATCCATATTCAGTTTTTTTATGAAATATGGAAAAGGTGCCGAACCTAATCCGCCTGCAACAATAACTGCAGTTTCAAAATTACCACCAAGACTAAAACCATTCCCCAACGGTCCAATTATATTTAGAGTATCTCCAATATGCTTTTTCTGCAGCAGCTTAGTCCCCTCACCCAAGATGTTAAACATTATAAAGATTGAGTCACCTTCCACATCGCATACACTAAAAGGACGTCTGAGCAGTGGGAAAGTTGTTTCGGACACTTTTATGTTTAAGAATTGACCCGGTTGTATTGTTGAAGCAATTTCCGGACAATGAGCTTTGAGTAGAAAAATATTGTTCTCTAAAGCAATTATTTTTTCTATTGCAGAATTATAGATGAACACTAGCTAATAACACCTAAAGCTGATTTATTAAAATCCAAATTGATAATGATACTGGCAGGTGACACTTTGATAAAAATGTTTAATGTTTCTAAACAAAACTACAAATATTTAGGAAAATATCTAATATTTTTCGATTAAGTTATTTTAAAAGCTGCATCTTTTTAGTTCCAATATAACCCATCGCCCTAAGTTGATAGAAGTATATTCCACTTGTAAGGTTATCAGCATTAAATTCGACTTCGTAATTTCCGCTCTCTTTCTCTTCGTTTACAAGAGATGCCACTTTTCTTCCAAGTAAATCAAATACTTCCATAAAAACGTAGCCGGATTCAGGAATTTGATAACGAATCTTTGTATTTGGATTAAAAGGATTGGGGTAATTCTGCATTAACACAAAATCAAATGGCTTGTTTGATTCGTCGTTTACATCAACTAAAAATTTAAGTGTGACTGAATTATTTGAGTCTGCTTCTGTTTCGTTGTGAAGCCGGTCGAGAGAAGTAACAACATAAGTTATAGAAGATACTGTCATACTGTCAATTGGTTTTGTATCCGTGAAACTTGTGGTATCGTTTTTCGTTATTATCAGAATTTGTCTTGGATCATTAATATTAACCTCTGCTTGCCCATCAAACCGATAAATTATAAAATACTTTGCCGGATTAACTACAGGTTTTTCCCATGTAAGTAAAACTCCGCTGCTATTTTTTACCGCATTAAGATTTGAAACAGAGGAAGGCGGTGTTGAGTCCTTCCAGGGCATTGTTGGAATTATTGCCGGGTATTTGAATAAACTATTTCTAAGCGAATCCTTAATTCCAAGTAAATTATAATTAAGAATTGATCTTGAACTGAAGAAATTCATCCCATGCACTTCTTCATAAGTCCGATTAAGACGAACTTGATTGGGCATTTCACTTGGATTAAGCCATGCGGTTGGACTGCTGTTTCCAATCTTGTACGCAGCATTTCCGGTATAAAAATGCTTTCCATAAGCATTATTAGTCCACCATTCAACCAAAACATCATAAGCGGCTGCAGGATAACCAATATTCCAATAAATCTGCGGATTGATGTAATCAAGCCATCCTTCTTGCATCCACTTACGTGAGTCAGCATAAATACCACTGTACGATTCGAATCCTGATGTAGCAGAACCTAATGGATCAGAGGATTGATTTTTCCAAATTCCAAACGGACTAATTCCAAATTTGATATGAGGTTTAACAGCTTTTATGCTATCACTTAGCATCTTTATCAACAGATTAACATTATTTCTTCGCCAATCATTTTTATTTGTAAACCCGTTTGGATAGTTCGCAAAAGTTGCAGAGTCAAGAAATTCGACACCCGTTTGCGGATAAGGATAGAAATAGTCATCAAAGTGAACACCGTCGATATCATATCTTCGAACCACATCCATTATTACACTTGTAACGTACTCCCTTACTTGAGGCAAACCTGGATCTAGGAGTTTTAAATTTCCGTACTCTTTTATCCACTCTGGATGTATTTTTGAAACATGTGATGATGAAACACTGCTGGTGTTCTTATTAACAACAGCCCGATAGGGATTAAACCAAGCATGAAATTCCATTCCGCGCTTATGTGTTTCGTCAACCATAAAGGCCAATGGATCATACAACGGATTTGGCGCTGTGCCTTGTACACCAGTTAACCATTCTGACCACGGCTCGATTGTGCTTTGATAGAATGCATCGCATGAAGGACGGATTTGAGTTACAACAGCATTCATTCCATTAAGTTTATGCTGATCCAAAATATTGATGAACTCTGAACGCTGCTGGGCTGGGGTTAATGTTTTGCTTGAAGGCCAGTCAATATTTGTTACAGAAGCAATCCATACTGAACGAAATTCTCTCTTTGGAGGAATTGATTGAGAGTTAATAGTGGATGAAACAATTAGACTTGCACAAACAGTTATTAAAATAGTTTTCATAATTTTGCAGAGTGTTAAAATCATTAAATGAAAATTAGACACTTATTTACTAGAACTCAAGAAAAAACTATATCCACTTATGGATAAAAAACCTCGTCATTTCATTTCTATTCTTCAAGCACTGCTTGTTACTTTTTTGTGGTCAACTTCTTTCATCATAATAAAATTGGCACTTGTTGAAATTCCACCAATAACTTTCGCTGGCCTTCGTTACTTTCTTGCATTCTTTTGTTTTTTACCTTTTATTTTCATTAAACGAAAATATCTTGATGAAATAAAACAGTTAAATGTTTTGCAATGGAAGAATTTGTTTTTTCTTGGAGTAGTTTTTTATACTTTTACTCAAGGTGCACAATTCTTAGGTTTATCGTTACTTCCTTCTGTAACTGTCAGCTTAATACTAAATTTTACTCCTATTGTAGTTGCAGTCATGGGAATATTTTTATTAAAAGAAAATCCAAATAAACTTCAGTGGATTGGAGTATTTTTATTCTTAGCAGGTGTGCTGACATATTTCCTCCCAATTTCGCTTTTAACAAATGAAATAGTAGGACTAGCTGTGATGTCAGTAGGAGTATTGGCAAATGCTGCATCTGCTGTTGTTGGAAGATACATTTATAGGAAAAAAGATATTTCTCCGTTTGTTGTAACATTTATAAGCATGGGAATTGGAGCGATAATTCTTTTAACACTTGGTTTAACAGCTAATGGATTCCCTACAATCAGCGCTAAGAATTGGCTGTTCCTAATTTGGCTTGCTGTAATTAACACTGCATTTGCTTTTACACTCTGGAACTTAACTTTAAGAACACTAAATGCAATGGAATCAAGCATAATTAATGGAACAATGTTAATTCAAATAGCTGTGCTTGCATGGCTCTTTCTCGGCGAAACAATTACTTTACAGGAAAGTTTAGGAATGCTAATTGCTGCTTTAGGGGCAGTATTAGTTCAACTAAAACGCAAATAAATATTTATAACCATTTAGTTTTTAGAAATTGGAAATCATTTTAAGAACTTTAATGAGGTAACATCATGAAAAAAATAAGTAAGTATTTCATTGAAGGATTGATAGTTGTTATACCAATCATTGTCACAATCTATCTTCTCTACTACATATTTATTCAAATTGATGGACTTTTCAACTTCAAGTATCCCGGTATTGGGTTTTTAATTATAATACTTGGTATAATTTTAATTGGTGCAGTAGCATCGAATTTTTTTACAAAAGGATTTGTTGGAATCATTAATAATATCTTCAACCGGCTTCCTCTTGTAAAGTTTATTTATATGTCTATAAAAGATTTAGCCGAAGCGTTGTTCGGAGAACGGAAAAGGTTCAATCAGCCTGTTTCGGTAAAGTTATCCACTGAATCTGGAGTTGAAATACTTGGATTCATCACTGAGGAGAATCCGGATTTTCTTGGTGAAAAAGATAAAGTTGCAGTTTATATTCCGCAAGCTTACAACTTTGCCGGAAATTTAATTTTAGTTCCAACTGTTAATGTTAAGAAGCTTAACGTTGGTGCAAAAGAAATGATGACGTTCATTGTTTCTGGAGGATTAAGTACGAGTAACTTGTAGATAAGACAAAACTGATTTAGTACCTATCTAACTTAAACTTCTCTCCAAGGTAAAGTTTACGAACTTCTGCATCTTCGGCAAGTGTGTGGGCATCTCCAGATTTGAATATTACTCCATTGATAAGTATGTATCCTTTATCTACAATGCTCAGTGTTTCATGAACATTATGATCTGTAATTAAAACTCCAATCCCTCTATTTTTAAGATTTGCAACAATGTTCATTATATCTTCAACAGCAATTGGGTCAACACCAGCAAATGGTTCATCGAGCAAAATAAAACTTGGATCAGTAGCAAGTGTACGTGCAATCTCTGTTCGCCTTCTTTCACCGCCGCTTAGCTGAAATCCCAAACTTTTTCGGATATGAGTAATTCCCAAATCTTCAAGAAGCTTTTCACATTTTTCCTTGCGCTGCTTTTTAGATAAACCAATCATCTCGAGTACAGCAAGTAAATTATCTTCTACTGATAATCTTCTAAAAATTGATGCCTCTTGCGGAAGATATCCAATACCCATCCGTGCTCGTTTATACATTGGAACAGCAGTTATGTCTTTATCATCAAGAAAAACCTGTCCCTTGTTTGGTCTTATCATTCCTACAATCATATAAAATGTTGTTGTCTTACCGGCACCATTTGGACCAAGTAAACCAACAATCTCTCCTTTGGAAACTTCAACTGATGCTTTGTTTACTACAGTTCGTTTTTTGTAAATCTTTATTAAATCCAGACTGCTGAGTTTTGTTGCAGACATATTAGAAATTTTCCTTAATCTGATTAGTTATCGATTTAAGCAGTTGATTTTTGTTTGGCACTGAATCGAATAAAATAAACTGGGGCAATAAATATTCTCGCTCTCTATCTTCTACCATATTTTCTGGGTAATAATCACTTGTTGGAGATCCAAACAATCTTACTTCACTCACTTGTTTATCAGTGAACTTAATTTCTGCGGATTGTGATGAGGATTTTGTTAAACCGTTAGGATTATTATCATCGTATAAATAGTAAATAGCATAAACGCTTCCATAAATGTCTGTCTTTTTAATTTCACCATTGACAAATTCAACATTTATTTTATTACCAGAAACCTGATCAAATCTGTTATGGAAGAGATCTTGATGAGAATGAATAAATGCTTGTTTAGTAATTTCCACCAGCTTTACCCTGCTCTCATTCAAATAAATAAGAATTGAATCTCCAGTTATCTGAGAATTTTCATACCACATTATTGGCTGAGGTCTCCCCTCCGACATTTTCATAGTTGCTATTTTGTCCTCATCCTTGTAATAAATTGTATGAGCATTTTTTGATGCAAATGACCCGCGGACAATTTCAACAGAATCTCTTGCAATAAAAATGTTCGAAGTATCTCGGAATGATTCCATAGCTAACGCGCTAATTACTAATGTATCAATAACCATCGCAATTGAATCTTCAATACCTCCTGATGTTAAAGAATCATTTTGAGTAGTATAACTTGTATCAATTTGGATAAGTACAGGGTTCAAATTTACAATTGTATATTTTTTTTTCGCATAATCTTCCAGGTGGTTACCGAAAATGACTATATTATTTTTATTGTTCGATATTTTAACTCTGCTTTTAGCTATAGTAACTCTTGTACTGCGGAAATGTTCAACAGTATCTGCAGTTATAACGTTTTCAGCATCAACAATTTTTACATTTGTTGTTGCCACAGCTCGGTTTTCATTTTGGTAGTAGTTTAATTCGTTTGATGTTAAGGTAGTAGCAGTATCATAAAGTTTTACGTTGTTTTTAAAGTACGCCCGGTCTTCATTAAAATAATAATCGCCAATATCAGCTGTTAGGATTACCTTTTTATCATCCAGCTTTACTTTAGATTTTGTTTCTGCTTTTTTTAGGTTACCGTAGTAAAATCCTCTTTCTGTAGTTATGGTTAAATTTTCTTGAGTAACAACAACATTACCGATTAATTCTGCATCGTTCCTAACAATGAACTGAATTGCTTTATTGCATGTTATTTTGATGTTGCCTTGTGTAAGCACAACCTTTCCGTAAACTTCTCTAACAGTTTCACCATTTAATATTTTTCCGACAAGACTATCCCCCGTTACTGTGATGTATTCGCTGCCAGCTTTTTGAGCAAAACCCATTATGGAGAAAAATAAAAATGTATAAATAAATTTCAGTATCATTAAATCGTTATTTTCAGTGGTTTATTAAAGAGTATCTCTTCTAGTGACATATGTTGGGTTGTAAATAACATAATTATTAAGACTTTGATCCGACTCAAATCCATATCCCTCAATTTTTTCGACCTTAGTTAGAATTGTAACAAATTTACTCGTAACAATTTTTCTGTCTTCATTTCTCCACATTAGTTCACTAGTCATTAAAGTAACACCGCTGTCACTCACAGCAACTACGCTGTCAATAGCAAAAAGGTTTTTTGAAATATCATCAACCCTTCCCCTCTTCGATGTAAGAATAGTTGCAACTTTTTGACTATCATTAAAGAACTCTACTTTTACACTGCTGTCAAGAAGAGTTTCACGTGCTCCTGTAAACATACGTAAATGACCTGTATACAAAATTGCTTGGGTTTTTCCAGAATCTGTGAATATAACTTTGGTGTTCCAGCTTTCTTGAGCCGGCAGTTCCTCAATTTTTATTTTTGTATTTATGGATGGTTTCACTTTTTGATCGCTGCAGCCTGCAGCAAAAGCAATGGTTATGACGATAATGAAGAATCTCATCTTTGCTGTAAACCAAGATTTATAAGATCGTGCAGGTGGATTATGCCTACTGGTTTATTTTCATCATTAGTAATTATTATTGAAGTAATTTTATAGTTTTCCATTTGCTGAAGTGCAAATGATGCTAAATATGTTTCCTTAAGCACCTTTGGCTTTTTGGTCATTACATCCTTTGCAGCCAATTCTTTTATGTCTAATGTTTTTTCAAGTAAACGTCTAAGGTCACCGTCCGTAATAATTCCTGTAAGTATGCCAAGTTCATTTATTACACAAGTAGTTCCCAATCTTTTAGAAGTAATTTCAATTATAACATCTTTTAGTGGAGCATTTTCCTTAACTAAAGGTATTCGTTCACCCTTGATCATAATTTCATGAATTTGAAGAGATAATCGTTTACCTAAACTTCCTCCAGGGTGAAGAAATGCAAAATCTTCAACTGTAAAGTTTCGCTTTTTAAGCAGTACAACTGAAAGAGCATCACCCATTGCGAGCATTGCAGTAGTTGAAGCAGTTGGTGCTAAATCATGCGGACATGCTTCCTCTTTTACACCTACATTCAAAAATACATCACATTCTTTAGCTAAGCGGGAATTTTCAATTCCACACATTGCTATCATTTTTACCCCAATTCTTTTTAACATCGGTAAAAGATTAGCTATCTCCTGTGTGTTTCCACTTTTAGAAATAAGCATTACTACATCTTCTTTTCTTACCATTCCAAGATCACCATGCAAAGCATCGGTAGGATGCAAGTAAATTGCTGCTGTTCCGGTGGAATTTAATGTTGCTACAATTTTTCTGGCTATCAATCCCGATTTGCCCATTCCAGTAAGAACAACTCTCCCCTTAGAGTTAAAAATAATTTCAACAGCTCCTATAAATTGATCATTAATACTGTCTGATAAACCAGCAACTGCTTCTGCTTCAATGCGGATTACTTCTTTACCATTTTGAATTAATTCATCAGATGTCAATTGAGAAATTCCTTTTCTTACTGCTTAAATTGTTTCTTATAGATTATACAATAAAAGTTTAATATCCTTTTACCGCTTTATCAATTTTCTGTACTTGTTTAAGTACCTCGCCTAATTTATCAAGCTTTAATTGACTGTCTGCATCGCTCAATGCTTTTTTAGGATTTGGATGGACCTCAAGAAAAAGGGCATCAATTCCAACTGCAGCGGCAGCTTTTGCTAAAGGCAAAATAAACTCAGGCTGACCGCCGCTTTTATTTCCAGCGCTGGGTAATTGAACTGAATGAGTAGCATCCATTACAATTGGATACCCAAATTTTTTCATGATGACTAACGAGCGCATATCAACAACTAAATTATGATACCCGAAAGTTGTTCCTCTCTCAGTTAGAAGAACTTTTTTATTTCCAGTCGATTTAACTTTTTCTATTGCAAACTTCATATCCTCGGGTGCAAGGAATTGACCTTTTTTAATGTTTACAATTTTCTTCGTTTTCCCTGCTGCAAGAAGTAAATCTGTTTGCCTGCAAAGAAATGCTGGGATCTGAAGTATATCAACATACTCTGCAGCAAGTTCGGCTTCCTCAGCAGTGTGGATATCGGTAATCACAGGAACATCAAACACTTCCTTTACTTTCAACAAAATCTTAAGTGCATCTGTATTACCAATTCCTGTAAATGAATTGCCGCTTGTACGGTTCGCTTTTTTGTAGCTGGATTTAAAGATAAATGGTATGTTTAACTTTTTGGTGACTGCTTTTATACTCCCTGCAGCCTGTAAAATCATTTTTTCATTTTCAACGACACATGGTCCGGCAATTAATACAAAAGGATTATTATTACCGATTTTAAGTGAGTTTAGCTTGATCATATAAAACTGTTAATGCTCTAGTTAAAAGATTTATGTAAATATAGTTATTTCAGCATATTTTATGAATTTGAATTGTAACTCCCCTAAAATCAAAATTATTAAAGCTTAAGTAATTTGAGTTGAGCAAAAATATTGTTTGCGCGCTTTGATTAAATTTCTTTATGTTTGTTAAAATTTTGAGGAACGTTAATGTTAATG
>JACAFC010000218.1 GCA_013388515.1 Ignavibacteriaceae bacterium | reverse complement strand
TTGGCTATGATAATGCAGCTAAAGTTGCAAAGAAAGCGCACAAAGAAAACAAAACTCTCAAAGAAGCAGCTATTGAATTGGGTTTATTAACTTCCGAAAAATTTGATGAGGTTGTTAGACCGGAAAAAATGATAGGTCCTAAAGCTTAATTTTTACTTAGCGTCTTTGCGTCTTAGCGGTGAAAATATCTTTACCGCAAAGGCGCAGAGACGCAGAGGTTAGTTATGAGTGATTGGAATGGAATAGTTTCTCTTTTTATTGCTTGCCTTGAACTGGTTTTTCTCATCAACCTTTTAATTTTTGCTGAAAAGAACAAGTTAAATTGGCTCGCAATTGCTTTGGTTGTTCTGCTGCTTGGTTACCAAACCATGGAGTTCCTAATTTGCGGCGCTGGTTTCTCAAGTTCTTTTATGACTTACCTTGCCTTTGTAGACATTACTTTACTCCCGCCGCTCAATTTATACTTCGCATTAACTTTGTTTGGTTATAACAGTAAGCTGATCAAGTTAATATTCTTACCGGCTGTATTGCTTGCAGCTTATTACTTTTTTGTTGTTAATGAATTCGTAGTAGTTAAATGTACAGTACTTTATGCAACTTACAACTATCCTTTAGGGGTTCTTTATGGATTTCTCTACTACTCACCAATTCTAATCTCTTTCATTTTAATTTTATTTAAGATGAATAGGAAGGATGCTGTAACTTATCCAATTAATCTAAAGTATTTAATTTTTGCTCATTTGGCTTTAATTATACCTGCTTCGACTGGTTTTACTCTGATGATGTTTAATTCTTACGCTCTTATACTATCGATGGAAAGTATTCTCTGCAAATTTGCATTGTTGTACTGCTTAGTGATAGTTTACTTTGCATTAACAAATAAACAAAAAACAGTATGAACGAAGTCATCTTGAATATCTATTTAATTATAAACGATGGACTTGTCGTAGAGTTTAAAGCATTCAGTTATGAAATTGAGGGAGGAGATGACTACAAAATAGATTTTCTAAAAAGAAATGCCGAATCTGATTTCACACGTGCTTATCACTTTGATGCTCCAACA
The DNA here is from genome assembly GCA_013388515.1 of Ignavibacteriaceae bacterium. Classification (GTDB taxonomy): domain Bacteria; phylum Bacteroidota; class Ignavibacteria; order Ignavibacteriales; family Ignavibacteriaceae; genus XYD12-FULL-36-8. Next base: position 4,115 of record JACAFC010000218.1, on the reverse strand, counting down.
GATAAAAATGGAAACTTCATGCCTTACAATAGATTTGCAAAACTTGAAAAACGAGGCAGACAATTCGAATTATTTGAAGAAATATTCTCGAGTTTTAATATACCCGAAAAGCCGCTTATTTGTGTAACACCGGTAGTTGATGGTAAAATAATTTCCGCTTCTTCTTAATTTCTGCAATATTTCAGTTTCTCTCTTTCCCTAAAAGTGTTAATTTTAAGCATAAATAATCGATAATAATTATGAAAACCATACTTACGCTTCTGGTACTAAACTTGGTCATTTTTTCTGCTAATAAACAAAAGGATTCTAAATTGTTCACTGCCGATACTCATCATTCTAAATTGACTGTTCAACAAAAAGAATATCTTAAAAAACTCAAAGAACTTGATAGATACTATTCTACTAAACGATTAGGATCGTTTGTTGAGAATGGAAAAACTTATTTTCGTTTGTTTGCTCCGTCTGCCGAGAAAGTGCTGCTCCTGACATTTCAAAATGTTGAAGAGAATGAGGGTAAGCAGTATGATATGCAGCGGGATAATGACGGCGTATGGGAATCAAACCTTAATGGTGAATTGTATGGAACCTTTTATGGATTCAAAGTAATTCATGCAGATGGAAAGGGCGGCGATGTTGTTTGTGTTGATCCTTATGCAAAAGCTGTTGCAACACTTAACACTTATTATAGTCCAAGAAAAAGCATAGTTGTTAAAGAAGGTGACTATAATTGGCAAGGCGATGAGTGGATAAGAAGAGATTGGCGAGATTTAATCATTTATGAAATGCATGTAAGAGATATTACTGCTCATAAAACATCCGGTGCTAAAAATCCCGGAACATATTTGGGACTAACTGAAAAAGGAATTACCGGTGGACTTGATTATATTAAATCACTTGGAGTAAACACTGTTGAACTTTTGCCCGCACAAGAATTTGCAAACATCGAAATTCCCTACAAAGATTCTTTAAACGGAAAATACAACCATTGGAATCCATACGAAAGAAATCATTGGGGATACATGACTGCGGCTTTCTTTGCTCCAGATGGTTATTACAGCGATGGTAAACTTGAAAAGAACAAATGGGAGGGTGCTTCCGGCAAGCAAGTAAAAGATTTCAAAGACATGGTGAAAGCATTTCACAAAGAGGGAATTGGAGTGATTATGGATGTTGTCTATAATCATCTTTCAGAGTATGAAATTGGAAACTTAAAAGAGATTGACAAGGAATATTATTTTCGGTTAGATGAAAACGGGAATTGCATTGCACAAAGCGGATGCGGCAACGATCTGAAAACTGAAAGACCAATGATGCGGCGGTTGATTATCGAGAGCATTTTATATTGGATGAAAGAATATCATGTCGATGGTTTCCGGTTTGATCTTGGTAAACTGATTGACTGGGAAACAATTGAAGAAATAATTCGTGAAGCACAAAAGATTAATACGAATGTAGTTTTTGTTTGTGAACCTTGGGGCGGCGGTTATGACCCAATGGGCTTTTCTCTGCGAGGGTGGGGAAGCTGGAATGATCAAATTAGAAATGGAATAAAAGGTGAAAATCCCCTTGATGGACATGGCTGGATATTTGGTAAATGGTATGGTAACAATAATCCCGATAGAATTAAAAGTTATGTGAACGGAACTTTGGTAAGAGACAAAAATGGTTTGTTCCAAAAAAAGGAACATGCTGTAAACTATCTTGAAAGCCATGACGGCTATACCTTTGGTGACTTTATACGGATTGGAACTCGAGAAGCTGATCCGGAGAAAATTGTCGATGATATTGACAAGAATGTAAAATTATCTCCGCTTCAATTAAAACTGAACAAACTCGGCGCATTATTTTTGTTTACATCTCAGGGAATGACGATGATTCATTCCGGACAAGAGTTTGCACGCAGCAAAGTAATTCCTTACAATCCAAATTCCTTGGATAAACATTCCGGTAAGATTGACCACAACACGTACGAAAAAGATGACGAAACGAATTACATCAACTTTAAACATGCAAAGATTAACGAATATCTTGTAAGTTATTACAAAGGTTTGATTGAGCTGCGAAATAAATACGAAGCATTTCGCAGAGCGGATTATGAAGACATAGCTTTTTATGAGATTAAGGATAATCCGTTTGCAATCGGTTACGGCTTAGAATATAAAAATGACGTATTTGTTGTGCTGTTTAATGCAAATCCAAGCATGAAAGAGGTATTTGTATTGCCTTCGGGTGAGTGGAATATTTTGGTGGATGAAAACTCCGCCGGAACTAAATCACTCGGCATAGCAAAGAAAAAAATTATGCTTAATCCTTCCACCGGCTGTGTGTTAAAGAAAAAGTAGAACTAACCATAACCAATTTTATAACGCGGGCTTCTAGTCCGCGTTTTTTGCTTGTGAACTATTCCATTTGTTATTGATTTTTTTTTTTAGTTTATTTTGCAACGTAAATAAAATGTGGGAGTTCCGTATGAAACATTTCATAAAATTGCTGCTACTAACAAGCCCCATCCTATTTCCAAGTTTTGAATGCAGCGACAACATAACCAACCCAACCGAATACCCCGAAGGATACCAATTTGATATTCCGTGGCCAAGTTTAGCTGACAGCCCATGGCCAATGTACAGAGGCAATCCCCAATCTACTGGTAGAAGTAGAGAGAGTCTAAATATTCAAGGAATTGTGGAGTGGGAATATGTTAATCAAGGGGGACAATTAAATTCATCCATTGTAATAGACAAGGATTCAAATATTTATGTGCCATTTCATTATGGTTCTAGCTGGGGTGGTACTCATATTTTAGGAAAAAATGGGAAACTTAAAAAAATATTAGACTCGAATTATTTTTGTGGAACAACACCTATAATTGCTGCTGATGGTTCATTTTACAATTGGTCTCAAAATCATGGTATAACTTGTTATAATCCAGATAAGACGGTAAGGTGGTTTTATTCAGTTAATTCTACAGCACGCACTTCTAATTTAAATATTGGACTTGATGGCATAATTTATTTTTTGGATAACCATACACTTTTTGCCTTAGGAAAAGATGGAGTGCTAAAATGGTCGTTGCAAGATGATAGATTTAGCAGTTGGCCATATGCATTAACAACATTTTCGCCGGATGGAGAAACATTATACGTTCCTGGAGAATTTAATAAGGCAGCCATCTATGCAGTTGATATATCTACTAAAACTATAAAATGGAGTTTCGGACAAGGGAATTCCGAATGGAGCGTCGTTGATTCATACGGAAACATATATGTTTCGACAAGTATTGATTCGATTAATTCAGGTCAAATTGGATTGTTTTCATTAAATACTGACGGTGCAATTCGGTGGTTTAATGAGAACAGACCCACCAAACAAATAACATTAGACAGATACGGGAATATATTTTTTATAGGAGATTCGTTGTACTCTTTAGATTATTCTGGAAAATTAAGATGGAGCAAAGAATATATACCTGTGGATGCCCCATTAACTTCTGATAATTGGGGAAATGTATATTTAGTTTATGTTTTAGCCATAGATGAATTTCATTTGATGAAAATTAGCAATGAAGGAAATATTAATTTCGATATCACCCTAAATAAAGATTCTGGTGATTCTCCCGCACTTGGAAATAATAGGATTTATTTACCTTCGGGAAAAAGGGATATTATTTATTCAATAAAATAAAGGAATAGTAAAATAAAAGTAGTAATTGTTTCTCTGATCATTGTATTTTCGAATCTTCAAATTTTATCACAAGAAGAAAATTTGGGATGGAGGGAGTTAGAGATTTTTATGATGACCGCTAATTTACTAACTGGTGATACGATTAGGTACAAGATGGATGCTGTTGGTACAGTATGGCACACAACTAACTTTACGAATTATTATACGACGAATGATTATAACATAGCTTATTATCCCCCGATGTCGCGTCCACCTACAGGGAATTCATATTGGAACAATACTCAGCAACTTTATGATTCTACTTATGGATTTAATTTTATTCCTACTACAGCATTCTGGGATTATGGTAATTATGCATATGGTCTATACAAAATAAATTCAAATATTAGTAATCAGTTCTTCTATTTAGACTATCGAGATGACAGATATCCACT
>JACAFC010000094.1 GCA_013388515.1 Ignavibacteriaceae bacterium | reverse complement strand
TCCAAATACAGTTTGTGAGGTGTTTTCACCCTTCCCCTTTGGGGAAGGGATGGGGCTTTTTATAAATGGTTCAAGATACGCAACCGCTTTCTTCATCACTCGTGCACTTTTTACAACCTGAGGCAGAAACATTTTTCCAGAACCGAATAGATCGCCAACCGCATTCATGCCAGCCATTAATGGACCTTCAATTATCTCAAGCGGCTGTGAATACTTTTGACGCGCTTCTTCTGTATCTTTTTCGATGAACTCATCAATTCCTTTAATGAGAGCATGCTTTAGCCGGTCTTCAGCAGGCCAGCTACGCCACTCCTCCGCCTTCGCAACTTCTTTATCTTTTTGCTTAACCGTTTCGGCAAAGGCCACGAGCCGTTCTGTCGCATCTGGATGTCGATTGAGAATTACGTCCTCAACAAGAACTAGAAGTTCTTTCGGAATTTCTTCATATACTTCGAGCTGGCCGGCATTGACAATTCCCATATCTAAACCAGCTTTAATTGAATGATAAAGAAATGCCGAATGCATTGCTTCACGAACAACGTTATTTCCTCTGAAAGAAAATGAAACGTTGCTTATACCGCCGCTCACTTTTGAGAGCGGTAAATTTTGTTTGATCCAGCGAGTTGTTTCAATAAAATCGACACCGTAATTGTTATGTTCTTCAATTCCTGTTGCAAGTGTTAACACGTTTGGATCGAAGATTATATCTTGCGGAGGGAAACCAATTTCTTTTGTAAGAATGTTATAAGCTCTCTCACAAATTTCTATTCGCCGCTGGAAAGTATCACCCTGTCCTTTTTCATCAAAAGCCATTACAATTACAGCAGCGCCGTACTGCAGTATTTTCTTTGCGTGATGTTTAAAAACCTCTTCGCCTTCTTTTAAACTAATGGAATTAACAATGCCCCTTCCTTGAAGACATTTTAAACCTGCCTCAATAACGCTCCACTTGGAAGAATCAATCATGATGGGCAGCTTTGCAATATCTGGTTCAGATCCAAAAAGATTTAACAGCTTTGTTACAGCCGCTTCTGAATCAAGCATGCCTTCATCAACATTCACATCTAGGATTTGAGCACCGCCATCTACCTGCGATCGAGCAATGGGAAGTGTGGCAGAGAAATTTCCTTCAAGAATCAGTTTAGCAAAATTTCTAGAACCAGCAACATTTGTTCGTTCACCCACGTTAATAAAGTTAGATTCTGGACGAATGATTAATGGCTCAAGACCGCTTAGTCGTAAAAATGGTTCAACAGATGGTACTTTGCGCGGTTGTATTTTCTCAGCAATTTTAGAAATTGCTTTTATATGATCTGGAGCAGTTCCGCAGCAGCCTCCTACAATATTGAAAAAACCGCTCTCACCAAATTCATTTAGAATATTGGACATCGAATCGGCAGTTTCATCGTATTCACCCATTTCATTCGGAAGCCCGGCGTTTGGATAAATGCTTACAAAAACGGGAGCGATACTGGAGAGCTCTTCAATAAATGGCCGCATTTGCTTTGCACCAAGAGCGCAATTTAATCCAACACTTAAAAGATTTTTTGTGTGAGAAACTGAAATCCAAAATGCTTCGGTTGTTTGTCCGGACAAAGTTCTGCCGCTCTGGTCAACTATTGTTCCAGAAATCATTACGGGAATGTTTAAATTATTTTTGTCGCAGTATTCTTGAATAGCATAAATAGCTGCTTTAGCATTGAGGGTATCAAAAATAGTTTCAACCAAAAGAATATCTGCACCACCATCAATCAATCCTTTTGCCTGCTCGCTATACGCTTCAACAAGTTTATCAAAATTAACCGCTCGGTAGCCAGGATCATTAACATCGGGTGATAAAGATGCGGATCTGTTAGTTGGGCCAAGAGCGCCAGCAACAAAACGCGGCTTATCAGGATTCTGTTTTGTGAACTCAACAGCAGCTTCTTTTGCAATCTTAGCTGCTTCAAGGTTCATTTCGTAAGCAAGGTGTTCAAGTTTGTAATCTGCCTGTGATATTGCATTAGCACTAAACGTGTTAGTTTCAATTATATCTGCGCCAGCCTCTAAGTAGGCGCAGTGTATTTCTTTTATAACTTCGGGTTTGGTAATGTTTAAAAGATCGTTATTCCCCCTTAAATCCTGAGAATGATTTTTAAATCTCTCTCCTCGAAAGTCAATCTCGGATAGTTTATAACGCTGAATCATGGAGCCCATCGCGCCATCAAGCACAAGAATTCTTCTTCTTAGGATATCAGTCAACTCAGCAAGTTTATAGTTCATTTCGCCTTAGTTTGGTTTATAATAATGTTTACAGTATTTGAATCACAATCAAATATAATTAATTTAGTTTCAGTAAAAAATTATTCGAGTGATATATGATTGCAGTAACTGGCGGTGCAGGTTTTATTGGAAGCGCTATAATTTGGCGGCTAAATACCTTGGGAGAAAACAATATTGTTGTTGTTGATGAACTTGGTCAGGACGATAAGTGGAAGAACCTTGTTGGTTTGAAGTATGTTGATTTTATAAACAAGAACGACTTCATAGCAAGTCTTGATAAGGGACTTAAATACAGTTTCGATGCAATCATTCACATGGGAGCAAACTCATCAACTACCGAAAAAGATGCAGATCATCTCATAAAGAACAATTACGAATACACAAAAAAGCTTGCTCAGTTTTCAATCGCAAATAAAGTAAGATTTATTTATGCCTCATCGGGTGCAACATATGGCGATGGCAGCAGAGGTTTTGATGATGACGAAAGCGGCTTATCAAAATTGCAGCCGCTTAATATGTACGGCTACTCAAAGCATATGTTTGACTTGTGGGCAATTAAACAAAACATCATGCACTGTATAGTCGGGCTTAAGTACTTCAACGTTTATGGACCAAATGAATATCACAAGGGCGATATGCGAAGTGTTGTGCACAAAGCGTTTGAGCAAATTCAGCAGGAAGGATTTGTTCGGCTGTTTAAGTCTAAAAATCCAAATTATAAAGATGGCGAACAAAAGCGCGACTTCATCTATGTTAAAGATGCTGTTGATATGACGCTTTGGTTTTTAAAAAATAAAGATAAGAACGGGCTGTTCAACATAGGCTCAGGAAAGGCAAGAACATGGAATGATTTGGTGACAGCCTTGTTTAATGCTTTGGATAAACCGGTAAATATAAATTACATCGAAATGCCCAAACACCTTGAACACAAATACCAATATTTTACAGAAGCAAGAATGGATAAAATAAAGAAAGCCGGCTGCACCAAAGCCTTGCAAACCTTAGAGGAAGGTGTAACCGACTATGTTAAGAATTATCTGTTGAAGGAAAAGTATTTTGGTGTGAATTAACTAGTTATATTTTCCAAAATCTTCTTCATCGTCTTCCTCCTCCTCCTCATCATCAAAATCAAAATCTTCTTCGTAGCCTTCTTCCTCTAAATCATCCTCGTCAAACAAATCCTCATCTTCCTCTTCATCAAAATCATCATCAATGTCATCCTCGTCCTCGTAATCTGAAGCCAACTTAGTTTTTGATTGATAATCTTCTGGCCATAAAGAGTTTTGGGTAATCAATTCCTTAAACTGTTCATCATTAACCCTAACAGTCTCTTGCAATTCATTACTAAGTTCGGACATTTTGTTTTAGTCTCCTTTTGATTTTTATCCTAAGAAAATATATCAACTACTCAAATATAAAAGTAAGTAACAATAAGCCAAATACAAAAAATTAATTGAATGATAAAATAATTTATTGGCTATATTTACATATAACTAATCAAGTTTCAGCCAAAACATAAATTAGTAAATCAACAGAAACAACTCCAAATTTTAAAGTCAAACCATATGAAATTAGCAACGCTTTGTTATGTAATGGATAATAAATCAAAAAAAACATTAATGATACACCGAGTTAAAAAGGAAAATGATTACCACGAGGGAAAGTGGAATGGTTTGGGCGGAAAATTTGATGAGGGCGAGAGCCCGGAAGATTGCGTGATTCGTGAGGTAAAAGAAGAAGCTGGATTAACTATAACTAACCCAAGAATGCATGGTTTTATTTCGTTTCCAAATTTTGATGGAAAAGAAGATTGGCATGTTTTTATTTTTACAGCCGAGGAATTTTCGGGCAATCTGATTGATTCTCTTGAAGGGAATCTTGAATGGATTCCTAACGATAAACTCACCGAACTTAATTTATGGGATGGAGATAAAATATTTCTTGAGTGGCTTTTTCAGGATAAGTTTTTCAGTGCAAAGTTTGTGTATGAAGGCGGCAAAATGAAAAATTATGATGTCCATTTTTATTAAAATTATTTAGAATTGAAAACAACCATGAACGAAGACATTTTTGCTAATGGTGGAATATTTGATGATGACGGTACCCCTGTCAATCCACACTCAATTCCCAAGCCGGGGTTATGTTTGCTATGTAAGTTAGACGACGAAGTTGATCCCGAAGAAAATATTTTGTGCAATATGACCAGATATGATCAGCGAAACGAGAAGCATTTTGAATGCTATGCATTTGAACCGAAAGAAAGGAAACAATGAGTGAATTAAATTTTATGCACGAAAACATTTTTGGAATTTATAATTATTGCGACAGGTGGTGCGAAGAGTGTCAATATACAAACCGTTGTTTGCTGTTCAAGCAAGAAGCCGAAAGGGAAATAAAATATCTTCTTAAGGATGAAAATATCACCGACGATGAACATTTTTCGAAAGTATTAGCTGATGAACTGCAAGATGCGGAAAAAATATTTAATCAAAACTCTGATATGGAAAACTCCTACGATTATTCAGAAGATGACGATGAACTTGAATTCGGAGGAGAAGATGATGATGAGTTTGATAATTTATTCGATGGTAACGGCACTAATCAAAACGACAAGAGGAGAGAACTTAATCCACTAATTCATCTTGCCGAAGAAATGCTCAAAGAACTTGAAGCCTACTGTGAACTAGCAAAAAAGAGGTTTCCTCAAGAGATTGAAATAAATGACGTCGCTAATCCAATTATTAAAAAATTGCAAATCCTTGAATGGTACTTACCTCAAGCTGCTGTTAAGATTAGAATGTGCTTTTGGGAGAAACTACAACTTGAAAAAGCCAAAGAGAAAAATCTACGTGAAATTAATGAAGAAATGCTTAACGTGAGTTCACGTATTGTATACTTAGGAATTGAGAAAAGTATTACCGCATTGAAAGAGATACTTACACTCGGAAATGAATTTACAGAAGAAACAAAACTGTTCTTGTCCACAGTAAAAATGGTAAGAAAAATGTTCATTGAAGAATTTCCAAATGGACAAAACTACAAACGTCCGTATTTTGATTAGACGCAGAAGGGCAAAATGGTGATTTATCATCATTTGTTAAGCATAAACAAATCAATTTAAAGCTGCTTTATTAAAACATTAAACATCTGTTTTCATACATTGAAGAGAAGCAAACAAAATCAGTATTTTTATTACAGCAAAAATATTGGATAATAAAAATGAGCAGATCAGAACTAATTAAAATCCTTAAGACCTTGAACGAGGAAACTCGACAAAAGTTTAGAGGAAGAATTGTGGGCCTATTTGGGTCTTATGCACGCGGCGACCAAAATGAAACGAGTGATGTTGATTTACTAATTGAAAAAGAAGAAAATATTTCAATTTTTGTTCTTGGCGGCTTAAAGGTATTTCTGGAGGAGAAATTAAATAAAAGAGTGGATATTGTTACAACTTCTGCATTACGAAAGGAAATAGAGTCACAAATAATGAACGAATTGATCTACTTATGAGACTATAAGTTATATCTTAAAGATATTTTAAACGCTTCGAATGCAATTCTAAAATTTGTTGAGGGAATGAATTTCGAAAAATTTTGTGATGATGACAAAACCGTAAGCGCTGTGATAAAAAAGCTTGAAATAATTGGAGAAGCAGCAAAGAAAATACCTCCGGAAATATCTAAGCTAAATTCAAAAATTCCTTGGAAAGAAATGGCGGGAATGAGGGATATATTGATTCATTCATACTTTGGGACGGAATTTGCCGCAGTATGGAACGCAGCTAAGACATCTATCCCAGAGCTGATTCCTCAAATTGAAGAGCTTATTGAAAGACTTAATTAGAAGCCGTCTCACGCTGTTGGCTTATCCGGTAATGGCTGTGAAGTAAAAAAGTCCCGATAGTATCGTTGAGTGTAATTCTCAACCAAAGACTGAACTCGCTCATAACTTGGTGACGAGACAATTAATCCAGCATGATATTTCTTCTTCATTTTCCAAACAACCTCAGGATCATTATAAGCAGAAAGGTCTGGCCATTCTTGTTTCGCGAGTGATGTTATTATACCAGCATAATCTTTTCTTATGGTTGGTAGTTCGTAGTTTCTTTTACCTTGTCCAATTTCAATTTTAGCCCACTCAGCCCAAAGATTTATTCCGGAAGCAGCTTCAACCAATTCGGCTAAGTTTGCACCGCCAACTCTAGCAGACGTTTCGAGAAAATAAAACTTTCCATCAGAATCAGCTTTAATAAACTCACTGTGGGAAACACCACGTAAAAGCCCAAGTGCATGCAGAACTTTCTTATTTATTTCATGCAGAGCTTTTTCATCATTTGAACCACGAAGCACAGTTGAACTTGTAAAAACCCTTCCTTCGTGAGCAACTTCCATTGGGGGTTTACCATATTGACTTGCAATAGCGAAGACAACTTCATTTTCTGAAATGATAGAATCAACATGATAGATTGTTCCGGGCACAAATCTTTCAATCAAAAAGAAAGACTGCTCATCACCAAGTTCATCAAGTCTGTTCCATAGCTCTTGTTCATTTTGAACTTTTTTTATTCCATGCGCTCCAGCCTGAAGCCGAGGTTTTACAACATAAGGAAAAGGAACTCGTTTTATGTAATCTTTAATTCGCTGATAATTTAAAACGTGAATAAAATCCGGTACTGGAATCCCGACTTCATAAGCGCGTGTTCTCATGGCGAGCTTGTCGCGAAAGTATCGTGCAGTTGTATCACCCATTCCGGGGCATCGCAAATGTTCTCTTAGTGAAGCGGCTTTTTCAACATCGTAATCATCAAGAGCAACAATCCGATCGATAGTTTCTGTACGGCACAAAAAACTAACGCCGTAAATTACATCACGCATATTCCATTCTTTGTTAACATCGGGAATGTAAAAGATTTCATCGATGCTTTCTCTTGGCCAATCAGCATTTTCTAAACTTTTAGAAGTAAGAAGAATTACTCTGCAGCCCTCGCGTTTGCATTGGCGCATAAACTCCTGCCCCTTTTCGTAACTTGACATACAGAGAATTGTTAACGAAGAATTATCTTTCATAAAACCCTCTTGATGATTGGCGCCATATTTTAGTGTTAATAAATGTAATAAGCAACAATAAATTTTTATGAATAGCACACGGATTTAACTGATTCAACGGATCAAAACAGATTAAATCCGTTCTTATCTGTTTGATCTGTTCAATCCGTGTTCTATTGCCTTACTCAGCCTTGATCCTGGCATCAACTATGTGAAAGCAATTATCCTTGTCAACAACCAAGGGATTAAAATCAAACTCAGTAACCAAGGGATTATCAAGCATCATCTGAGCTGATGACAAAATAATTTTTTTCAGTACCGAAAGATCAGCTGGTTTTTCACCCCGAACACCCTTAAGTATTTTTCCAATTTTAGTTGAGTTGATCATATCGTCAGCATCTTCCTCAGACATAAAAGCAGATTTCATGCATGTATCCTGAAAAATCTCAACATATTTTCCGCCGGAGCCAAACATTATCATTGGCCCGAAGGAAGGATCTCTAAATCCGCCAATCAAAAGCTCGTGTTTTGTTTGGATGAATGGTTGAATGAGGAATTCTTCTACTTCAAAATTATTTTGCTCAAAACTGCTTGTAATTTCCTTCGCTGCTTCCATCAATTCATCTTCATTTTTAATGTTGAGTTTAACTGCATTCAATTCGGACTTATGAACAACTTTTTTGGACAGCCCTTTTAAAACCAAGGGAAAAGCTGGTAACTGAGAATGATGCAATGAATCTTTTTTTACAACAACAGATTTTATTAGAGGAATATCATAAGCCGAACAAAGCATTTCAATTTTTGATTGATCGATAAAACCGGAAATATTGGAGATATTTACTTTAGAGGTTTTACCGGAAAGTCTAGTGCGGTGGTCTTTCTGCCGGGAATAAAACAGAATATTAGAAATAATTTTTGCCGGGTCTTCTGGATTTCGGAACAAGGGTTTCTTTGTAACAGAATTTTTTCTGTACTTTTCCCAAAACTCGGGCAGCGGCATTACAACTTGGAAGATTGGCTTTTCCGAAGCGATACTGTTAATTCCTTCAATTACTTCAAAAGCTGGAACCATAACCGGTTCCACAAAAATTGTCACCACAGCATCAACATTTTTATCTAACGCAGCAATCTCATTCACCTTTCTAAATTGTTCGGCAGTACCGCCGGGAAGAAGATCTATCGGATTGTTCACACTACCTTCGGGATGAACAATCTCTCTTAGTTTACTTTTTGTTTCTTGAGATAACTCCGCAAGCACAAGCCCTTCTTTTTCCAGCGAATCAACGGCAAGAATAGCCGGACCTCCTGCATTTGTGATTACTGCAATGCGATTTCTTTTTGGTGAAGGAAAATTTTCAAATCCTTTTGCCGTGTTGAAGAGTTCAGACAAATCATCAACACGTATTATTCCAAACTGATTGAGAATAGAGTCAACTACTTTATCATTTGCAGCCATTGCACCAGTGTGAGAAGACGCTGCTTTAATTCCAGCCTGTGTTCTTCCTCCCTTTAAAATTATTACGGGTTTTCTTATGCCGCTGTTTTGCATAAAAGATTGGATGAATGATTCACCGTCAGAAAAACTTTCCAGATAAAATGTGATGGTTTTAATTCTATCATCTTCATTCCAAAATTTTAGTATATCATTCTCGGAAATGTCAGCTTTGTTTCCAACGCTTATCATATGACCGAAGCGAATATCTGTTTCTCTCAAAGAATTTAAAACTGCTGCAGCAATGGCGCCGCTTTGCGAGCAAAAACCGGTTTCGCCTATTTCCGGCTTCTCGGCGACAAATGTTGCATTCAAACTTATGTCTTGAAAAGTGCATATTACTCCCATGCAATTGGGACCAACCAATCTTGCGCCTGTGTTTTTCACTTTTTGAAAGATTCGTTTTTCCATTGCCTCGCCATCTTTGCCAACCTCTTTGAATCCTGCTGTGATAAGAATTATTGACTTAACTGACTTGGAAAGAAGTTCATCAATAGTTTGTTCTGCAAAAGCTTTTGGAACCATAACAATTGCAAGGTCAATCTGTTCGGTAATTTCAGAAATAGAATGAAAGCATTGGTATCCAAGCACCGAATCTGCTTTTGGATTAACAGGAAAAAGTTTACCGGTATAGCCGTAGTTCCTAATTGACTTTAGAAGTTCATAACCGATGCTTTTCTCTTTTGTAGAAGCGCCGGCTATACAAATTGATTTTGGATAGAAGAATTTTTTGATTGTTTGTTCCATATAAATTGGTTTGTTAGAAAATGGAGAATAAAATTTTATGTTGTAAAACTAATTATTTTAGAGTTTAGAAAATGGAGACAATAAAAATGAAAAAATTTTTAGGTGATATGACATCCAAAGAATTAAGAAAATACGGATATGAATTAATTGATTGGACAGCGCAATATCTCGATGAAATTGAAAAATATCCTGTTTTGCCAAAAGTAAAACCGGGAGACATAAAAAATAAACTTCCGAAAGCTCCTCCAGCAGCAGCCGAAAGCTTTGAAAATGTTTTAGCTGATATTAATGAAAAAGTTCTTCCCGGCATTACTCACTGGAATCACCCAAGCTTCATGGCATACTTTAATTCAACATCAAGCGGACCCGGAATTTTAGCAGAACTGCTTAGCGCCGCATTGAACACAAATGGAATGATTTGGAAAACCTCGCCCTCGAATACAGAGCTTGAAAGAGTTGTAGTTGATTGGATGAGACAGATGCTCGGATTACCGGAATCATTCTGGGGAATTATTTATGATACTGCTTCCGTTAGTTCAATGCACGCAATTGCTTGTGCGAGATAGGAAGTTAAAGAATATAACTTTAGGAAAGATGGTCTTTCCGGCGGTAACAAAATTCCGAAACTAAGACTGTATGCTTCCGAACACGCTCATTCATCAATTGAGAAAGGTGCAATATTGCTGGGTATTGGAATAGAGGGTGTGAGAAAAATTCCAGCCGATAATGAATTTAAAATGATTCCTGAAAAATTATCCGAAGCAATAAAAGAAGATAGAAACAATAGCTGGCGGCCATTTTGTGTTGTTGCAACTGTCGGAACAACATCAGCTACAAGCATTGATCCAGTTAATGAGATTGCAAACATTTGCCAGAAGGAAAATCTTTGGCTTCATGTTGATGCTGCACATGCCGGTATTGCAGCGATGATTCCCGAAATGAAGTATACTTTTAATGGGGTTGAAAAAGCAGATTCGCTTGTTGTAAATCCTCACAAGTGGATGTTTACTCCGGTTGATCTTAGCTTATTCTACACTCGTAAACCTGACGTTCTAAAAAGAGCGTTTAGTTTAGTTCCAGAATATCTTAAAACTAACGAAGGCGATACGGCAGAAAACTTAATGGATTATGGAATTCAGCTTGGCAGAAGATTTCGTGCGCTGAAGCTTTGGTTTATCATCAGATATTTTGGTGTGAATGGAATAATCGAAAGATTACGCGAACATATTCGGCTCGGACAAATGTTTGCAAAATGGATTGACGATCATTCAGACTTTGAACGAATGGCACCTGCTCCTTTCAGCACAGTTTGTTTTCGCGCTCACCCAGCCGGAATGAATAATGAAAGTAAGATTGAGTTGTTGAATGAACAACTCATGCAGAGAGTGAATGAAACGGGCAAACTTTTCATCTCCCACACAAAATTGAATGGAAAATTGACTTTGCGAATTTCAATTTCAGGATTGAGAACAAAAGAGAAGCACGTCGTTGATGCCTGGCAGTTAATCCAATCAACGCTCAGTGAACTGATGTAAAAATAGTAAGGCATGTGTTAACTTTGTGTCTTCGCGACTTTGTGGCTAAATTCCTTCACCGCAGAGGCGCAAAGACGCTAAGAAAGATAAGCTACTTCAATAATAACGCGTAAGTTTGAAGAGAGAAATAGCCACAAGAAAGCTGACAGCAGAGGAGAAATAAAACGGAACTTGTGGACCAAACTCATCCCACAAGAATCCGGCGAGGATTGAACCTATCATCATTGCAATGCTTGAGGACATTGTGATTAATCCAATTGCCGTTCCCCGATTTTGATCAGGAATTATATCGCTGATCCATGCTTTCAAAACGCCCTCGGTTGATGAAGCATAAATTCCATAGAGAGCAAAAAGTATCCAGATAAATGCGTAGCTATTAAAAGAAGCAAATCCGAAGTAAACAACGGAAAATATTAGCAGCCCAATCACGAATACACTTTTCTTTCCAAGCTTATCGGAAAGTTTTCCAATCGGATACGATGTTGCAGCATAAATAATATTGTAAAATATATAGCCGGCAATTGCCATTGTATCTGAGCCGGAAATATTCTTCGATTTCAAAATCAAAAAAACATCGCTGCTGTTAACAAGTGAAAAAAGAATTATCAAGAAGAATAAAATTTTGTACTGCGAAGGCGAGGATTTCCAAAAGTCGTTCAAGTTAGTTTTTGTATGAGAAATCAAAACTGATTTTTGGTCTTTAACATAAAAAGTAAAAATGACGGCAATTAATGAAGGAACGAAAGCAATCACAAAGATTGTCTGATAATTTAACTTGAAGAAATTCAGCATTAATAATGCAAGCAAAGGACCCGCAACAGCACCAACAGTATCCATCGCGCGATGAAAACCAAACACAGCGCCCGTATTATTGTCAGCATAATTTGCAAGCAAAGCATCACGGGGAGCTGTTCGAATTCCTTTTCCTATTCTGTCAGTAACACGAGAGAATAAAACCGTTAGTGTGTTGGGCAGTATTCCCGGTAGTGGTTTAGCAGCAGCTGAAAGGCCATAACCAAATACAACGAAGATAGATCTTTTGCCAAGCTTGTCGGACAAAAACCCAAAGTATCCTTTCAGCATTCCTGCGGTTACTTCGGCGAGACCCTCTATCATACCTACAACAGCCATTGAAGCCCCAAGCACCGATGAGAGGAAAATAGGTGTGATTGGATAAAGCATCTCGCTTGCCATGTCTGTAAAAAGACTGACTAAGCTGAGAAGAATTACTTGTTTGTGAAGGTGCTTCATAATTCTGGTTTATGAATTAGACTAACGAAAGGAGGAGTGAGTAATTTTGATTACTAAATTTTAAAATAATTCTATTATAAGGAAGCTTACTTCACTTTCGTTGTTGTATTTCTAATCCATTTAATACACAAATCTGTCCAAGCGCTTAAACTTTCATTTCCAGTTGCTAAAGAAAAGCCATGTCCTCCTTTCGGAAAAATGTGCATCTCGGCTGGAACGTTATGTTTTTTAAGCTGTTCAAAAAACATTAAGCTGTTTTCTACAGGAACGGCACCATCATCCTCGGCATGAGTTAAAAATGTTGGAGGAGTTTTTTCGTTTACATGCAGCTCATTGGAATAATAATAAATCAAACGCTTATCAGGATTTTCCCCCATTAAAAATTTCCTCGATCCAACATGAAGATGCGGTTCGTTAAAAGTTATAACAGGATACATTAAGATCATAAAATCAGGTCTGCAGCTAATCGAATCAATATTATCTGATGCAAAAAAATTATCTTGGAAGTGAGTTCCTAACGTCGAAGCCAAATGCCCGCCGGCTGAGAATCCCATTATTCCAACTTTGTTTGGATTTATGTTCCATCTCTCTGCATAAAAACGTGTTAACCTAACCGCACGCTGCAAATCTAAAAATGGAGAAAGCCTTCCCTCAATATTGTTTTGTGTGTGCGGTAATCTATATTTCAAAACAATTGCAGCAATTCCGTTTGAGTTTAGCCATTTGGCTACATCTTTTCCTTCCCAATCATAAGCAATAATTCTATATCCGCCGCCAGGACAAATAACCACAGCTTCACCGGTTCGATTTTTCTTGGCTGGAAGAAATACTTCTATGGAGGGTTTATCAACTTGTTGAATTCGTATAATATCGGTTGATTCATAAGTTTCTTCAATCTTATTACCGTTATGATTTGGAATTGACTTTTCCCACAACGGCAAGATAAATTCTTGTGCAAAAATGTGACTTGTTAAAAATGAGGCGACCAAGAATAAAAGCTTTATGTTTTTCATAATTTGAATAGTAATTTTGAAATTATGCTGCCGTTTATAAAACCAACTTCAAGGACAATTTTAAAACCTAATTATAAGTCGTTTTTTTCTTATAAAATATTAGTCCTCTAAAGTAAAACCAACCTTAACCACAACTTGCCAGTGTGTAAGTTTTTGTTTTTCTATATGCCCGCGGGTTTCAACAATTTGAAGCCAGCTCATTCCTCGCACGGTTTTAGATGCTTTTTTTAAAGCGTTGTTAACGGCATCCTCAATTGATTTTGTTGAAGTGCCGACAATTTCGATTATTTTATATACATGATCGCTCATAAGAAATCCTTTCTGTTTGGTGAATTAAAATTTTCTTTAATATAATATTTCGAGTATAAAATCGATGATAAAAATAGTTATTTTTTATTAACTAATTTAAGGAAACCCGCATGTCTTTGGCGGCTCTGCGCACACAGCTTAAAAAACTTGAAAATCCTGGTCAGGCAAAAGTATATCTCCGCTTTTTCAAGACCGGCAAAGGCGAGTATGGAGAAGGAGATAAATTCCTTGGTATTAAAGTTCCTGTGTCCCGGCAAATTGCAAAACAGTTTAGGGATTTAACTTTACCCGAAATAAATGAACTGCTCCACTCTGAAATTCACGAAGAAAGATTGATTGCGCTGTTTATTCTCACCGAGCAATACAGAAAAGCGGATGAAGCAAAGCAAAAATTGTTTTATAATTTTTATCTCAAGAATGCTAAAAAAGTAAATAACTGGGATTTGGTTGATCTTTCCGCAGAAAGAGTTGTCGGTGCTTATCTTTTCGATAAGAACAAAAAGATTTTATTTAAGCTTGCTAAATCAAATAATTTGTGGGAACGGCGCATCGCAATCATGTCAACATTCCATTTTATAAAAAATGGTTTTTATGATACGACATTTGAAATTGCCAAAGAACTTTTAAACGATGAGCACGATTTAATTCACAAAGCAGTTGGCTGGATGCTTAGGGAAATAGGAAAAAGAAATTTATCAGAGGAAGAAAAATTCTTAACCAAACATTATAAAAATATGCCTCGAACAATGCTGCGTTACGCTATTGAAAAATTTCCCGAGCAAAAAAGACAGGTATATTTGAAAGGAAAAATCTAAGTGAAAAAAATAATTTTAATAATCTTTGGAATGTCCACATTTTTGTTCTCACAGAAAGAAAATAATTCAATGAGTAAAATTAAAGATGATTTTGTGCCCGAATGGGCTAAGAAAGTTGTTTGGTATCAAATCTTTCCCGAACGGTTTCGAAATGGCGATACCAGTAACGACCCAACTGTTAAAGATATTGAGGGTTCATATCCGCACGATGTTACTTCTCCATGGCAAGTTCATCCGTGGACTTCTGACTGGTACAAACTTCAGCCGTATGAAAAGGAAAACGTAAAAGACATATGGTTTAATCTGCAGAGAAGAAGATATGGGGGTGATTTAAAAGGTATAATAGATAAACTTGACTATATCCAAAATTTAGGCATAACAGCCATTTATCTAAACCCAATTTTTGAAGCGCCCTCGCTTCATAAATATGATGGTGCCACATATCATCATGTTGATCCAAATTTCGGACTCGATCCCGAGGGAGATAGAAAATTAATTGCCAAAGAAACCCCTGACGATCCCTCAACTTGGGTTTGGACATCCGCCGACAAACTTTTTCTTGAACTTATTAAACAAGTTCATCAAAGAAGAATGTACATTATTATTGATGGCGTATTTAATCATATGGGATTAAACAGCTGGGCGTTCAAAGATGTTGTGGAAAATCAGCAAAATTCAAAATATAAAGATTGGTTTGAAATAAAATCATGGGACGATCCTGAAACCGGGACCAAGTTTGCTTATGAAGGATGGTTTGGTGTTAAAGAACTTCCCGAAATAAATGAAGATGAAAACGGAATAGTCGATGCGCCAAAGAAATACATTTTTGATATTACGAAGCGATGGATGGATCCCAATGGAGACGGAAATCCTGAAGATGGAATTGACGGCTGGCGGCTTGATGTTGCTTTTTGTGTTAAGCATCAATTTTGGAAAGATTGGCGAAAGCACATTAACTCAATAAATCCCAAAGCATATTTAACGGCCGAGGTTATTGATCCAATCGAAGTTATTAAACCTTACCTGGAAGGCGATGAGTTTGATGCCGTAATGAATTACAATTTTGCATTTGCATGCGCCGATTATTTTATCGCCGACAAAACGAGAATTAATACAAGTAAGTTTGATAATCTATTAAGAGAATTAAGAAATGCTTTCCCCGGCGGTGTTGAATATGTTCAGCAAAATTTGTTTGACAGCCACGACACAAACAGATTGCTTTCTCACATTGTAAATCGTGACTTAGGTAAATTTAGAGACTGGGGAAAATATTACGATGTATCGCGGGCAGGCAATCCAAAATACAACACAAGAAAACCAAATGACTATGAAATAAGTATTGCAAAGCTGATGATCATTTTTCAAATGACTTATGTTGGTGCGCCAATGGTTTATTACGGAGATGAAATTGGAATGTGGGGAGCTAATGATCCCGACTGCCGAAAGCCAATGGTGTGGGATGATTTGAAATATGAAGACGAAGTATATCTGCCGAACCAGTCAATCAAAAATCAACCCGATAAAGTTGAAGCTAATAATGATCTGCTTGAGCATTACAAAAAACTGATAAGTATAAGAAATGAAAATCTTGCACTTCAGCTTGGAGATTTTGAAACTGTTCTTGTAGATAATGAAAAAGAACTTTATGCCTTTACGCGAGGTTACAATAATGAAAAATTGCTTGTTGTAATAAACAACAGTAATACACGGCAAAGTGCCGAGATTAATATTCCAACAGATACGAAATGGGTTGATTTACTGAATGAAAATACTGAACACAGCGTAACAAAAACTAATTTTAAAGTATCAGTAAATGCGAAATGGGGATTGATATTAAAAAAGCAGTAGAAGTTTTTCAGAAGTAATATCTGTACAAGGCCCGCGTTGTCACAGCATTTTTGTGTGCACCAACACAAAACATTTTGTATTGTTTGGTTCCCAATAATTACCTCCTGATTTTCAGTAGTAATTAATTATTTCATTTATCTTTTATCAGGAGCTTACCATGATAAAACTACTTGGTAGTTTATTTTTCATTCTTTTCTTATTTATTTCATCATCTAACACCCCGGCGCAGCAATGGACCGACGCACAAAAAGAAGTTTGGGCAGCTGTTGATGCTTATTGGGCTGTTACTGCATCGGACAAACCGATGGACTTTTTCCTAACTTTTGATGATTCCTACTTTGGTTGGTCTTACCAGCAAGAAGCGCCCGGAACAAAAGCCGATGCTAAAAAATCATTAGGATATTGGATGAACAAAGGAAAAGTTATGTACTATACTATTACTCCAGCTAGAATTTGGGTAAATGGTGATTTTGCGTATGTACATTACTACTACACACAAGTAACCGAAGGTACTGACGGTAAACCCAATACTGAACGAGGTCGCTGGACGGATATTTTAATGAAAAAAGCAGGCAAGTGGATGTTGGTTGGTGATCATGGCGGAGAAATTAAAAACGACTAACAAATCGCTGAAAGTTTCAGGGCGAGATTAACTCGCCCTGTTTTTTTAATTAATTTATTTTAGGAGTATCTAATGCCTCAAGGGCCGAATAAAGCTCCTCGTGTGTTAATTCATGATCTACAAGCTCGCCATTAAAATATGCTTGATAAGCGCTCATGTCAAAATAACCGTGTCCGCAAAGGTTAAATAAAATAGTTTTTTGTTTTCCTTCAACTTTTGCTTTTTGTGCTTCTCTAATTACTTGTGCGATTCCATGAGTAGCCTCCGGCGCAGTAATTATTCCTTCCGTTTTTGCGAACTTAACTCCCGCTTCAAAACATTCCAGCTGTGGAACCGCTGATGCTTCGATAAGTTTATCTTTCAGCAATTGACTAATTATTGCACCCGCACCATGATAACGTAGTCCTCCAGCGTGAATTGGTTCTGGAACGAAAGTATGACCAAGTGTGTACATTGGAATTAAAGGAGTTAATCCTGCCGTATCACCAAAATCATATCTGAATTCTCCTTTTGTAAGTTTTGGACAAGAAGCTGGTTCAACAGCAATGCATCGAACATTTTTTCCTTCTTGAAAATTGTGTCGTAGAAAAGCAAAAGAAATTCCAGCAAAGTTAGAACCACCGCCGAATGGCGCGATTACTATGTCCGGAAAATCACCAGCCAGCGCCAGTTGTTTCTCAGCTTCCAATCCAATTATTGTTTGATGAAGCAGCACATGATTCAACACACTGCCAAGAGAGTAATTAGTGCCTTCGGTTGTTGCAGCCTTTTCAACAGCTTCTGAAATTGCAATGCCAAGACTTCCGGGCGAATTTGGATCCTGTTCAAGAATTTTTCTTCCTGAATTTGTCCTTGTACTGGGTGAGGCGATAACTTCAGCACCCCAGGTATTCATCATAATCTTTCGATATGGTTTTTGATCATAGCTTATTTTAACCATATAAATTTCACAGCCCAATCCGAATTTACTGCATGCAAAACTTAAGGCACTTCCCCATTGTCCTGCACCCGTTTCAGTTGTTAACCTCTTTGCACCTTCCATCTTGTTGTAATAAGCCTGAGCAATTGCAGTATTTGGCTTGTGTGAACCGGCAGGGCTAACGCCTTCGTATTTGTAATATATTTTTGCTGGAGTATCAAGCAGCTTTTCTAAATTAGCAGCACGGTAAAGTGGTGTTGGACGGTACATTTTATAAATTTCTCTCACTTCATCCGGAATTTCAATCCACCTTTCCTGCGATACTTCCTGTTTTATTAATTCCATTGGAAATATAGCTGCAAGATCCTGCGGCCCAATTGGCTGCTTAGTTCCAGGATGCAAAGGTGGAAGCATTGGGTTTGGCATATCTGCCTGAATGTTGTAATAGTTTCGCGGGATTTCCGATTCACTCAGTAAAATTTTTTTTGATGCACTCATAAAGCACTCCTTGATTAGAAAATGATAGTTGAATATTTAATTAAAAAAGATTAAGAAATTTTGCGAAGCAGTAAAGGTTAGCGGCGCCAAGGCCAGGATAGGACAAGCAGTGTTGAATAACGGTAATATGTGTTTACGTTTTTCAAAAAAGATACATTATAAATTCAATTTCAAAATATATTATAGCTCGAAAATAGTCAATAGAAGCTTTATAAATATTTCCAGGCATTAAATTTCTATCTATTGTGCTAGTTAAGCAAAGCATTATAAACTGTAATTTCGCAATACATTATATTTGTATAAAAAATTTCAGAAAAAATTAAGGATTAATAATGACAGAGAAAACCGCTACGCAAAATTGTTTGAACTGCAAACGATCAGAAAATGAAATACCGCTCGTTACACTCCGATACTCAGAAAAACCCATGTTTATTTGCTCACATTGTCTCCCAATGCTTATTCATCATCCCGAAACCTTGATAGGTAAATTTGAAGGTGCAGAGAATATCCCACCAGCTGAACATCACGATTAAATAGTGGTATTTTTGTAAGAATAAATCAACAGGAGAATTTTTATGTCAGACTTACTAAACACCATTCCAATGCTCAGAACAACCATAACAAAACTATCTTCGGATATGAGATTTGTTGGGCTGTTCTTTATAATTATAGGAGTTTTGTACTCTCTCACAATTATTGGGGCAATTATGGGCATTCCTCTAATAATTTCCGGGCTGCGCTTACGAGAGTCTTCCGACTCGTTCACGTCTTACATGGTTTCGGGAGACAACAATATGCTGGAACGTGCTCTCGAACGACAAAGCAGATTCTTTTTCATACAGAAGATTTTCATAATAATTACCCTCGTACTGATGGTGCTTTATGTTATTGCAATAATTGTTTTGATAGTTACAATTCTGCCGTATTTCGAACAAAGCATACCTTATAGTGTTTAAAGAATTAAGGGTCGAATTATTTTCGACCCCAAATTTGTCAAAATAAAAATATTGTTGGTTTATTCTTTTTCTAAAGTCCAATGAATCGTCAGAAACTTAATAAGTATACCTAACCTTAAACTTCAGCACCGTTTCATCATCGGCTTTAACGGGCACTTTGAAGATGATGTTTTGCGAATCTTTCTTTTCATAACCGATGGATGAGCTTAAAACTTCCCAGTAAAAACCAAGGGTTCTTTCAACCTCAACAATAATATCTTCTTTCTTTCTATTCTTAAATCTAATTTCATATGCCTGTTCATAAACTCTGTCGGTTATCTTTTTATTTTCAGTTTGAACTTCTTCTGCAACAATGTCGAACGCATCGCCAATTCTAAGCTTTACTTTTTCTTTGTTTGGAGTGTGATCAACCATATCTTCACCGATAAATTCAATGGTTTCACCGTCAGATTTATATACACGCACTTTGCCTTTAGGCATAGGAACACCAAGATTGTATTCTTCTTTATTCTCAAATTCAACAATCACAGCCACCTTTCCTGTGCTTGATGCATTTCCATAGTTGTAAGAACGATAGCCGCCGCTCTGATAAAAAAACTTTTTGGTTGCCCTTACATTGCCTGCTTCAAACAATGAAATTTGTTTTGTTTCGTTTTGTGCAAGAGTTGTTGGCTGTTGCAAATTGTAAATGTGATACTCGAAGAATTCTTTCTCTTGAAATTGCTGAGGGGCAACACTCTTTTCCGTCATCATATTATAATCCACACCGTAAATTTGTCTCCTGCCAGGCGTTATTAGATTTACATCACCGGCAACTAGCTTTAGCACCGCATTCTTGTAAGTTGCACCGGAATTGTTTTCAACACTAACCCATGAATTAAGATCCAGTTTGGTATCGTTTTGATTTAGCACCGCAACATACTCCGCATGCCAATTCATACCGGATGTTTGATAAGAGATTTCAACATCCTGTTTTCCAGTTGATTTGGAGTTTACTGTCCAAACCAAAGTGGGTTTTGTAATCAATCCATCTGGCAAGGAGCCAACCGAAAAGCGATACTTTGCAGTATTTGGAATCATTACCAGTCCGCCTCCTTTTTTCTCGATAACAATTTGTCCTCCAAAACTTGAGAGAAGCTTACCTTCGATGAATTCATTATTTTCCCCGATAAGCTGAATTTCTTTATCAATATATTTTTGAAGAATCTTTTCGAGACTCACAAGATCGTATTGATAGTTTTGCTCAATCACTTCACCATTCAGCTTAATATGAACACTGGTGGGATCAATGAATTGTGCCACATCGGTTAGAAATATTTTTGATGTGCCGGATTTTATATCCATTTCTCTTAAATCCTTAACAACTCCAAGGTTTGCATTATAAACAGTAACCGCAATGGATTTTTGATCTAGATTTTGACCGGGCAAGCTAATGTTAAAAGCAAAAAAGCTCAATAAAATGATTGACTTTATTCGTGCCATAATTTTTCAACTCCTTAATTATTTTATTTGAGTTATGATACTACATTAAGCCAAAAATGTTCCCGTTGTTTTAGAAATTTAGAAAATTAATTAAAAGCCGCCATTCTTGGTTCCTTAATTTTTTTTATGAGCCAGTAAATTGATAATGCAGCAAGCAAAATGTAAATGAGAAACACTACCTGGTAGTTGAGGAAACCAAGTACAAGCCCAGCGGCAACACCAAACATTGAAAAGGGAGCTGTAATAGTATTAAGCATAGCAATATAAAACTGCCGCTCTTGAGGAGAACATAGCTCAATTACAAATGGGCCTCTCGAAATGCCCAAAACACTAAGTGCAATACCCACAAAGAAAAATACTAAACCGTATGCTAATATATTATTTGCTAAAACTGCCGTTAGACTTGCAAGAAGTGATGCTGCTGCCAAAATAACCATATTTACTTTGTGTCCTGAAATATCTGCGAGGTAACCCAAAAAGAAATTTCCTATTGCCATGCCTATTGTGGTAATAATTGTGAATGTTCCTGTATATGAAACATCAATATTAAATTTATTAAGCGCATAAACTGGATAAAAAGCAGTAGCAGTTAAACACATTGTATTTAATGAATCAGCTAAAATAAAATTTCGGAAAGGTGCGTTTGTGCGTAAAATATTTTTAACAAGAATAAATTTATTAACTGCCTCAGCTTTTTTTGTGTTCACATACTGTTCCTCATCCTCAACTACTTTGCTTAAAAAGTAAAAGGAAATCATAATTATAACTGATGCTGTGAAAAAGAGTATGGCAAAATTTTGTGGAAAATTGAAAGCAGATAAGATGAGAACCGTTAAAGAACCTGCGGCTAAGGCTAAGGAGGAGCCCAGAAGCTGCCTCACGGCAAGCAATCTTCCTCTTAATTTAACAGGAGTTGTTTTTGAAAACAGATGAAACCAGCCAGGAATAGGAACGCTTCCAATAATTGCCGCCAAAAAGTATAAAGATAGTATGCAAATAACTCCGATAGTTTGATTTAGATGGCTCAGAACAAAAAATGTGAACAACCCAATGAGCAAGTACATTGCTCTATTTAAAAAAGCATATTTAAGAACGAATTTTTTTATTCTCTTCTCAGTAAAATGTGGTTTAATAAAAAAAAGCTGCGGTAGATTTAATCCGATTGTCCACAAAACAGGTACCGCACCTATAGCTATGGTATTACCGCCAGCCTGTTGTATAAAAACTGGAATTACGGTGTAGGCATATATAAAATTCATTCCAAACATATAAAGCGATCCATCACCAATATGCATCAAAATATTATGTTTTAGAATTTTAGGGTTAAACCCGGGCAAACTGTCTGTCTTAAATAAACGAAAAAGCATGACGTAAATTTACAGATTAAATAATTATATCGATTACTAACACAATTAGATTACATTATCATATTTTAGACATTAAAGATTTAAATATTACATGAAGGATCTTCTAAACATTTTAAAATATAGATGGATTACACTAAACGTTATTTTAGTGCTGCTGTCTTTATTATTCTCTTATTATTCAGTGTTGACTGTGCCCGCCTTGTTTGTCCTGGTGAGCAACTTGTTTGATATTCTTGGTTACCATTTTACTCTTATTCGGCGCCAGAATCAACTGCCTGAAAAAGAGTATGTAAAATCCTATCGCATAATTCAGCTTATGTTTGATATCACCCTTGTTCTTCTTTTGGGAGTAACATTTGGCTGGTTTCCGGCTTTATGCGGCGGGGTATTAAAAATTTTTGGTGTTCAGGATTTGCTTTATTATTTCTTTCTTAAAAAACCTTATCCTAAAATTTGGACTTGGTTAAGGTGGACACCCATTGGTTTAATTAAACCCCAACTAACTTTAAACGAAGTAATAATTCAATCATCCACAGGAATTTTTATTAGCTATTTTTTTCTCCTCCGTCATCTTAATTTTTTTTGAGAATTACAAGGTTTTAATTATGTTGTTGCGAGTTGTTAAAGCATATTTCAATTAGCTCAAAATATAAAAGCTTAAAAAGCTATTCTTACTTGACAGATGGATTTTGAAATAATACTAACTATTTTAATGGGGATTGGTTTAAGCGCGGCAAGCGGCTTTAGAGTATTTATTCCATTTCTTGTTATTAGCATTGCATCACTCACCGGCAACCTAACTCTTGAAGATTCATTCAACTGGATTGGCACTCTTCCAGCAGTAATTACTTTTAGTGTTGCAACGGTTTTTGAAATAGCAGGTTATTACATTCCCTGGGTTGATAATATATTAGATGCAATTACTTCGCCATTGGCGGTTATTGCCGGTGCGGTTCTGATGGCTTCGGTTGTTACAGATATTTCTCCTCTTTTTAAATGGACTCTGGCAATAATTGCCGGGGGCGGAGTTGCCGGAACAATTCAAGCACTAACTGGGGCAACAAGAGCAGCATCCTCATTAACAACAGGGGGGTTTGGAAACCCTGTCGTCTCAACGGTGGAATCGGGGGGATCTTTGACTCTGGCAGCAATGGCTATTTTTATTCCCATCTTTGCTGGAATAATTGTTACCATATTAATCATTTTTGCAGTAAAAATTATTTTAAGGAAATTTTTTTCAAAGAATACAACATAGACTATATTTACTATCAAAAATGAAGGAGGCAGACTATGTCATTTCTTTATACAATTTTTATTGGACTTGTTGCCGGTGCGCTAGCCAAGTTTTTAGTGCCGGGCAAAGACCCCGGAGGAATTGTAATAACTATACTAATTGGTATAGCCGGCTCTATTGTATTTACATACCTCGGTCAGTTTCTTAAATTTTAGGAACCTGGTGAAACCTCTGGTTTTATTGGAGCAACCGCCGGTGCAATTATATTATTAGTCCTCTACCGACTACTAAAAAAGAAAGCATAGCTCTTACTTTAATATTTGTTAATAGATTCTTAATTAGATTTCATTACAATCAAATCAAAGTGAATTCGTATTTATGGCTGGTAGGTTTCCTGCCTTACTTTGTAGCAAAATTGATTTTAAACCTGTAAACAACCCAGCCCCTACTAGCGTTGGCTATATCACACTTCTAAATTGATTTTACACAATTATGTATTTACGTTTAAATAACCAGATAGAAAGAAAGACTTGCCAATGTTAAAAAAGCTTCCTCTTCCAATCGTTTTATGCATTTCGATTACAGCTATCTTTTTATTTAATAGATGTACGACCAAGGAAAAACATGCTATGAGCAAAGAGGAAATGATTAATAAAGGAGCTTACTTAGTAAATTTTGGGGGTTGTAATGATTGTCATACACCGAAAATATTTACGGATATGGGACCCGTGCCAGACACAACAAGGTTATTATCTGGCCATAGGCAAGATAGTGTCTTGCCACTAATTGACACATCATTAATTGGCCCAGGAAAATGGTATTTAACAAACAATGATTTAACAGTATGGGTTGGCCCCTGGGGGGTTTCATTTGCTGCTAATTTAACACCAGATGTAAACACTGGTTTGGGTTCGTGGACAGAGGATATGTTTATTAATGCTATGCGTAACGGTTTACATTTGGGTTTAGCAAGACCATTGCTTCCGCCCATGCCATTTATGGGGCTTGCAAGCCTAAACGATGAAGACATGAAAGCGATTTTTGCTTATATAAAAAGTCTCAAACCAATTTCTAATCAAGTTCCAAATTCAATTTTGCCGAATGATATCACTGAACAATTTCGAAAATAAACCCCTGTTGCTAACAAGATCTTGAATCTGAGAACATTTCCCTTATTATAAAGGTTAAGTGTAAATTATTGATGTGTAAACAAATCGACTATTGTTTTTAGCCCTGTAAAAATCAATAATATAGTTGTGTTTGGATTTATAACAATACCTGCCCCGCCTGCCAAAACAAAACCCGCAAGAATTATTGTAAGGTGCATCGGAATTATCCTTTTATAAGGGGCCATCATTAATTTTGGTAAGCTGTGAACTGTCGATGAATCGTTCTTTAAAGAAAAAATAAATTCTGCTAAATAATTGAATAGAAATATTAATGAGGTAATAAGAATAAAAGAAAAGTCAACACCCCCTTGTGAAATTTTGTTAGCGGCAGTGAAAAAGATAAGAAAAATGGCATATATGAAATGAAAAAAGCCATAGTGGAATAAAAAGAATACGGCAACACCAACTTTTGCTGCTTTACTTTTGGTAATTACCTTGTTGTTCATCTTCAAGCCATCGATGGTGTAATCCTTCAAGGAAATTATTTTCAAAAAATTAAATAACCCAATTATTACGCTCTGAAACCAATAAGCCCACAAAATATTAAACACATTTTGACGTTCAATTATTGAGAAAATAATTATTAAGAAATTTGAGATGAGAAGCGACCAGAAGGAAAAACTTTGGAACATTTTCTTTTTATCCGCTTGAAGAGCAGTAGGTTTTGTGATGGCTTTTTGGTTATTTGGATGTAATTCTTTTTTTGAAATCATATTCAAATGTTCTAAAAATTATTATTCTTTAAATTCCACATAAACCACCCCCCCTATAATTGTGGCTTAAGCGATATATCTGAATTAATTGCGATAGAAATAATATTGGATTTACTTACAGAAAAAATTATAGATCAAATTTATAAATTAATATATAATATTATATAGATTACACAAATGAGCTTTAAAGAGAGACTTTTTAAAATTAAAAGCGTTATTTCAGATTATTCATCTCGCGAAATAAAGATTCTAATCAATCTCTTTGTTTTTGTTACAGCAATTTTAGTATTCACACTTTTGGCAAAAGAAGTTGTACAAGGCGATACCCAAAAATTAGATGAGTTGATCTTAAATTCTCTTAGAAACAAGGACTCAATTAAAGTACCCATAGGTCCGGCATGGTTGACTGGCCTGATGACAGACATTACTGCCTTGGGTGGTGCAACAATAATTTTCTTAATCACAGCAACTGTATTTTTTTATCTTCTCATTCAAAAAAAATATGAATTTATGTGGCTAATTTTTACTGCTACAATAGGAGGAGCGCTTTTATCGTTCGGTTTAAAGGAATTGTTTGCTCGTGAACGGCCACCATTGGTTTTCCACCTATTAACTGTTAAATCAATGAGCTTTCCAAGCGGCCACGCAATGATATCATCAATTGTGTATCTAACACAGGGTGCGCTTCTTGCAAAAGTTCAATCAAATAAAAATTTAAGAATATATATTTTACTTGTTGCGATAATTTTGGTTTTCTTAATCGGCATAAGCAGAGTTTATTTGGGAGTTCATTATCCCACCGATGTTTTAGCTGGTTGGTCTATTGGTCTTGCTTGGGCATCGCTATGTTGGCTAATGGCAAAATATCTGCAGCGGAAAAAAGAATCAAAAGCTAATTAAACCAAGAAATTGATGGTATGCCGAATACCGAAAAGCAAAAATTTTTAAATAGTCTTGCTTATCCCTTAATATTTGTTTTAATATTATGGTGCATAAAAATTGCCGAGATAGGTTTTCACTTGAACCTTTCAAAACATGGAATTTATCCGAGAAGTATTTCGGGGCTTGTTGGAATTATCACAGCTCCCCTTGTTCACGCGGATTTAAATCACTTGATTTCTAACTCTGTACCCTTGCTATTATTGGGATTAGGTATTTCCTATTTCTACCCAACAATATCGAAAAAACTTTTTGTGTGGGTCTATTTGTTTCATGGAATACTAATTTGGATTTTCGCAAGACAAGCATTTCATATTGGTGCAAGCGGGCTAATTTATGGATTTGTGTCGTTTTTCTTCTTCAGCGGAGTGATTAGACGCGATAATCGATCAATTGCCCTGGCTTTAATTGTAACGTTTTTATATGGAGGATTATCATGGGGCATATTACCCATTAGAGGAGATGTTTCATGGGAGGCACACTTATTCGGTTCTATAGTCGGTATAATTGCCGCTTTTATTTTTAAGAAGAAAGATCCTGCACCAAAATATGATTGGGAGGATGAAGAGTTAAATCAAGAATCACAATAAATAAAAACAACTTTAAGAAAATTGAAATGAAAAATATTTCAAGAAGAAAATTTGTAAGGAACTCATCAATTCTTAGCGCAGGTTTGTTTTTACCAAACAATCTATTGGTAAAGAATATTTTTCCAAATTCACGCAAGTTTGAAATACTTATAAAAAATGGACACGTAATAGATGGAACTGGTAAAAAGGAATTTATTGCGGATGTTGGAATTAAAGATGGCAAAATTCTTTTAATTGGAAAGATAAATTCTGATGATGCAGACATTACCATTGATGCTTCGGGATTAAAAGTTACACCTGGATTTATTGACATTCATTCTCATACGGATTCAGACTTAATTTTGAATCCCAAGGCTGAAAGTAAAATTAGGCAAGGCGTAACAACTGAAGTTACCGGACAAGATGGTTTTTCTTGGGGTCCGCTTGGAGGTCCTGGTTTACAGCGAACTTTAAAAAACTTTAAAGAAGAATATGGTGAAGAAATAACTTGGCGCACTTTAGGTGATTTCCTAAATGATTTTTCATCACGAAAATTCTCGCTTAATTTAGCTTCCATGGTTGGTCTTGGAACCATAAGGGAATTAATTATTGGTTATGACAATAGACCCGCATCTGAAATTGAAATGCAGAAAATGAAAAACGAAGTGTTAAAAGCAGTCGACGAAGGCGCTGTTGGTGTATCAACAGGTCTTGAATACACTCCGGGCAGTTTTGCATCAACTGAAGAATTGATTGAACTTTGCAATGCAGCCCCAATAAAAGCCAGACTTTATTCAACACATATGAGGAATGAAGATAATACTGTATTGGAAGCTTTAGATGAAGCAATTAAAATTGCAAAAGAATCTTCTTCGAATTTATTAATCTCGCATTTAAAAGTTTCGGGCAAATCTAATTGGCATAAAGCAGATGCCGTACTTGAAAAAATTGATAATGCTGCAGCTGCGGGTTTAAATGTTCATGCTGACAGATACACGTATGTTGCTTATCATACTGGTTTAGATGCTTTGTTTCCATTGTGGGCGCGTGACGGCGGCAATTCAAAATTTTTTGAAAGATTACACGACAGTGAGCTGCTTAAAAAAATGAAAGAACATTCTGAAAAAAAAGTTACAAACCTTGATGGTGATTGGGATGGAGTATTAATTTCAAGCGTAGGAAACGAAAATTCGGAGATCTATCAAGGCAAAACAATTAAAAAAATTGCTGAAGAAATCGGTCGTGATTGCTTTGAAACAGCAGTAAAGATTATTCTCGACTCTGATAACCGAACGATGATGGTGGGTTTTGGTATGGAAGAAAAATCAACCGAGAAAATTTTAGCTCACCCTAAAGTAATGATTGCTTCCGATGCGGGTTCACATGCACCCTATCCGCCTATGAACAACAGCATCGCACACCCAAGAGCATATGGAACATTTCCGCGTGCAATTGCAAAGTATGTTAAAGAAAGGAAAATCTGTTCTCTTGAGGAGATGATTAAGAAGATGACGTCGATGCCAGCGGATAAATTGGGGCTTTCAGATCGTGGAAGATTGATGGAAGGCAAGCTTGCGGATGTTGTGGTCTTTAATTTTAACACAATAAAAGATAAAGCAACTTTTACCGAACCGCATCAGTACCCCGACGGAATTCCATACGTAATTGTTAATGGAAAGCTTGTAATAAATAATAGTGAACACACTGGAGCAATGCCAGGTAAAGTGATAAAAAGTTAAATAATAGATGCTATTTATTTATTAGCTTCTTGTTTAACATATCCATTTTAGAGCTTATTTCAGTTTTTTCCTTTTCACTCATTGCTAAATTTTTAAATGAGTCAAATTCTGAATAAGCTTCTTCATACAATCCCTTTTCATAAAGCAAATTTGCAAAATAAATTCTGTAGGAAATAATTTTTTTGGTTTCAGGATACTTGCGATATGTTTCTTTTGCGGCTACAATCGCAGATTCTCTGAATCCGCTTTCACCCAATTGTTTTGCCCCGTTCAGCCTCATTAATCCAAACTCTGTATTTGAAACACTGTTGGTCTTTTCTTCTTTGTTTAGTTCACCATAGATTTGAGTGCTTTTGGATTTTGCGTCATCCTTTTTTCGAGGAGCGTTTAGCATATCTTCCATTGCAAGAGCCAACAAAAGATCATCGACGGACATTTTTTTTATGTTATTAACGGTAACAGCTGCCGATTCCTTTAAAGTAAATTTTGTGTTTCCTTTTACTAACACAGCCGATGAATTTTTTTCAGTTGATACTGTGCTGTAAGGTGGTAATTCAATACCTTCTTGAATTTCAGTCCACCGTTCATTTGTTCCAATTTGCGCCCTTACGCTTCCAGTTATGCTTTCCACATAACATTTTTGTGTAAAAACCAGTTCAGAAGCAAGCACTAAAAAAAATAATAAATGTTTCATTTTTTACTCTCAAATATTCTTTTATTAGTAAACGTCAATTATTTCAACAACACCTTTTGCAAGACCAAGATGTTCAATAGCTTCAGTATAAAATTTTTCTGCACCAGTTTCCCAGGCAGCGTCAAAATTAGTTAGTTCCGTTGTTTCAATTGGAATCCAGATTTCATCGGTCCCATTTTCATCTTTTCTAACAAAATATTTTGAATCGTTTTCTGTAATAAGCTTAGCATCATCGGGTGTTAGGTTTGTATTAAACAGGATGTTAACATGCCGAATATTATTGCCGCCTTTGTAGTCTACCAATGCCGTTTCAATTCCAACACTTTCTAAAAGTGAACTGTAACAGACACTTAAATCATCGCAATCACCACCGCGGAGTTTAATTGTTTCATTTGGAAACTGAACATACTCAGTGGTTGCTCTTGGATCCGAAGTGTATGTGATCTCCTTGGCGAAATCTTCAAAAATGTATTTGGCTTTATAAAAGGGTGATAACGAATATAAAATAGTATCAAGCAAAATCTTCTTTTTGCTTAACACATTTTTCGAAAAACCCATCGAATAACCAAGATCCTTTTTTATGAAGTACTTTAAATTACTTACCTTGCCATCCCAGCTGTTTACGCCATTAATTAATATTGGAGCCTGATTGAAATCATCCGGTTCTTCGCCCGAGATTGTTAAAGCAAAAGATACCTGAGCAATCTCAGCTTTTTGTTTGTCATATGAATCTGATATGATTGTGTAAAAGGGCACGAGCACGGTATCTTTTGGTTGAATAGTTACTATTGGCGATTGTGTAAAATCAGAATTTATTCCTTCGATTTTACTCGATGGCCTTACTTGTATGGTTTTGTCGCTTAGGCTTATAATTTTTCCAAGCGCAAAGGGAGTGTCAACATAAGCTTCGTAGAAAGCCGGATAAATGTCTTTGTTTATGTCAACCGACAGAAACCTTACTAATTTTTCTTGAATAGTATTCAAGGTTAAAGTGATTGTTAAAAATGCTTTATCCAAGCTGTATTTATTATTAATCAGATTCTGTATTCCCTGTGCTTTAAACTCAGAAAATGGATAGACCTTGTCGCGATTATTAAAATATTTTATTCCGCTCAACGAAATACCCCAAAGATCATTGGAAAATAGTATACTGCCAGTAAGTCCATTTATATACGGAGTCTGAAGCTTATCGTGTTGAGCGGCGATGCATAAACCAATGTGGGCATTATCGAATGAAGCTAGACTACTAAAACCAAATTGAAAAGCATTTGTGGTTTCATAAAGAAGATTAATGCTTGTTTGTCCAAATGGTTTATAGGATGCTCTAAACAGAGCACCCTTATCAGCTCTTATTTTATACTGTAAATTTTCATCACTAATATTCTGTTCGTTAATACTAAATAAATTTAAAGAAGCAACAGAAAGCGTTAAAAAATCATCAATTGAATAGTTAAATCCTATATCGCCTTTCCAAAAATTTGAGGATTCAATAAAACTTTCTGGTTCTAAAATAAAAAGTGTGTCGCCAAAGGAAACGGGTTTAAAAGTTTGGTTGTTAAACTCTTGTGAAAAGTATCTAAAAGAAAATCCCAGGCTAAAGTCATTCGAAAAAGAAAAAGCATATCCAAGTCCGAGTAATTCTTTATAAGTAAACTTCGAATTGAGCTGCTGGAATGAAGAATCTTCCAGCACTATACCATTGCTATTGCTGAATATAAATTCTTTTTTAAAACCAGGAGTATATCGGGCTGTTAATGTACTTTTGCCAAACCTTTTTGATAGAGACAAGGAGTAAATGTTTGAAGTGAGCGGTTTTGAAAATTCCCCTCCGAATGAAAAAGCAAAACCCCAATCCTTAAATAAAAGGTGATTAGATACATTGCCGTCCATGGTGTTCTGCAAAGTAGTTCCCTTTTGAGATAAGTTCCAAAGCCCATTCAAGCTAAAGGAATTTTGTGCCCATGAATTGATAGAGCAAAACATTGTCATTATAAATATTGTTTTATTAATTATTCTCAAGGCAGCTCAATGGAAATATTGAATATACTTTGAGAGACAACAATCAATTCGCTGAAGGTGCTGCTTTCACGTTTCTCGTATTTTCTGGTGAGGGTGAAATTTATGCTATCGAATTTTTGAGCAAGCTCTTGAAGTAATTTTACAGGAATAAGAAATTTACCATCATCTGCTGTTTTAATTCTGTATAATGGAATGTCGCCAATACTTAGAAGAATTTCGAAATTTTTCACGTTTCCCGCATTCCACTCAAGCAGTAGAGCCAAATTCTTATTTGCTCGTTGACCAGATAGTTTATAGTTTAAGAAAATTTCAGGCGGCGTTGTGATGTCAAAACTTATGGGTGCAGATAAGATGGGGTCGAATCTAAAATTTACTGTTGAGTTAAATTCAAAATCGAAAGGATCACCCAAACCAGCTCTGCGATACAGAACGTAACGAAATCCCAGCGAGGTATCTTTATTCGCACTATACTTTACAACTAGTTGGCGAATATCTGCCCTTCTATTATTAAAATAAACAGAGCCAGGTGTATTTGTACCATAACCTATTAAACGATGGTTCAGGACATATACCGGTTTTGATCTATCAAAAAAAACAGCTTGAGCAAATGAGGTTTTAAACAAATCTTTATTTGATTCATATTTTATACCTGCCACAGTTATAACATTTGTAAACCGAGCTGGATTATCACTTATTCCGGTTGAATCAAGTCCAAAACTTGTTGGTTCAGCAAGATTTTTATTTATTACTTCAATTTCAATTGGATCAGTATCCTCAACAAGAGCGGTTGGCTGCGGACTGTTACAAGCAACGTAAAATTGGACAAGCAAAAACAAAAAAAGATATTTAATTGATGATTTCATTGCTGTTAAAATTACGATTCAAGTTTTAATAATTCAATTTATTTATAATAGTTGTTAAATAAATAGGGGATGCCGCGCAGCAGCATCCCATTTATACCCCCCCAATCAGTTATGGCTTTATAAAGTAGGGCATTCCCCATGTTTCGGATTCAACAAGCGTAGCGTCATCATATATAACTTGCTTTGGCAGTGCGTTTATTATTGCATGATAATGACCAACAAACTGATGCGAAGTATAGGTTTGTTCGTAAGTTTTATCATATCCATTGCCCGATGGAACGGATGATGTCATTACAAATCTTTTCTTTGCTCTATGAAATCCTTTAATATCTGCACCATAAGTTAAGGTAACAAAATCTGTATCTGCGTAAGCGCTGTATACTTCTAACTTAATAGTAGTTGGTTGATTTTTAGATATTATAGGAAGCTGTCTCCACCATCCCCATCCTCTTGATAAGAAATAACTGTTGGGAGAATTGATAACAAGAGTGTCGCCATTTGGAAGGAAAGCTGTTAGTTTTTTAATATCTATGTTTTGGCTAAGCACTCCGCCTTCAGGTAATGATATGGCGGCAATTTTCCAATTTCTATAAGGGAACCGAGTACTATCTCTTCTAACAAAAATAATCTTCTTAGTAATAACTGAGGTAAAGGGCTTTTTAACTACAGTATCGGGCTGTGTAGCGCCTGAATTATAAGAAGCTGCAATAATTAGCGTGCCTTCAAATGTTTTGGTAAGTGTTCCATATGCAGTATCGCCCACAAAATCAACGCTTAAATTTCTGTTTACTAGGCGGACTCTATGACCGACTTTAAATGGATAAATTTCAGCTTCAGTTTTACCTAAGAAACTCATAGCATCTTCTTCATTATAACTTGGCTCGAACGATGCTACTGCAGAATCTTCTTCAGCTAGCTTTAGCATTGCTTCTGTATCGGTTGTTGGCTCAGTGCTTTCCGGTTCAATCGAAGATTCTTTACATCCAATAAATAATGCAAATACAGCGAGCATTACTATTGAAAAGAAACGTGCCAAAAGGGAAAGTTGCGATTTCATTTTGTACTCCATTTGTTTTGTGAATAATTGAGTTATTTGTGTTTTTTCTTTAATTCATTTTCACAGTGCATTATTAAACAATCATGCCAAAGTGAAACGATTAAAAATTGAACAAAAACGAAGAATTAGTACAATGCTAATCGCCTGGATATTAAAGCAATCTGCCTGAATTCTAAATAAACAGGCGTCTGCAGCTGTATTTTTTTAAACTTGGACTTGATTGGAAGGAAATTATTTTTTTAGATCTTGAAGTTCAATTTCCGTAAGACTTCTTGTTTCACCTGGTTTTAATTCACCAAGCGATATGTTTTTTATTCTTGTTCGGATTAATCTTAAAGTTGGGTGGCCAATTGCAGCAGTCATTTTTCTTACCTGCCTGTTACGCCCCTCGGTAATAATTATTTTTAACCAGCAAACCGGAATATTCATTCGTTTTCGAATTGGAGGAATTCTTTCTGGAATAACAAAATTTTCAATAATTTCAATTTTGGCAGGCAGAGTAAGTTGATTCTCAATGAATAAGCCGGATCTAAAGGCATCCATTTTTTTTTCGCTTGGAATACCCTCAACTTGAACCATATACTCTTTTTCATGAAAATTTTTTGGATTTAGCAAAAAATCCACTAAAAGTTTGTCATTTGATAACAAAAGCAATCCTTCGCTATCCATATCTAATCTTACAACAGGATATACGCACTTAGGCAGTTCTTTAAAATCAGACAGCGTCTTTCTGCCAAGCTTATCAGTAAATTGCGAAAGATAGCCATAGGGCTTATTAAGAATAAAATAATTTATTTCGTTTACCTTCATGTTGTAAAAATAGTAAATAACAACAATCATATTTAGATGAAAATATTTAACAAACTAGGAAGGAACACAATTCATCAACAAACGTCATACGTACCAAATGGTTTTTTATAAAGATTAGTTTAGCTATTTTGCGAAGCCAAAATTTGATTTAAAAGTGAACGAAAAGTAAAACGGAGGCGTTATGTCGTACCGTGATCAATCTAAATACTTGGATTTTTTAAGAAAATTTGAAAGAAAATTTGAAAGAAAAGAAGCCGAAGATTTTAAAATGCTTATGAAAATGCAAAAAGATGAAGAAGAATTTGACTCAATTTCGATGAGTAAATTAAAAGCACTTTATGACAAATATAACATACCCGTAGATCGCTCAAAATATGATGCTTTTTTCAAAAAGAAGGAAACTTAAAAAATTCTCAACTCATAAAATTATTATTGACTACTCTTAGAGGTAATGATGAATTATAAGCTCTTGCGAAATATTATTGGTGCAGCAGTTTTTTTAATTTCTTTAATTGTGTTAATCTTAACTGTCCAGCCAACGGTTTCTTTTTGGGATTGCGGTGAATTCATTGCAGCCAGCTATTATCTTCAGGTACCACATCCACCAGTAACTCCATTCTTTCTTTTATTAGGCAGAATTTTTGCGATGATTCCTTTTGTGGAAAATGTGGGATTAAGAGTCAACTATATTTCAGTACTCTCCAGTGCTGCATCTATAATTCTGCTTTATTTTATTGCTGTTAAGTTGATTGAGAATTACAGGGGCAAGAAACCGGAAAATCTTTTCGATGCCCTGGGAACATACATAGCCGCAGCTATTGGTGCGCTGTCATTTGCATTCAGCGATACATTTTGGTTCAACGGTGTAGAAGCAGAGGTTTATGCATTCAGTACATTGCTTGCTGCTTTTGTTACATGGTTAATGATCCGCTGGCATGAAAGAGCCGATGAAAAGGATAATGAAAAATATTTACTAATGATTGCGTACTTAATT
This sequence comes from Ignavibacteriaceae bacterium, assembly GCA_013388515.1. Classification (GTDB taxonomy): domain Bacteria; phylum Bacteroidota; class Ignavibacteria; order Ignavibacteriales; family Ignavibacteriaceae; genus XYD12-FULL-36-8. The sequence continues at coordinate 30,276 of JACAFC010000094.1, read as the reverse complement.
GGACTTTCAACCGGCGTGCATTTAATGAGTGTTCTTGCAGTTGTTCCAGTTGCTATGGTTGTACTATTTAGGAAATACTTACTGGATGACGAGGCATGTAAAAAAACAGGAATTCTATTTTTAATTCATGCTGGTATAATTGTTTTGGTTTCCTTGGCAATGTGGAGTGCTCAAAAAGGAACCACTCCTCCAAGCCCCGAGGAATATCAAGCTTACGATACAAAATTTAAAATGATGGCTGCAGGTATTAGTGTTATTTTTATGGGAATTTTCTGGAAGAAGATTTTTACAAGAAACTCTTTTTACATGCCTCTGTTTATTGGCGGGGCGGCACTTTTTATAACTTATCCAGGCATTGTAAAATTTCTTCCTGCATTTATGGCAGAAATAGCTGGGGATAGCATTACTATAGAGATATTAATCTTGGTGTTGCTTTTTGGCTTGCTTGGTTATGCTGTTTACTTCTCAGTTAGAGAGAAAAAACCCACGCTTCATTTAGTCTCAATGTCGCTAATTTTTGCAATCATTGGGTTTACAACATTTGCATTAGTAATTATTAGAGCAAATCAAAATCCCCCAATGAACGAAAACGAGCCCGATACTTTTACCGAACTGGTTTCCTACCTTAACCGCGAACAGTACGGCGATTTTCCAACATTCAAAAGAAGATTTGCAACAGAACCACATCAACAAATTGTGTATACAGGCTACAGCAGCGATCTGGATTTCTTCTGGCGCTATCAGATGAACCACATGATGACTCGTTATTGGCTATGGAATTATGCCGGCAGAGAGGGCTGGACTCAGGACGATGGTGTAAACATTGCACCATTTAATCAAATCGGAAATATTTTTGGTAAGATATTTAATATCCATTTTGACGGCGATATTAAAGATTCTTTGTTTGCTGTTCCTTTCCTTTTGGGTTTGTTGGGTATTTACTTCCACTTCAGGAAGGATTGGAAAATGGCTTCGATTTTTATGGTGATGTTTATACTTTTGGGTTATCTTACTGCGTTTTATCAGAATCAACAACAGCCACAACCCCGGGAACGAGATTACTTTTATGTAGGAGGGTTTTTTGTTTTTTCAATTTGGATTGCAATTGCAATTAGAGCTTTAGTAGATATTATTTCCGTTAAAGCTAAGAACGAAAAGCTGAAAAATGCTTTTGTAATCGGAGTTCTAACGCTTGGAGTTCTTTTAGTTCCAATCAGAATGTTCGCTGCCAATTATTATACACATGATAGATCTAAAAGCTGGCTGCCATGGGATTATTCATATAATTTACTTCAAAGCTGTGCACCCAATGGAGTTTTATTTACAAATGGCGATAACGATACATTTCCTGTTTGGTATATGCAGGATGTTGAAGGTATTAGAAGAGACGTAAAGGTTGTTAATCTTAGTTTGTTAAATACTCCCTGGTATATTAAGCAGCTTAAGGAAAATGATCCATATAATGTTGGAACATTAAAAATTAGGTATTCCGATGCTCAAATAAGTGAAATTCGGCCAATTGCTTGGGAAAGCCGATCTATTTCAATTCCAATTCCAGGTAATATTAGAGATGGTATACCGCAGGATTTATTTAACACTTATAATGTTTCTGATTCATCGGTACTTAAGCAAGGTTCTATTACTTTTCAAATGAATCCAACCCTAAACTTCGGAACAGTAAAAGCTATTAGAGTTCAAGATATTATGGTAAAGGAAATAGTTGAATCAAACCTTTGGGAAAGACCAATTTACTTTGCAGTTACCTGTTCTGAAGACAGCAAGATAGGACTGGACGAATATCTGATGATGGAGGGAATGTCCTACAGGGTCGTCCCGGAAAAAAGAAAAACTGGAATTGAGTTTGTAAATGAAAACATTATGAAAAAGCAACTGTTCTCTGATAAAACAGGTTTTAGTAAAACTTATTTGCCTGGATTTAATTACAGAGGGCTTAACGATCCCAGCATCTTCTTGGATGAAAATCATAAAAGGATGACACAAAATTACAGAAATTCATTCATCAGGCTTGCCTTATATTATGTTAACACGAACAATAAAGCCATGGCTGTTCAAACGCTAGATAAAATGGAAGAAAAAATTCCAAGAAAGATTGTTGGAATGGAAATGGGTTTATTATACGAAATTGGAAATTTGTACTATAATTCTGGAGGAGAAAAGCAATTTAGAGAATATTCATCCGAAGTTGAGAAACAAGCCCTTAAATTGCTGGAAGAAAATCCTTCCGATGTTCAATCATATTACAATCCTTACAGAATTTTAATTGACATCTATGAAAATCAAAAGGAGTATGCAAAGCTTGCAGACATTTGGCAGCGGCTGCAAACTATTTATCCAACCGATGCCAGTGTTAAAAGTAATGTTGAAAAATATAGAAATTTGGCAAAGCAGAGCGCCTCGGGCACATTAAGAACCGATTCAATCAAGTAAAGTTTCCACATTATTAGATGACATCTTTTTGGTTGTTGAAACCGTTAAAGATGTCATCTTTGATAAACTAAAATGAAAATCTTAGTAAACGCTCTTTCCGGAATTGGGGATGCACTAATGTTTACCCCCTCACTTCATCTTTTAAAAAAATCTTACCCGGATTCAGAAATTCATGCGCTTGTCATGTTTAAAGCGGTAAAGGATTTTTATGAACGAAACGAAAACATCAGCAAGGTTTTTTATTTTGATTTTATGTCAGAAGGGTTTCTGAAATCCTTAAAGTATATTTTTTCACTCCGCAATAGTTACGATATCTCCATAAGTGTCTATCCATCCAACAGAAAAGAATATAATGTCATTAACTTTCTTCAAGGTAGTAAGCTGAAGGCAGCGGTAAAATATCTAAGAAAAGATTTTCAAAATTTTGGCTGGCTGAATAATGTAAGAATAATAGAAAATGATTCGCTGCACAACGTACAAACGAATCTTAAGCTATGTGAAAAACTTACGGCACAAAAGTTAGTTGAAGAACCCCGTCTCGATCTTCCACTAATTCAATCGGATTTGGATTTTGCCAACGCATTTTTAAAAGAAAAGAAAATAAATACCGATGATTTAGTAGTTGGGTTTCATCCGGGATCAGCAACATTAAAAAACCAAGCAAACAGAAGATGGGAACCAGAAAAGTTTGCATTGCTTGGGAAAAAGTTAATCGAAGCACATAATGCGAAGATTTTAATATTTGGCGGACCAACGGAGGAAGAACTAAAGCAAAATATAGTCGGCCAAATTAATAATCCAAATGCATTTTCTGTTGTTTCGCATAATTTAACTGAGAGTGCCGCAGTTATGAAACAATGCAATGTTTTCGTAACTAACGATTCCAGCTTAATGCATGTTGCATCAGCACTTCAGCTTAATGTTGTTGCAATTATTGGTCCCACTAACCCAAATTATATTCATCCTTGGAAAACCAAACACAAAATTGTTAGTCTTAATCTTGATTGTTCACCTTGTTTTATTTATTCACCCCGCCCCCTAATTTGTAATAGAACTGATGTGAAATTCAAATGTATTAAAGAACTGGATGTTGAGAGAGTTTATTCCGCAGCAATGGAGTTAGTAAATTCTAATTAACAAAAAACAAATTCCTAATAATATCCAATCTCCAAACTTCGAAGTGCTATTTATTAAAAAGACGCTTTTGAAGAATCCACAAATCACTCTTTGCAATACCGATTTTACCTTTCGGCAGACTGGCTTGTCGGGAGAAGCAAACTATATATAAATGATTTATTTTACTAATGGAAGATTGCTTTCCCAATATAATCGGGGCAAGCTGTCATTCAATTCCTCCCAATAACTATTAAAATTAATTTCTAAAAATTTCGAAGTAACGGTCTAAAAAATTACTTTGAATTAAAGTTTCGATGTTTTAATTTTAAACATTACTTGTTGGGTAATATTTAAAAAATGAGAATTCAAAGTTTCATATCCCGCGAACAAGATTACGCACTTAGAATTACAGCTTACCTTGCCGGACTGAAGAAGGGTGAGTTTGTTAGTGTAAGGAATATGGCAGCTACTTTACGCATATCACAAAAATTTGCTTCACGAATTGCTCACAAACTTAAAAAAGCTGATATAACAGATTCAATTCAAGGGAAATATGGCGGGGTTTTTCTTAAAGCTAATCCTCAAAAAATTTCTATGTGGGATGTACTTAACATCATTGGTTTCAAAATAAAATTTAACGATTGCATGTGCGAAAACGTTTTTTGTGAATTTGAACTCGGCTGCAAATTTCATTCTTTCTTTGTGCAGCAAGAGCAAATTTTTATGGACACTTTAAAAAAGCAAAAAATTTCGGATTACATTCTTCATCACTTAATTAAAACTTCTTAATAATTAACTATTATCGAGGTAAACTTATGGATGCACTTTTTTTAGCGAGATGGCAGTTTGCAATTACAACAGTTTATCACTTCTTTTTTGTTCCTGTAACATTGGGACTTTCAATTGCTGTTGCAATTATGCAAACCGCTTACTACCGAACCGGAAATGAATCCTATAAAAAAATGACAAAGTTTTGGGGAAAGCTCTTCCTTATAAATTTTGCCATTGGTGTGGTTACCGGTATCGTGCAGGAGTTTCAGTTCGGGATGAACTGGTCTCAATACTCAAGATTTATGGGAGATATTTTCGGTGCACCGCTTGCGATTGAAGCACTGCTGGCTTTCTTTATGGAATCAACATTTTTAGGCGTTTGGGTTTTTGGCTGGGACAAACTTCCAAAGAAAGCTCACCTTGCTTCTATTTGGCTGGTTGCAGTTGGTTCTAATCTTTCTGCTATATGGATATTGGCAGCAAACTCATTCATGCAGCAGCCGGTTGGGTACGCTATCCGAAATGGCAGGGCAGAGATGACGGACTTCTTCGCCTTAATTACAAATGGTCACTTGTGGGTTCAATTTCCGCATGTATTTTTTGGTGCAGTTGCTACTGCCGGATTTTTAATTCTTTCAATCAGCGCTTTTCAATTAGTTAAAAAGCAGAAACATGAGGTCTTTCTAAAGTCATTCAAGTTTGGTGCTTTTTATGCTTTAGTAGGATCTGTGCTGGTAATTTTGGTTGGGCACAATCAAGCTCAGTATATGATTAAAATTCAGCCAATGAAAATGGCAGCCGCAGAAGCACTATGGAATACCGAAAACCCTGCGGCAATGTCTCTGTTCACATTTGGTGATGAAAAAAACAGAAAAGATGTTTTTGCTATAAAAATTCCAGGCGCATTAAGTTTTCTTGCATACAATAAATTTGAAGGCGAGGTAAGGGGAATAAATCAATTACAGGCTGAAGCTGAGCAAAAATTTGGTCCAGGCGATTATGTTCCTCCTGTGGCAATATCATACTGGACTTTTAGAATAATGGTTGGAGCAGGCTTTTTGATGTTATTAATTGCTGCACTGTCGCTTTACAAAGCAATGAAAAATAGATACGAATTAAAACCAATGATGTACAAAATTGTTTTTTGGTCAATGCTTCTTCCGGTTGTTGCAAATACTACAGGATGGCTGTTTACCGAAATTGCAAGACAGCCATGGACAGTTTTCGGATTATTCCAAACAGCGCAATCAGTTTCCAACACAGTCTCGGCAGGCGAAGTTTTGTTTTCATTAATTGCTTACACGCTGATTTATGCTGTGCTGATGGTTATCATGATAAAATTAATGATCAAATATGCTTCTCGCAATGTAGATGACATTGAAGCAGAAGAAGCCGAACACACAGTTTTAAGCAATGCATAGGAGGATAAAATGGATTTAAATATTATTTGGTTTATTCTTATTACAATTCTTTTCATAGGGTTCTTTTTCCTTGAAGGATTTGATTATGGCGTTGGAATTCTTCTACCGTTTTTAGGTAAAGATGATAGAAGTCGCCGAGCAGTCATTAACACCATTGGACCCCACTGGGACGGCAACGAGGTTTGGCTGCTTACTGCAGGCGGAGCTTCTTTTGCTGCTTTTCCAAATTGGTATGCAACAATGTTCAGCGGATTTTACCTTGCACTTGTAGTTATGCTGCTGGCATTAATTGCCCGCGGTGTTGCTTTCGAATACCGAAGCAAAAAAGAAGATAAGGTCTGGCGAACAAGATGGGATTGGGTAATCTTTATTAGCAGTTTTATTCCAGCTTTACTGTGGGGTGTTGCAATATCAAATTTAATTCGCGGCGTTCCCATCGATGAGAATATGAATTTTACAGGAAACTTCTTTACTCTCCTAAATCCATATTCTTTAGTTGGAGGATTAGCTTCACTGGCGCTCTTTACTTTGCATGGTGCACTTTTCTTATCCTTAAAACTCACTGATGAACTTTTAGATAATGCAAGAAAGACCGCTAAAAAATTATGGCTGCCGGCAACGGTTCTGCTTTTTGCTTATGTAATATATGGTTACTTCGAGACTGATATGTTCAGTAAACTGGGAGTAAATCCCGGTGTTACACCAATTATTGCCGGAGCTGCTCTTTTATCAGTTGGTTATTTATTAAAGATTCAGAAAGAGGGCTGGGCATTTATAATGACTGCTTTAACTATTACTTTTTCAACCATTACTGTGTTTATTGGTTTGTTCCCAAGAGTAATGGTTTCAAGTCTAAACCCCGATTGGAGTTTAACAATTTATAATGCATCATCAAGCCCATACACTCTGCAAGTTATGAGTATTGTAGCATTAATTTTTGTTCCGATTGTTTTGGGCTATCAGATTTGGACATATTGGGTTTTCAGAAAACGGTTATCTACAAAGTCCAAGTTAGAGTACTAATTATTTAAAACAATCATTATTTTGAAGAGGTTGTCTTAGAAGTAATTTCTACTGTCACACTGAGCTTGTCGAAGTGTGATTTTATAAAGAATTGTCAGTCTTCGACAAGCCTGTCTGCTGACAGGCAGGCTCTGACTGACAATTTGCGACTTTTAAGTCCACCTCTTTTTTATTTGAAAATGATATTTATCAATACTGCCGGAGAAAATTAAATGAAGAAAATAATATTGTCCTCATTAAGTTCGGTTGAAGATATTATTTATACAATAGTTGCGTTGTTTCTAATTGCAAGTGCACTGTTATTGGTTTACAATGAAATACTATCTTTCCCGGCAATTTTCAGATCAGCCGATCAGGTTCAAGTTCTCATAGAAATAATTTCAAAAACATTGTTGTTGGTTATGGTTTTGGAAATTCTATACACAGTGCGCATTACAATGAGAGATCATGTGCTTTGTGCCGAACCATTTTTAATTGTTGGTTTGATTGCCGCAATTCGAAGAATATTAATTATAAGTGTTGAAACTGCTTACTACCACGAAAAGATTAATATGTATATGCTGGAAATAGGAGTTTTGTCTGTTATGATCTTGCTGTTTGTAATTTCGATTGTGCTGCTTAAAAAATACAAGGAGTAAAATATACACAGCTCAATATCTTATGTCACCCAACTCTGCTAAAAGATGAATGAATTTCAACAAAGAACTTTTTGCTTTTGTAAAAACAGCACCGGCTAAATTTGCTTTAATAATTGCTGCCTCAATTCTCGCATCGGGAGCTGTAATTGGTCAAGCTCACATTCTAAGTAAAATAATAAATTCGGTTTTTCTTTTTCATGCAGCCCTAAACAATGTACAAAGCTTACTTATCTTATTTTTGATTGTCTCTGCTTCACGAGCAATTCTTCTTTGGCTCAGCCAGTACTTTGCTTCGGGGTTAGTGCGTCATCTAAAGAAATATTTCCGTGAACAAATCATAATTCAAATTGAAAAGATTGGACCGCTGACTTTAAAATCCGAAAGAACCGGTGAACTAACCAATACTCTTTTCACAGGAGTAGATAAGCTGGAAGATTACTTTTCCAAATTTTTACCGCATGTGTTTTTATCGCTTTTTATTCCAATTATAATTTTGATATTTATCTTTCCGGTCGATTTGCTGACCGCAGCAATATTTGTGGTTACTGCCCCGATCATTCCATTGTTCATGTATTTGATTGGTTCAATTGCAGAGAGAATGAATAAGAAACAATGGGAATCACTCAGCCGAATGAGTGCTTACTTTTTCGATGTCTTGCTTGGCTTATCTACTTTAAAACTTTTCAATAAAACAAACGAAACAGTTGAAAAAATATTTGATGTTACAAATCATTTTAGAATAAAAACCATGAGAGTTCTGAGAGTCGCATTTCTCTCCGCCTTGGTTTTAGAAATTGCCGCAACCATAAGCGTTGCCGTTATCGCAGTATCAGTTGGATTACGTTTACTGGCTGGTAACTTTGACTTTTCAAATGCTTTATTCATTTTAATTATTGCTCCAGATTTTTACTTGCCGCTTCGTCAGTTGGGCGCAAGTTATCACGCTGGGATGGAAGGAGTTTCAGCTTTTGAAAGGATAAATCAAATATTAAAATTTGAAATGCCGTTGAGAGCTGATGTACATGAACAGAAAATATTTCATCTCGAAAATTCACAACCAATAATTTTCAACAATGTTTCGTTTACATATCCAGGCAGAGAAATAAAAGCTCTCGATAATATTTCGCTTACTATTCTGCCGCAAAAAGTTACTGCTTTGGTTGGGGCTACCGGTGCAGGCAAAAGTTCATTAATGAATATGCTGCTTAGATTTATCAATGCAGATGAAGGAAACATTTTAATTGGTTCAGAAAATTTTTATGAACAAACTGAAGAAGCATGGAGAAGTAAAATTTCATGGCTGCCCCAGAATCCGCACATATTTAACACCAGTATTTTAGAAAATATTAGAATTTCCAACTACAAAGCCACAATTAAAGAAGTTATTAATGCAGCCGGCAAAGCTCAAGTTCATGATTTTATTTCATCGCTTCCGCAAAAGTACGATTCAACAATTGGGGAATACGGGAATAAACTAAGCGGCGGAGAAATTCAGAGAATTGCTTTGGCACGTGCATACCTTCGAAATTCTCCATTTTTATTTATTGACGAACCAACTGCCAATCTAGATCCAATCATCGAAGAAGAAATTTTGAGCTGCATGTATAATCTATTTAAAGGAAAAACAGTTTTGATTATTGCTCACAGGTTAAATACAATTATGCGGGCAGATGAAATTATTGTAATGAAAGAAGGGCGAATTGTCGAAACTGGAACTCATGAAAAATTAATTAAAAGAAGCGGTTACTATAATGAATTGCTGACAGCACAAAGGAAAAGTGCATGAAAACATTTTTAAAGATAGTATCGCTTGGAAAAGATTATAAACTTTGGATGCTCTTTGCTGTTTTGCTGGGATTTATTACAGTCGGCAGCGGTATTGGTTTAATGATGACTTCCTCTTACCTAATTGCTAAAGCAGCAATTCAAACCCCAATTTACCAGCTTCAAGTTGCAATTGTTGGTGTAAGATTTTTCGGCATTGCCCGCGGCGTTTTTAGATATTTGGAAAGATATATTTCACACAAAATTACTTTTAAGCTGCTTGCAAAGTTTAGAGTATGGTTTTATAAATCGCTGATTCCTTTAGTTCCATCTAAAACTATCGATTACTCAAGCGGCGATCTGCTTACAAGATCAATTGAGGATATTGAAAGTCTTGAGCACATTTTTGTTAGAGTAATTTCGCCGCCGTTCATTTTGGTTTTAACCTGTGGTTTTATGTTTGTTCTGCTGAATCAATTCAGTATAACGTATGCTTTAATTTTTCTTGCAATCTTCCTCAGCTCAGCGATAGGAATACCAATTTTAACTTATTTACTAAGCAGTAAGCTTGGCAAAAAAATTATTGTTTTACGAACGGAGCTTAAGAATATTGCAATTGACGGCATGTACGGATTATCTGAATTAATAATTTATCAAGAAATAAAAAATTGGAAACAAAAATTTATTGACAAACAAAATGAGCTCCTCAAGGCTGAGTATAAAATGAACTTGATTAAAGGATTGCATGAAAGCTTAACCGGCTTAGCAATGAATTTAACCGTTGCTGCTCTGCTTTTTGTATCTATTCCGGATGTTACCCGCGGATTACTTGATGGAGTTTATTTAGCAGTAATAACCATTGGAATTATGGCATCGTACGAAATTGTTTTTCAAATCCCGCTTGCTTTTCAATATTTAAGCAAAAGCATTGAAGCCGGAAGCAGATTGTTAGAGATTACCGAACAAAAAGCAGAAATAACAAACAATTTAGTGCATGGTGATGTAAATTTTGATGGATACGATTTAAAGGTTCACAACGTTTCATTTTCGTATGATGGTAAAGCGGAAACTTTAGAAAATATTTCGTTTGAAGTTAAGGAAAATCAAATACTTGCAATTGTTGGTGCAAGCGGAGCCGGAAAATCTACTTTAGTTAATATTCTAACTCGATTGTGGAGTTATAATAAGGGAGAGATTTCAATTGGCGGAATAAGTTATTCGCAGCTGTCGTCAGAAAAAATAAGAGAAATAATTTCGGTTGTTCCGCAAAAAACCCATTTGTTTGCAGGAACCATAAAGGAAAATCTGCTGATAGCAAATGAAAATGCAAGCGATGAAGAAATGTATAATGTACTTGAACAAGTTGATCTTAAGAACATGATTTTAAACTTGCCGGAAAAATTAAACACACACATTGGTGAATTTGGAAAAAAGTTAAGCGGCGGTGAAATTAAAAGACTTGCTATTGCCCGATCACTTTTAAGAAACACACCGATACTAATTTTTGATGAAGCAACATCCCATTTAGATAATTTAACCGAAGGCTTAATCTTAAGCACAATAAAAAGGAATTCTCATGGCAAGAGAATAATTTTTATAACACATAGACTGACTCGGATGGATATGTTCGATCAGATTTTAGTTTTTCAGAATGGCCGCATTGTAGAAAGAGGTAGTAGTTTTTATCTAACAGAAAACGGCAAGTATTATCCCAAACTTATTCGTGCACAGACGCAGACTCTTGAGGCAATCTGAATTGAATTATTTTAACATACCTTCCGGCATTTGAACTGCAATAACTTTCCCGCGCGCAGTAATCTGTCCATTTGCCGATAAAGTAATTTCCGTAATCACTTTCCTTCCTTTAACTTCTACTATCTTGCCTCTCAATTCAAGCTCAACACCAAGCGGCGTAGGTTTTAGATAATCAACTTGAAGTGAAGCAGTAACAAATCGGAATGGAGGCAAAGTATCAATATCTCTATTCTCAGCTTTGTAAAAAGCCAAAGCCGCAGAACCTGTACCGTGGCAATCTATAATTGATGCAATTAATCCTCCGTAAACATAACCGGGAATAGCAATGTGATATTCTTTTGGAGTGAAATGCGAAACTGTTTCCTCGCCATCCCAGTAAGTTTTTAGCTGATGACCATGTTCGTTAGATTTGCCGCAGCCATAACAGTAGCTTAATTCGTTAGGATAAAAATCTTGTACCGCTTTCGATTTCATGTGAACAGCTTATTTCGATTTAAGAATAGTCGTTGATAAATAATCAGCAATATCTTCAACCGAATTAAAGCATTTAACAAGGTCTGTCAAACGGTTTTCTTTTCTAAGCTGATCATTCATTACGCTTACAATTTCTTTCCACATACTCGAATGACATGCGATTGGTTTAACACTAAGTAAGTCCTTGTTCATCAACTCCCAAACTGCGGCAAGTTCCAGCAATGTGCCGGTTCCACCTTGAAGAATAACATAGCCATCGCCGTATTGAATTAGCTTAGTAATTCTGTCAAACAAAGACGAGCAAATAATTTCTTCGGTTAAATATTTATTAGAAGTGAATCCCACCGAGTTGAGAGTAATGCCAATCGCATTTGCATTGTTGCGAACAGCACCTTTTGATACTGCTTCCATAATTCCAAGGTTGCCGCCTGAACATACATTAAATCCTTTTAAAGCAAGCAGTTCGCCTAATTTTTCCGCAGCGGCATATTGTTCATCCCCGTGCTGAGGAATTGAGCTGCCAAAAATTGTAATAGTTTTTTGCATAATGGTAATTTGTTTTTGCAAAGATAAAGCTATTTATGAACAATGAACACAATAGAACGCTGATACCGCAGATTAATTATGATTTTTTAAGATCATAATTAATCATAAACAATCATAAAAATCCGCGTTCTATTTTAGTTAATTTTGCTTAGCAGATATTTTGGGATTAACATGATGCAAATAAAAATTTATGATGCTGTGATTATCGGCGGGGGAATTGTTGGAACCGCAACAGCCATGGCTCTGCAAGAAAACGGAATTCGAAATGTTATCGTGCTTGAAGCTGAAAGTAAGTTAGCCGCACATCAAACGGGAAATAACAGCGGGGTTATTCATTCGGGACTTTACTATAAACCTGGCTCACTCAAAGCAAAAAATTGTGTAGAAGGACGAGAACAGATGTACAAGTTTTGCGAACTGCATGGCATAAAGCATGAACTATGCGGAAAACTTGTGGTTGCGCTAAATCAAGAAGAAATTGCGCAGCTGCAAAAATTAGAAGAAAGAGGAAAAGCAAATGGGCTTGTTGGTATTAAAAAACTTAGCAAAGAAGAATTAAAAGAATATGAACCGCACGTAAATGGTTTGGAAGGTCTATTTATTCCTCAAACCGGAATTGTTGATTATAACCAAGTAACTGAAGCTTATGCAAAAATAATTCTGGCAAACGGCGGTGAAGTAAAAATCAACAGTAAGTTTTTAGGGTTAAGTAAAGAAAACAATCTGCTGATTTTAGAGACAAATTCCGCCGAGTACAAAACAAGATTTTTAGTTAATTGTGCAGGGCTTCATTCGGATCAAGTTGCGAAGATTTGCGGAGTAAATCCCGGTTTGCAAATTATTCCCTTCCGCGGTGAGTATTACAAACTAAAGAAGGAGAAAGAACATCTTGTTAAGAATTTGATTTATCCTGTGCCGGATATCCGCTTTCCTTTTCTCGGTGTTCATTTCACAAGAATGATAAAAGGCGGAGTTGAAGCAGGACCAAATGCCGTACTTGCTTTTAAGCGCGAAGGATATTCACACAAAGAATTTTCGCCAACCGATATTATTGAAATGGCGGTGTACCCTGGCTTTTGGAAAATGGCGGCGAAGTATTACAAAATGGGAATTGGAGAATTTCATCGCTCATTAAACAAAAGTGCTTTTGTTAAAGCATTGCAAAAGCTGATTCCAGAAATACAACTTGATGATTTAACTAAAGGCGGCGCTGGAGTGCGTGCACAAGCAGTTGATCCAAACGGCAATCTTGTTGATGATTTTAGAATTGTTGAAGCAGAAAAAATGATTCATGTTCTTAATGCACCATCTCCAGCAGCAACTGCTTCGATAAGTATTGGGAGAACAATAGCCGAGAAAGTGAAGGAGAATTTTTAGCCGCATATCATTTTCCTCTAACGTTTGAATGATTTTGCATAAGGGAGGAATAACTTCAAAACCTAAATTCTTACCTTGGAATTTTGTCAATATTCGTTAATTTTCATATTGTAATCAAAAATTTTCACTTAAATTCATTATTATGATATTAAGATTACTAGAAAACAGCTTAAAAAAGGATCTTTTTAAGGGCAAGGTGATTGTTATTTATGGGGCTCGACAAGTAGGCAAAACTACTCTTGCAGAGCAAATATTAAAAACCATGGATAATAACGGTCGATACCTCAACTGTGAAATCCTATCAGTTGAGCAGATTTTAAAAGATGCGGAGCCAGAAAAACTTAGAGCCTTTTTGGGTAATTACAAATTAGTAGTTTTAGATGAAGCACAGAATATTCCAAACATTGGAAAATTATTAAAAGTAATTACAGACAACATCAAGGACATTCAAATAATTGCAACTGGCTCATCAAGTTTTGAATTAGCAAATAAAACTACCGAACCAATGACTGGCAGAGTAATTCACCACACACTATACCCACTTTCAGCATTAGAAATAAAAGCAGACAAAGATTGGCTTTTTGTAGATGCTTCGTTGGAAAGACTTTTGCGTTTTGGAGCTTACCCGGAAATTTTTTTATCTAATGAAGAAGATGCAATAAAAAGGTTACATGAACTTTCTTCAAGCTACTTGTTCAAAGATCTTTTCAAATATGAAGGGATAAAAAAATCTGGCTTGTTCAAAAATCTTGTTCTTTCACTCGCTTTACAGCTTGGAAACGAAGTAACTTACAACGAATTAGCCGTGAAGCTGGGCGTTAATAGTTTAACAATCCAAAAATATGTCGACTTACTTGAGCAAAGTTTTGTACTGTTTAAGCTTAACTCTTTTTCCCGCAATATTCGAAAGGAGTTATCAAAATCATTCAAAATTTATTTTTATGATAATGGAATTAGAAATGCTTTGATAAATAATTTTAATCCAATTTCATTACGAAATGATATTGGCGCACTATGGGAGAACTATTGTATATCTGAAAGAATAAAATCAAACAGTTACGCTCAAAGAAATGTTAACTGTTATTTTTGGAGAACATATGACCAAAAAGAAATTGACTATGTTGAGGAGTCTGGTGGAAAAATCACTGGGTATGAGTTAAAATATTCTGATAAACAAAAAATTAAAATTCCTAAAGTCTTTTCAGAAACATACAATGCCGAGATTCATAAAGTTGATAGAAGTAACTACTGGAAATTTTTTGATTTGACGATTTAGATTGAAATTTAGATGCTTAAATATTATCGAGAATCTTAAATTGTTGAAGCAGAAAAATGGTTCATGTTCTTAATGCACCATCTCCAGCAGCAACTGCTTCGATAAATATTGGGAGAACAATAGCCGAGAAAGTGAAAGAGAATTTTTAGTCCAAGAAACCTCCGATGTTTAGCGAACCAACACTGATACCAAAACATCGGAGGTTTGGAATAATCGTTTGAATATTCCCGCATCATAACTTAATTTTGAGCTGCTAATTCATTTCGTATAAAACTTTTCTTGGAGAAACTGATGAGTAACTTAACCAAACTGATTGATTATGGACAAAGCTATTGGCTTGATAACTTAACCCGCAGCATGATAAAATCCGGCGAGCTTAAAAAACGGATTACTAAAGAAGGTTTGCGCGGACAAACTTCAAATCCCGCAATTTTTCATAAAGCAATTTCTGAAGGAGCAGACTACAGCAAACAAATAGAAAAACTGGCAAAGGAAGGAAAATCTGTTCTCGAAATTTATGATGCTATCACCATTAAAGATGTCCAAGATGCATGCGACTTATTTAACTCAGTTTATGAAAGTTCAAACGGTGTTGATGGCTATGTAAGTTTGGAAGTCTCGCCATACCTTGCACACAACACTGAAACTACTTTAAGCGAAGCTAGAAGATTATTTACTGCAGTAAACAGACCAAACTGCCATATTAAAATTCCGGGAACTCCAGCGGGGCTTGCTGCTATTGAACAAGCATTGTACGAAGGAATTAATGTTAACATAACACTTCTCTTTTCAATTAAAGCTTATGAAGATGTTGCCCAGGCATACATCAACGCACTTGAGCGAAGATTATCTGAAGGTAAATCAGTTGATAAAATTGCTTCCGTAGCTTCATTCTTCCTTAGCAGAATTGATGTGCTTACCGACCAACTGCTTGGACATTTAATTAATCCAATAAAAGATTTTGGTGATTTACCCCGGCCCGAACATCTCCTCGGAAAGACGGCAATTGCAAGTGCAAAGCTTGCTTATCAAAGTTACCTTAAAATTTTCAGCGGAGAACGTTGGGAAAAATTAGCTGCTGCCGGAGCGAAAGTTCAGCGTCCGCTTTGGGCAAGTACAAGTACCAAAGATCCATTATATATAGATACAAAGTATGTTGAGCCGCTGATTGGTTACAACACAGTTAATACTCTTCCAGAAGTTACGATTGCAGCGTTTGCTCATCATGGAAAATTGGAGGAGAATACGATTCTTAAAAATGTTGATGAAGCTTCTCAAGTTCATGTTAATTTAAAGAAACTGGGAATAGACATTGATTTAGTTACAACACAGCTTACAAATGACGGTGTTCAAAAATTTATTGAGCCGTTTGACAAGCTGATGAAAAAGTTAGCTCAAGAAAGATTGAAATACATTGAAGATAAGGCGGGCACACAAAAATTCTTCTATGGTAAATCGGAATCTTCAGTTAAAGCGGCGTTATCATCTCTAAATGACAAACAATTTACCCGAAGATTGTTCGCGAAAGATTCATATTTATGGAAAGATGATCCGAAAGTATCAGCAGCAATTAAAAATCGTCTTGGCTGGTTAGAAGTTGAAGATTTTATGAACCGTGTTGATGAAATAAATGAGTTTGTTAACAATGTTCGTTCAGATAAATACACATCAGTTGTTCTTCTTGGAATGGGCGGAAGCAGTTTGTGTCCTGAAGTTGCACTTCAAACATTCGGAGTGAAGAGGGGGTTCTTAAAACTTTTTGTTTTGGATAATACAAGCCCCGAATCCGTTAAACATGTTGAATCACAAATTGATCTTAATAAAGCTTTGTTCATAGTTGCAAGCAAATCTGGATCAACTATCGAGTCGAACAGTTTCTACAAGTATTTTTATAATCTTTATGAAGAGAAGAAGATTGAAAATGCAGGCAAGCACTTTATTGCAATTACTGACAGCAAAACATCATTGGAGCAAGAAGCGAGAAGCAAGAATTTTAGATACGTTTTCACGAATCCTGAAGATTACGGCGGAAGATATTCGGCTTTATCATTTTTCGGATTAGTGCCAATGGCGCTTATCGGAATTAACATTAAGGAGATTTTGAATAGTGCCTTTAGAATGAAGCAAACCTGCAGTCCATTCATACCATCTGATGTTAATCCCGCTGTAAGCCTTGGAGTATTTCTTGGAATCAATCAAAAGTTAGGAAAAGATAAAGTAACGTTTGTTCTTTCCAATTCAATTAAATCATTTGGTTTGTGGGTTGAACAGTTAATTGCAGAAAGCACCGGAAAAGAAGGCGTGGGAATTCTTCCTGTTGAAGGAGAAACTTTGGGATCAAAAGAACAATATGGAAACGACAGAGTTTTTGTTTACATGTTCATAAAGAAAGAGAAAGATCCAACAATAGAAAAGAAACTCACTGCTCTAGAATTAGCAGGTTATCCAGTTGTTCGAATTATGCTGCCGGATGTTTATGCACTTGGCGGAGAGTTTTTGCGATGGGAAATTGCAACAGCAACATCGTGTGCAGTTGTTGGCGTTAATCCTTTTGATGAACCGAATGTTTCAGAGAGTAAGAAGAATACCAACGATCTTTTAGCTGAATGGAAACAGAACGGAAGCTTTGCAGAATCTAGTCCTCTTGTAAAGTCGGATTCGATTTCTGTCCATGCTGATCTTTCTTTGAATTTGACCGGGAAATCAGCGAAGGATTTTCTTAATAAATTTTTTAAACTGACCAATTCATCGGATTATATTTCTTTTCTTGCGTATTTTCATCACACCCCAGAGAGAGAAAAACAGCTGCAACTTGTTAGAAACCAGCTAAGTAAAAAATATAAAACGGCGACCACTATTGGTTATGGGCCAAGGTATTTGCATTCAACCGGGCAGCTACATAAAGGCGGTCCAAATAAAGGGCTGTATATTTTGTTAACAGCGGATACCGATCTTCAAATTCCAATTCCGGGTTCGGGATATGATTTTGCTACACTTCAGCATGCGCAAGCATTAGGAGATTTTAGATCTCTTTTAAATAAGGATCGAAGGGTTATAAGAATACATATTGCTGGCGATTTAGATAAGGGTTTAAAATCAATTGCAGCGTTACTTAGGTAACGGACTTTAGTTTAATTGTCTTTCTATCTTTGTTTTTAGCAGAAAAACGATTTTTTAATAGTTCGTGAGCCAGCAAAAGATAGTATTTGATTACCAACATCTAAGATTTTATATTCAATCGGAAAATTGGAATATAATTTCAAACAAACACTGGAAAGGATAAAAGATGAAAACAGTTCGGGAAATGCTATTGAAAAAAGGGAATAGAATATTTTCTATCTCTCCTAACCAAAAAGTGTTTGAAGCATTGCAGCAAATGGCAGAAAAAGAAGTGGGCGCTTTACTTGTTTTGGATGGTGAAAGCTTAGTTGGGATAATTTCGGAAAGAGATTATGCCCGCAAGGTTGCCCTTGAAGGCAAATCTTCTAGAGAAAGTCTTGTAAGCGAAATTATGTCTCCCAATGTAATTTATGTTGAGGTTAATACCACTACCGAAGAGTGCATGGCACTGATGATAAATAAAAAAGTTCGCCACTTACCTGTTTACGATAAAGGAAAATTAGCCGGCGTAATATCAATTGGCGATGTTGTAAATGCAATTATTGATGAAAAAGAATTTGAGATAGACCAACTGGTGAGATATATTACAGATAGCAGAAGATGATTTTGTTTAGAGTTTGAACTGATGGCGATCTTAAGATCGCCATTTTTATTTTTACGGTTTAATTTTGCATTATGATTAAATTTCTACCTCTTGGTCATACAAGTGAAATAAAATTTAACAACAAAACCTCTCCTTGACTTCCTTTTTACTAAGTGAAAATTGGTGGAATCAAAATTACGCTGCGGTAATTTTCCTTTCTAATCAGTTATAATTCTTTACTAACAGCAATTAAAAGTTTTCTATCAACATCTTGACATTGGCGTTTTTTTTGTCAAATATTAAGCCAAGAAAAAAATGCGAATTCAAAATGGGAGATAAAGAATTTGTGTAGTATCCAACCAAACAACCTGATATAATTTATCTCAGGGGATAATGATATGTCGAGGAAAATAAGTTCACAACAACTACATCAACTTTATAATAAACTGAATAACCGGTTTATTTTAGTTCTTAGTTTATTTACATCCTTAGTTTTATTTGCCATCCGATGTAACGACAATCCAGTTGCGCCCGTAACTGAGAATGCATTTGCAATCTATTTTCTTAAGGATACTACTTTAACTATTAAAAATATACTTAACACAAATTTAGAAGATTTGGAACTGGCTGATAAACCCTGGCTTTCACAGAATGATATTGAATTTTATGATTGGTCGAGTCATTGCATTTATTTGAAGAAAGATAAAAATTATCTTTTTCCCGGAATCAATCTTGATTCGTCCATCTCTGAATCCTTTTATAAGTTCTGGAACAATAAACCATTTATAGTAACAGCTAACAATAAAAAATGTTACATAGGTTATTTTTTAGCAACGTTATCCAGCGATATATGGCCTTACCCAGACATATTTGATTTTGATATCAGATATTATCCTTCGGATATAATTCATACTGAATGGTCTTACCCTTTTGCAAACGATAAAAGGAATAATGAGAACGTTAGAAATGGATTAATAGAATGTGATCAACTTCATGAGGGCTTATCTATAACCACAGATAGTCTTTGGATCGATAATGCAGATACTGCAACTGTAAAATATGTAATAACGATTAAGAATAAAGATACAGATGATTTATATGTTCTTGACCCAGATAAAATGGGTACGGAACTTTTCCATTATTTTACTAACGGACCTGCGTTTTATCATACCGCAAATAAAAAAACATATGAATCAATTTATAAAGAAATAAATAAACCTGAGCCAACAGATTATTATGACAATAATTGGTTTACAAAAATAGAAGCAGGTAAGTCCTTAACAAGGATGATATTATTGAAGGGTTATCAATATCTACCTGATGGCGATTATTATTGTAGTATTAGTTTAAACAATCCTTATAATATTAATAAAAAGGATAGAATAGCAACAGACGGTAGATATTGGATCGGGCCAACAAGATCAGAGATGATTGAATTTTATTTTGTCAATTCAAAAAAGGGCCCTCCTTCAATCAAGCTTTTAAATTCGGTCAATAGATTTTATTAATACAACTCCAAGATGAAGATGGTTTTGATTTATAAAATTTCTTCTCTAGACAGATCAAAATGATTAACGAAGGAAATATGCTGACAATCAGATCACCTTAAACCAAAAGGGAAAGGTCAAAGCCTTTCCCTTCGGCAAAGCACATTAAATTATTCTTAAGTGTCTTGGCGGACTAAATCTTAAGTATTTAACGGTTCTTTATTGTAATCGATACCAAAAATAAATAAAAATTATTAAGGAGAAAATAAATGTGATTACCAGAAAAAATTTTATAGCCCTAATTCTTTTGCTTATGTTTTTTACAATTTCAATAATAGCACAGCAAAAGAATGATGTCTACAACTTTCCAATAAAACCTGGCATGCTTGAATGGAAAGAATTAAAAACACATGATGAAATGCTAAAAGTGCTTCAGCTTCCATCTCGTGTAATGAAGTCAATTTCAACAAGTTCTCTAGTTATGACTTGCTTAAACTACCCGTTATTTTCTGATATGTGGGCTTATAATAATATCAAAGAAGGTTTTGAGCAATTGAGAAAAGATTTTAATGAATTGGTAAACAGAAAAGATGCATTAGCAGAGCTTTTAAAATTCTATGAAAAAATGGACCCGGATGCAATAGATGAAAGAAGTACCTTACTTGATAAAGGCAGATATACTGCAGAGTTATGTAAACTGGAAATAATTTTAACACAACCAGAATTATATAAAAATTCTTCTTCTCAATTAAGAAGGTCATTACTTAAAGAAATACTCATTAAACATGATAAAATGTTAGACCACGATGAATATGATATGAGAAGCATTGAATCAAATATTTTTCTTATGGGAAATATCTTGAGAGGATCAAACTTTACTTCGAAATTGAGTATAAGTAAAAATAAGAAAGTAAATTATTTTATTAATACGAGCATGTTCGTTGATAAAGATATTATTAAGGAAATTGTTTCATTATCTAAAGAATTATTTAATAATCAATAATATGGGTTTAAAAATGAAAACTGAACAAATCAAACGATCTCTTATATTTTTATTGTTCTGTTCTTTTGCAAATTTATACAGTATATCTTATTGTGATTCTCAGACTACAATTTACACTCCGCGAGGCAGTGTTGTACCTGATGTATATACCCGTACAGAATTTGATTAAGCTACAATAACTCAAATAAATACCGATTTTGACGAAGATTATCCACAAGCAACTCGATTAGATGATGCGTCAAGAACTTACAATTGCCATGCTTATGCTTGGCATGTAAGCCAAGGAGGTTCTCGCGTATGGGTTGGATTAAATACTTCTACGGCAGAAGATATTTATTGGACAGATGGGAGCTATGATGAACTAACGGAAAGCATTTCTACAAAAGTGAGTTATTCTGGAAATCATTCTGCTATTACGACTGCAACACCGAATGTTTATATCTCAAAGTGGGGAGCATTACCACTCGCTCTTCATGCCGAGAATTATGTCCCAAGTGGCTATGGGCTTCCAAATAAATATTACAGAAGATCTGTTGATGTACCTCAAGACCAATCTAACATCGCATCAGCATTAAATGCTTGTTTTTCAGGGCAGACAGTAAACGTTACGGGCTCCCAAACAGTGACTTCAGATTTATCAGTTCTGTCAGGTAAAACTTTAGCTCTAAACAATGGAGCAATAATCACTTTTAGTCCTGGCAAAAAACTCACAGTTCAAAGCGGTGGATGGTTTAATGCCAATGGTGCCACTTTAAAAGGTAACGGCAGCCCTGGTTACTGGCACAGCCTAACTTTTAATTCTGGTGGTAATGGCTCATTTAGTAATTCAACAATTAGAGAAGCCCAGTATGGTATTTATAGTTCCGGCGCAACCGTAACACTCTCAAACTGCACAATAACGAATAATTCACTTTATGGAATAAATAGTCTAAGCAGTTCAACACTTACACTATCAGACAATACTATTTCTAACAATGGTACCGGCCTTAACCTTTCATCATCAAGTCCTTGGCTTGACGGAAACAATATTAGCAACAATACCAACTATGGTATAAATGCCAATAATATTTCAACAAGCTTTTACTGGCATGACAATACACTGCAAGGTAATGGTTATGCAATGCTGTTAAATAACGCTTCCCCTTACATCTATAATAACTTCATTTCGGATAATGCGCATGGAGTAGTCATAACTTCAAGCGTACCAAATTTTGTTCAGCCATCAGGTCAATGGCGTGGTTACAATGCAATTACTTGCGCTGCAACTCCGCTTTTAAAAGCTCAAAATTATTCAACAGTTTATATGGGTTATGACTTTGATGGCGGTTATAACAGCATATTCGGAAGTGATCTGCCAGATATGGAAGCCGTAAATCATTCTGGAATTTATGCAGATAACAATTATTGGGGTTCGCCCAATCCACAAGTCTATGCAGATGGCACTTCATGGATTTTATCAAGAACTCCTTTAGGTTCAGATCCAAATCCAGGTTCTGAATGCAGCGGTTCTTTGGCAGCATCTTTAGGTAAGAATAGTAATTCACTCATTAACGAAGGCGATGCAGCTGTATTGTACTGGGAAGCTATTGCTACTGGAAGAAAGGGTGACTTGCAAAAAGCTAAAGAACTATTGCAGCTAATTATTGAAGGAAAATATGATCAGAAATATTCACCGCTCGCACTTTTAGCATTATACAAATTTAACTTGAACAATAAAACAGCATTGAGTAGTTCATTAACGAAAATATATTCAAGAACCAAAGAAGATGCATTAAGACCATTTGCGGTTAGACTTCTTGCAAGAGAATCCGCCCTTGCTAATAATTACAAAGACATGGTAGCTTATAATACAGAACTCATTAACAACTACCCTAACACAGTAAATGAGTTAACTGCACTTTATGATTTGGCAAACTATTACTTTGAATGTGAGCAAGACTTGGTAAAAGCCAACGAGTATTATTCAAGAATGAAAGAAGCATTCCCGGATGAGGATCTCACAGTATTTGCGGGAATTAATTTAGGAATTCTTAATGCCGGCAATCTGAAAAAAGAAACCTTTACTGAGAATATACCGGAGAGATATTCTTTAAGCGATGCTTATCCAAATCCATTCAACCCAGCAACTCGAATAAAGTTCAGCATACCCAAGGATGAATTCGTTACTCTTAAAGTATATGATATTCTTGGAGGAGAAATACTTAAACTCGTGAATGAAGTAAAAGCAGCTGGAACATATTCAATAAGTTTTGATGCTTCAAACCTTCCGAGTGGAATATATTTATATCAAATAAAAGCTGGCGGATTTACTCAAACGAAGAAGATGATTCTCACGAAGTAAAAATTTTATTCTCCAAATTAAGCCGGAGGTACTTGTTACTCCGGCTTTTTTTGTGTTTAAAGCGTAGATTTACAATATGATTAAATTTCTTCCTCTCGGCGGTGCTGGTGAAATTGGTGCAAACTGCTATTATCTAAATATTGCCGGAACGGGAATAGTTCTAGATTGCGGAATGCATCCACAAAAAACTGGGTTAGATTCTTTACCCGATTTCAGCCTGATTGAAAATTTACCTGTTGATTATGTTCTCATTTCACATGCTCATCAAGATCATCTAACTTCTTTGCCTTTTTTAGTTAAGCAGCATCCTTACATTAAAGTTATTACTTCAAGGCAAACAAGAGATCTTGCAGAATTAACCCTTCACAACTCAGTTGCGATTATGCAAAAGCAATTGGGGAAGGATGATAACTTTCAAGCTTATACGCATGAAGAGATTGATCTTTTATCTCAAACCATTGATTTTAAACCAATCAAAGATGTGTTTGAGATTGAGGGTTACAAACACAACAGCAGTGAATCCATTAAAATCTCATTTCATGATGCTGGGCATATACTCGGTTCAGTAAGCATCATGCTTGAGCATAATAGCAAGAAGATTTTCTACACTGGTGATATAAACTTAACTAATCAAACTTTGCTGAAAGGATGCGAACTCCCAAGAGAAAAAGTTGATACTTTAATTTTAGAATGCACTTACGGTGCATCCGATTCTTCTCAAATTTTAACCTGGTCAAAGGAAGCTGAAAGGTTTGCAGCTGAAGCAAACAAGATTCTGAACAACGGCGGATCGATTTTAATTCCTGTGTTCGCATTGGGTAAAATGCAGGAGATGCTGTCAACAATTTGGAAGCTGATGGAAAAAAGAAAATTACCGGTTGTTGATATTTATACCGGAGGAATTGGAACCAAAATTAATCGGCTTTATGATGTTAACCGCTATTTGGTTAATGTAAATGATACTGAATTTCAGCTAAAGTCAATTCCATATAAAAACCTAAATGATGTTGAAAACCCAGAAGAATTCTTTAAAAATCCTTGTATTGTGGTTGCATCAAGCGGAATGATGATAGAAGGAACTGCTTCTTTTAAATTGGCAAAGCACTGGTTGAAACAAAGAAATTCTGCAATTTTTGTGGTTGGTTATATGGACGAGAACACTCCCGGATTCAAAATCTCTAATGCAAAGAAAAACGATAAAATAAAACTATCTGATTTTAGCGAACCCATTGATGTTAAATGTTCAATAAAACAATTTAAATTTTCTGCACACTCAAATAGAGAAGGGCTGATTGAGATTGTAAGAAGACTAAAGCCATCCAATGTAATTCTAGTTCATGGGGATGAGCAAGCAATTAGCTGGGTTGGTAATCAAATTTTAAAGATATTTAAAACCCCAAAAGTTTTTCAAGCTGAAACAGGGATACAAATTAAGATTTGAGTTAGGTTAAGAACATAACTTTAGAATAATCGCATACTAAAATTCTTCTTGACAGTAGCGGATTTCATGTATATTTTAAATCAGGGAATAAATCTTCTACAGGGTGAGCAATTAAAACAAGTGATTTCATAAGAGGCAAAGTCCGAATTCAAATTACTCTTCTCTGCTTCGGGGGGGGGGGCGGGATATGTTATTTTTAAACCCATCCTTTACTTTTTTCCTGTTTAAATTAAGATGTGAAGATTTTAATAAAAAATATCTTTCTTATCACTCACCTTTCACGTTCGACATTTCACTTTTCACCACTCAAGAATATTTCTCCGGTTATAAATAGCTTTACTATACTTCCAACGACTTAATTGACAAAAGGAAACCAACAACATGAAATTAAAACAAACTATGCTCTTACTCTTTCTCATACTCTTACTCTTCGCCCAGTGCGAAACAACCGAGCCGCCCTCAAACGGTAGCTTGTCTCTTACGCTTGAGGACATCTCTTGCACCGAAGGATGGCTACTGTTACGAAGCACCAATTTGCAAATCCCAAATTCCATAACTCTAACGCAGAATGGGCAAGCAAGATTGGTAGTATCCTTAACCACTACGGATACTTTACTGTATGTTGACTCACTGCTGCCAAACCAAAGCTATAAGTTTACAGCGACAGCAACTACAAACAACCTACAACTAACAACAAACGAGGTACTTGCCCAAACGATGGACACCACTTCCCACAACTTTACCTGGCAAACATTTACATTTGGTGAACGCACCAGCACGCTTTACGATGTAGCTATAATAAACCAAAACAACATTTGGGCTGTGGGTGAAATTTATATGAATGACTCGCTTGGCAACCCCGACCCGCATGCATACAATGCTGTGCATTGGGACGGGCAAAGTTGGAAGTTGAAAAGGATTTACACTTATAGTTCTTGTAACGCAGTTGATTATGCGCCTTTGAGAGCAATCTGGGCTTTTTCAGACACGGATATAGTTGTAACTAGTGGGGGCAGTATCGGATGGTTCAATGGTAAAACAAACAAACCAGATTGTAGCATAAGACCACTGCTCACAGGCTCAATTAACAAACTCTGGGGTAGTTCAAGCAATGATTTATATGCGGTAGGCAATGGCGGTAACATTGCTCACTTCCAAAATGGAGTATGGAAAAAGATGGAGAGCGGGACAACAACAGACTTAGCAGATATTTATGGGGATGGAGAGAATGTATTTATTTCTGGTTACAAGGATTTTATGCCCACCGTATTGTTAAGATATAAGTATGGTGTGTTAACCAAAATTATTGAGGATGATCTATTTGGCTATAAAAGGGATACTATAACCGGATGGATAAAAAGCATTTGGTTAAAAGGGAGCAAATTATTTTCATTAACATTTTATGACCTTTACCGAAGCAGTGTAGATACAAAAGGAGAGGGTACGGCAATGTGGAAGGGGGACATAAACACTTGGGGATCAAATGCCGTTAGAGGTAATGATGTTAATGATATATTTATTACTGGTTACAACGGCATATTGTGGCATTATAACGGTGTTAGCTGGAAAAGGTATGATGAATTATTAAATCCTAATAATCACTATATACGTCTATGCGTTACTGAAAAATTAATTGTCATAGTAGGATTCAAATACTTAAATGGAATAGAAAATTATGGGTTAATAACTATTGGTAAGAGATGATACTATTCAATTATATGAAATTTAGGGGAACTTTATAATTAACTTTTTAAACAAATTTAACGTGGGAGTTTGTACTATGAAAACCAAAATAACTATAGGTTTTATTGTCTGCTTTTTCTTAGTTCTTGCTGCATCAAGCTATGCACAGTTATTTAAGCAGCTAGATCAAGCATACGCTAAAGGACAAATAACCGTTGATGAAATGATGCTGAATAAAATTTATCGGCTGTTCGAGCCTTCGAAAGTAAACAAAAATTATGTTTCAGAAGTTACGTCCGCAATAAAATGCGGCACAGAGATCATAACGGAGTATTACAACATTAAAAATAATTTGAATAAAAGCTCAGTGGATATTATTGAAAACTACCTTGCTACAGATGCAGAGTTAATAGATTACATAAGCCCTGAGGAATATTTTAAGCTCTCGTATACAACAAGCGGACCAGATGCCGTACCCTCTGTAGATGCTGATTATGATGGAGTCCCCGACTTCATAGAAAACATTGCGAATTATTTAGATCAATCCTGGATTGTTCAGATAAACAACTGTGGATTTGAAGCTCCTTATGATTGGGATGGGGATGGGCATTACAATGTATATTTTCAATATATGACAGCGTGGGGTTATACATCAAATGATGATTTTGAAGGTACGAAGATAGTATTGCACAATAATTTTTCTAATTACACACAAACGCAAGACCCGGAAGGAGATCAAATAGGTACAATGAAAGTTACTTGTGCACATGAGTTTAAACATGCAAGCCAATTTGAGTATGCACAATTTTTATTCAACCAGTACCGCTGGGCTGAGTTAGATGCAGTATGGGCAGAGGAATTAGTTTTTGATTATGTAAATCAGTCAATGTTATATTATACTATTGCAAATGGTTATTACAGCCCTTTCAGCGCCCCTATTATTTCTCTTGATGATGGTGGTGGTGGTAGTTACGAAGACTATTATTGGGAAGATTTCTTGCATCAAAAGTTTGACAATAACAGCTATAGCACTGCTCCTCTGCTTTTAGCTTTTATGCAAAGAAGACAAAATTATCCGAGTGAAAGTGTTTTAGATTCTTATGATTATGTTTTACAAAACTTTGGTTCTTCGTTACAAGAAGCTTTTACAGAATTTATTGTTTGGAATTTCTATACCGGCAGCTGTGCTGTTCAAGGATTTGGTTATGATGAAGCAGGAATTACAGGATTTCCTCAAGTGCTCTTAAAAGCTACACATAACAGTTATCCGGTAAGCGGTTCGGGCAGTAACCTTGGTCATCTCTCTTCAAACCATATTCTACTGTACCCTGGCGGTCAGGGTGGATTAAGGATTAATTTTGATGGTTATGGAAGTGCACCCATGGAAGCGGTAGTAACTTGGTCAAACGGGTCATACGTGAGGTGGGAAAAAATGGATCTAGGAGAATTTTCAAATGATGGTGAATTGTACATTGAAACAAAAACCTTTGGAGCTTTGCTTCCAATTATCACTGAAAAAACTGGCAGCGATTATGACTATTCATACTCCATAAATCCTGCAGTTGTGTATAATACATCATTTACAAACCAAATTGGCACAACAAATGCCGGGGGCAGCTTTAAAGTTGATGGAAATGTCCATGACATTATCCCATCCGGTCAATCCAGAAATTTAGTTGAACAAAGGATTCATAATGCTGAAACAAATAATGAAAGGTTTGTAAACTGGAGCGGAAGTACAGATTATAAACATCACCACTGGAATACTGATTTCGTTAAAAATAAGCTTATAAATAGTTTCCAGGTTGCATCTGCAGGTACCCAATATGCACGCTTTGTAGATATGAACTATGGTAAAATTGAAGCAAGACTTGATGGAGCATTTATAAGCGGGAAGGGTAATTTTCAATTTCAAGACCCCTGGTATGCACTAAGTGATAACTCGCAACCAACAAATTACTGGGTTCCGGCTAGCGGGATGTATGAACCAACAGGTAAAGAAGGAGTCACCGACAAAGGCGTCTTCTTGAATCAAGGAGTTGATTGGCAACCCCCCTACTACTCCGTCAAAGCCAATCAAACGCAATCAATAAATTTAGGCGGTTCGCTCGGCACAAGGGATTTTTATTTCCTGGATTGGAGTGCTAATCCCACAGGCAGTGCGGAGTTTCAATACCCAACTGCATTAGAAACACCGGTTGTATTCAAAAGTGCAAACGCAACGGTGCAAGCAAACTTAAAAGGGCATTTGCTTTCCGGTGTAACCTCCGGTTTTTCCACCAACAGCCAGCGTAAAATAGTGCGTACAAACGGGGATGGAAAACTCCACATGGTTTACGAAAGTATGGGAAGTGTTTGGTATACAATAAGCACCGATGGGGGCAGCACTTGGGGACAAGAACAAAGAGTAAATCCTTACGGCACAAATGCTAAGGACGCTTCAATTGCTGAGTCTGACGATGGACTAAATTATGTTTACATTGTTTACCAAATAGATAGAGAAGTTTTTCCGTATATAGAACAAGGCATAATATTGGCCAAGTACCAATACGGTGTACAGCAGTGGGTGAGGACAGTTTATGAGCTATCATCATATTCATATGATACAAAGCCGGTTGTTGCTGCACAGAATAACGTAGCTTATGTTGTGTTCAAACCAACCTCAACCTCAGTATTGCTGGCTGCCAAGGTAATGGGGGATGGGACTGTTAACTCGAGTTTTTCGTTAAGTAATACCACTTCAAGCAGTGTAAATCCATCGTTGACTGCAGCGGTTCAAAATTTCTACTTAGCTTACCAAAACGGAAACACTGAAATAAGATATTTCAAATTTTATGTTAACGGAACAATTGTAGATTATGCAGTTGTGTCCTCGGGTTCTGGGTTTACTAATAATGTTTCTCCTTCACTTTCTACTCATGCTGGAGATCCAGTAGTAAGTTGGAGCGGTTATAACTCCGGTGTGCCAACGGTGGTAATTAAAAGAAAAACCGGCACAACATGGTCAACCTTCAGGCAGTGTGACAATGGTGCAGCAGCTTATCCTTCAAACAATAACTCAAGAAGTTCGGGCAGCGATGGTTCTATAATTGCTTGGACAAATATGTATAACCAATCGCGATGCATTAAATTCGTAGGCGGAAATTATACTTCTATTTATAATTTACCTTCTTCTTATTGGGGGCAAGATGTACAGCTTGGTAATGGATTAGAATTTAACCACATTAAAGCTGTAAGCTTTGATAGAAATGTTCCAGCACCATATCCAGTAAAACCAATTCCCTATAACTTTAACACAATGCAGAAGACAACCAACGGAGATGAGTTTAATTATGCACGCTTGGCTGTGATAAACAAAAACAACTCAGAAATTGTTTACGGACTTGGAGATGTTAAGATGGATGGAAAGAATATTCGTTTTATACCAGAAAGTGATATGATAAAAATAACAGATGCGGCACGGTTAACCACAGCAATGGCAACAGAAAGCTTTCCCTTATCATCAACCAGCAAACTTGAGTTTTCTGATTGTGCTTATGTGATTAAGAGAGATAAAGCTCAAGTCTCAACTGAAAATATTAAACCAGTTATAGAATTGGTAAACTCAAGCACTGGAGAAGCAATTAAAGTGAAAGACATAGCATTTGAAACAAAGGACACGATTGATGCAAGAACCTATTACAAGTTAGACTGTGCTTCGATATCTAATGGAGAATATTACCTAAGAGTTAAATTGATTGTTAAAGAGAACTACGAATTTTGCTTAAGCGATTGCATTTATGAAGAGAACAAACAATTACCTAAGAAACAGATAACAGAAATTGTGTTGGCAGAGAACTCTATCCCAAAAGAATATTCGCTTGAGCAGAACTATCCGAATCCTTTCAACCCCACAACCACAATAAACTACCAAATAAAGGAGGATGGTTTAGTAACATTGAAATTGTATGATGTGATTGGTGAAGAGATAATGACGTTAGTAAATGAAGAAAAAACAACTGGAAGATAT
>JACAFC010000217.1 GCA_013388515.1 Ignavibacteriaceae bacterium | reverse complement strand
TTTCGCCTTCTTCTTTCATCTGAATATCTTCAATTAAAACCTTTGTGGATTTTTCTTCTTTATCTTCATCAGCAAATGAAACATAATCATTCATCCCTAAAAACAATTTTGAAGCTGACTGCATTCTTTCAAAATTCAATTTATCTTTTATCCACCATACTTGATTCTTTCCGAATGAAGTTCTCCTTTTTGATATTTGATACAGATAGCTTCGACTTACAGCACCATGGCGGGCATGAAACTTAGAGCTAACTTTTTCCACTTCAAGTATATTTATATCGCTTGGAAGTTCATCATTCATTTTCATTTTTATTATTTCCGGGGCAAGCATTGTCTTTACATCAAGATGCGCAACTTGCTGCAAAGCATGAACCCCTGCATCGGTTCTTCCAGAACCTTGAATATCAACTTTTTCATTCTTAAAGATTTTTTCTGCCGCTTCAAGCAGCTTACCTTGAATGGTTCGAGCATTCTTCTGCATCTGCC
Source organism: Ignavibacteriaceae bacterium (assembly GCA_013388515.1). Classification (GTDB taxonomy): domain Bacteria; phylum Bacteroidota; class Ignavibacteria; order Ignavibacteriales; family Ignavibacteriaceae; genus XYD12-FULL-36-8. The sequence goes on along the minus strand of JACAFC010000217.1, from coordinate 8,796 downwards.
AGCCGCTGTAGCGTGTACCGTCGTATTCTATGTAAAGTTTAAAGCGCATAAAAAATGCCTCTCACCGGCCCTCTCCAAAGGAGAGGGAGAAGGAAATAAAAATATATTTATTTGGCCGAATACAATCTTCATTGCTTCATTATAATTCGACCACAACTTGCATATTTAGATTTATAAAGAATAACCTCTCCGCCGGGAACAATTTCTTCTTGTATTTTTATTTTATTCAACAATAATCTCCTTTACCAACTTAGCTTCTCTCGGATCAAATTCAAGCATTGCATTGATGAGAAGGATTTGTTCATAATTTTTAAGATCATAAATCATAATATCTTTCTCGATAATTCTTTTATCGTAAAGCAGCTTTGCTCTCTTTGTTCCTTTAAGCAGAGGAAATTTTGGAGTGTGCCATTCCTTTCCATCAAACAGTGTAATGTTGCTGTAAGAAGTATCAGTAATTCTGCCGTTTTTAATAATTAGTATATCTTCGTTTTCATCTTTACAATTTTCTTTTGCTAAATCATCTATAATTTTTCGATCTAAATACTTGTAAGAATAATCTATCTCATCATTCTTAACCAAATAAAGTTTATCAATCCTTCGAGGAGTGTATTTTCTAAATTCGACATCTTTAATCTTTTCAGAATAGATAACCTTACACTTGTACACTTCGCTTGTTATATCGGTTGGAATTTCAATAAGCTCTGTAAGATTCAATTCATCTTTGCAGCCAAATAATTCTTGTCTCGAGCGGTTCAGTCTTTCGTTGTGAAAGGAAACATGCTGCAGCTTTTTGTTAACTGCTTTTATTGTTTCAAATAATAGGGACATAAATTTTGTCTATCATTTCTTGATATTCCAATTCTGGATTGCTCATAAAGGTTATTCCACCGCCGCTTTTGAAGTAAAAATCTCCATTAATATTTTCTATGAATCGGATCATCACAGCGCTGTCTAATTCTTTGCCGTTAAAAATACCAAATATGCCTGTGAAATAACCGCGAGAATATTCTTCTGCGTCTTTAATTATCTCCACAGTTTTCCTTTTGGGTGCACCACTGATTGAACCAGCTGGCAGCAGTTTAAATAGTATATCTCCCATACTTTGATGATAATTGCTTTTGAGCTCACCGCAAATTTTTGAACTTGTTTGGAGCAATGTTTTGTTTGATGTTTTAATCTTGTCTATGTATCTAAATTTTTCAACCCGCACATTTTGGGAAACCATACTCAAGTCATTTCGGATAAGATCAACTATCGTATTATGCTCAGCTAATTCTTTTTTATCATTCAGAAGTTTTTCCTCAGCATCTTCTATCGCGGCATCAATTGTTCCTTTCATCGGAAAAGAATAAATCCTATTGTCCTTAATTTGAACAAATGTTTCTGGAGAGAAAACCACAAACTTATTTTCGAAAAGCAGCTTATACTTTGCGTTTGAAACGTGAAATATTTCCTTGAGCGTATAATTTAATTTTATTTTTGTGGGAAAAGTAAGGTTAAGTAAATACGTGTTGCCGTTGTTGATGTTTTCCATTACTTTATTGAAGGCAGGCAAATATTTTTCGTAATCAATTGGAAACTTTTCAAGCAGCAAGTTGAATTTTGAAACTGAGTTATCAGAATAATTCTTATAATCGCCAACTTTGAAAAGCATATTACTTAGAACATCAGTCAGCTTAAAAATGATCGGCGACTTTATCTCAAAATCTATGATGAAAAGAAAAGGAATTCGTTCCTTTCCATATTCATTCATCAAAGCAATTGTCTTGTTTATTTCAATATCTATAATTTTATCAAGGAAAAATATTTATAAAAGTAGAGCAGAAATAACTATAAAAAATCAATTTAATTTGCTGCATAGGTCACTCTTTGACAAACTTAGAGTGCCAGCAATCTAATATGTCAGATTGAGCTTGCCCGTCTGCTGCACGCAGGTGGAAATCTGAAATATTTTTCTAATCACTTTTGTTCACACTGATATTGTTTTGAATGCAAATTTATGAAATTACTAATTATAGACAACTACGACTCGTTTACATACAACCTTGTACAAATGATTGAGGAGTTAGGTTTGCTGAACTACGAAATTATACCGCACGATAAAGTCAATATTCAAAATGCAAACGAGTTTGATAAAATTTTAATCACTCCTGGTCCTGGACTTCCAAAAGACCACCCAATTTTAGAAATGGTGATAGGACAATATGCTTCAAGCAAAAGTATTTTGGGAGTTTGTCTCGGTCACCAAGCAATTGCAAAAACTTTTGGGGGAGAGTTATTCAAGCAAGAAAATGTCTCTCACGGTATAACTAAAAGAATGATCATTAAAGATTCATCTGATTATTTATTTAAAGATGTAACAAGTGAAGTCAATGTTGGACTTTATCACTCTTGGGCGGTGTCAAAAATCAATTTTCCAAAGGAACTTAAAATTACTGCTGTCTCTGAAGATGGAGTGATAATGGCTTTATCCCACACGCAGTATAATGTTAAGGGAGTGCAATTTCATCCGGAGTCAATTATGACAGTATTTGGAAAGCAAATAATACAAAGTTGGATAATAAATTAAGTTTATCATTGTAAGTAAGTTATGGAGTATAAATGCCCACAATAAACCCACAAGTTGATTTGTACATTTTTAAGTCAGCGGAGTTTGCAAAACCAATACTAAATCATTTAAGAGGGCTTGTGCATAAAGCTTGTCCCGAAGTTGAAGAAAAAATAAAATGGGGCATGCCGCATTTCAATTATAAAGGAATGATGTGCAGCATGGCAGCATTCAAGCAGCATTGTGCTTTTACTTTTTACAAAGCACCGCTTATGAAAGACAAAAAGCTGATGGCTAATGCAAAATCAGAAACTGCTATGGGGCACTTGGGACGCATCTCTTCGCTTAAAGATCTTCCTTCAGACAAAGTTTTGCTTGCCTACATTAAGGAAGCAAAAAAGCTAAACGATGATGGTGTAAAACTTCCTGCTAAATCTGCAGCGGCTAAGAAAAAAGAAATTGTTGTGCCCGATTATTTCTCAAAGGAGTTAAAGAGAAATAAAACTGCTTTGAAAACATTTGAAAAATTCCCGCCCTCACACAAACGTGAATACATTGAATGGATTATTGAAGCTAAAACTGAGAACACAAGGAACAGACGAATTGCTGCAACAATTGAATGGCTGTCAGAAGGGAAGTCGAGAAATTGGAGGTACGAGAAAAAGTGATCGCTTTTCAAAAAATCAATGGCTTGTTAATGACACTGATAATACAGATTCGCACAAATTAAATCAGCGGAAATCTGCTGAATCTGCGTCATCAGAGTTTTATGGATTTAAATTTTACATTGCTTTGTTTCCATTCGCAAATTGAAAATAAAGCACCACAACTGAAATTATCATTGTAAGCAGTGTAATCATAATTCCCGCTTTGGTAAACTCCCAAAACTTTATTTCCACACCGTAAGATTTAGCTGATTCAATCACAATTAAGTTAGCAATCGCTCCAATTATTGTTGCATTGCCCGCAAGTGTTGCCGCAGATGCAAGTGAAAGCCAAAGCAAATCGCCTTGTGCTGCTTTCAAGATTGGCAGCATCAAAATAGTGTAAGGAACATTACTTACTATCTGCGACATAAATAAGCTTAACGTATGAATTCCAACTATACCGTTCAAATTATCAGTGAGCGGAGTTTCCTCAATAAATGGATTAAGCACGCCAGCTTTTTCTATACCGTGAACTACAATAAATAACCCGGCAAAGAATAAAAGCAAAACCCAATCTACTTCTTTAATAACTTTTGATGGTTTTACTCTGCCAAGAATTAAAATGAGCGATGCACCGCTTAATGCAATTACCGGAATTGATAGGTTTAACATCTTGCTGAAAAAGAAAAACAACAGCACTAATGCAAAAATTGGAACGGAAAACTTCATGGAAAGAAAATCATACTCAAATTCTTCTTCATGAAAAAGCAGCTTTTCTTTATTTGAAAAATCTTTTGAAAAAATTATTCTTACCAATAATACTGTGACCAACAATCCCAGCACAGAGATTGGCATTAGGTGAAGCAAAAAACTTCCATATGGAATGCCTGAGTTTATGCCTATTAAAATGTTTTGAGGATTGCCAGTTATTGCCATAGTACTTCCAATATTCGCAGCAAAAATTTCAGCAATTAAGTAAGGAACCGGATTGAGTTTTGCTGAGCGGCAAATCTTAATTATTACTGGTGTGAATAAAAGTACAACTGCATCATTCACTAGAAATGCGCTTGCAACTCCCGTAACCAAAACAATTATAAATAAAAGTTGAAACCTGCTGTTAGAAAGTGAAATTGTTTTCTCTGCAATAAATGTAAAAAAACCATCTATCTCGAGAACAGCAATTATGATCATCATCCCCAGCAGTAAACCGATTGTGTTGTAGTCGATAGATGCAACTGCTTCCTCAAAAGTAACTACACCAAAGACTATCATAGCAACAGCACCAAAAAATGCAGCAGAGGGGCGGTCGATGTTAAGCTTTGGCAGCCGTGTAAAAATTATTCCAAGAAAGGTTATAATGAAAATTATTACTGCGGTTGTGGTCATCGGCAGAGCCTACTGGTGGAGAGCAATCTTCTCCTCCGCATAATCTTCATTTGTTTCATAAACCCTAACAGAAATTGCTGAAATGTTTTTGGGCAGCTTAAACCTCACTATTTCTTTTAATACAAACTTGCAGATGTTCTCAACAGTAGAATTAAAGTTTACAATCACCTTTTTTGATTTTATCTTTTCAAGAAATTCGATTACTGCTTTATCCTTTTTATTTACCATAAATGCATGATCGAGTTTTTCTACCAATGGTTTAATCATTTTGTCAACATCGTAAAAATCAATTACCATTTCATCTTTATTCAGCTTTCCCTCAAACTCAACAATCATTTTATACGAATGGCCATGAATGTTTTTGCAATTGCCAAAATGTTCGGGCAAACGGTGACCCATTTCCCACTTAAATTCTTTTGCTACTTTCAATTTATACTCCTCGTTGTGTTGAGCTCCAAATATATTTATGCATTTGAATCTGGAACCTGACTTTTAAATTATCATGTAAAATCCATTCAGCAAGCTGAACGGGTTCAAGTTCTGAAAAAACATTTGAGAATAAAATCGGACATTTATCTGTAAGGGAATATTCATCAATTATACTTTTAGACCATTCATAATCCTCCCGGCTGCCAATTACAAATTTAACTTCATCTAAAGGTTTTAGGTAATTTATATTTTGATATAAATTTTTGTGCATCATTTTGCTTGATGGACATTTTAGATCCATAATTATTTTTACCCGCCTGTCAATTTGATTAATTGGCAAACTTCCGCTGGTTTCAATCATAACTTGATAACCTAAATCGCATAAAACTTTAATTAAAGTGTGAACTTCATTTTGAACAAGCGGTTCGCCGCCGGTAATTTCCACAAGGCTGCAATTGTACTTTTTTACTTCAGCAAGAATCTCTTCGACTGAATAATCCTTTCCTTCATAAAAAGCATACTCGGTATCGCAATACGAACAGCGAAGGTTACAGTATGTTAATCGGATGAAAACACATGGCAGACCCGCCATAGTACTTTCACCCTGAATGGAGTAAAATATTTCGTTAATTCTTAACATAAGCTTTATAAGAAGGCTCAAATAGGTTCAAAAACAAGGTAAAAATAGCAATAAAATGCATAATGGTTTATTTGACATCCAAGACCGCTTTAGATATATTTGGGCTCAATTTTCAACATAATTTAAGGTTTTTTAATGGCATCACATAAATCGGCAAAGAAACGAATTCGTACATCGGAGAGACGAAGAGTAATTAATAAAAAAAATGATTCTAAAATTAAAACTTTGGTTAAGAAAACATTAGCTTCGAAAGATAAAAATGAAGTCGAAAAATTATATAAAGAAGCGATTTCATTTATTGATAAAAGTACAACAAAAGGAAATCTCCACAGAAATAACGCCGCAAGAAAGAAATCAACTTTAAGTAAATACTTAAATAAAGTTTCTGCCTCCAAATAAAGTTTATTAACTACACAAAAAGCTCTTCGATTGAAGAGCTTTTTTATTTTTTACTCAAATTATAAATTTTCTATTGCATCAATACCTTCAGGCATTGGTAAGTAAAATCTAATGGGAAGAACCTTGCCATCTTTTTTTATTAACCTCTCAACTCGTTTTTTTATAAGAACACTGTGCTCGATGTAAACATCATCTTCAACAATAGAGCCGAACAGATAGCTAGTTCCTTTTATAAGAACATTTTTACCAATGCGCAGAGGAAAATCATCGCTGCCAGTCATATTCACACTCGATTCAATTCTTGTATTATCACCTATTTCAATATTTCCCTTGATTATATCTCCCCAAAGAATCTCCACATTGTTTCCAATTTTTAATGTTTGATTTTCAATAGTTGAAAGATGTACGTTCTGCCAAATAACAACGTTTTTACCAAAATGCACATTGCCGTCTACAAAAACATTTTTCTTAAATTCTAAATTATAGTTTAAGCTTACTCCTTTGCCAATGTAAACACCCTTTCCGATTCTAATGTCAAGAGGAACTCCTTTTTTATCCTGATCAACAATTTCGTCTACAATATCCTCATGAATAAAAAAATCTTCGGGATCATCAATTTCAATAATATCTTTAAGGCGTTCATAAACCTTTCTTCTTGCTACATCCTCCATTTCTTTTAGCACAGATTTATTATTAAAACCCATTACCACATAAGGTGAGTGGGGATTTATTGCCGTAACCGAATACTTGTTTTTGTTGAACAAATAAATCAAATCTGTTATATAAATTTCGTTTTGTGCATTGTCGCTAGACAATGAGCCAATTAAATTTTTAAGTTTATTGTACTTAAATGCATAAACACCTGAATTAAATTCGCGATTTTCTAGAAGTTCCTTTTTTGAATAGCTGTAGACTTTGTTGTTAAATAAAACTCTATATGGATTTTCGTCTGAAAGCGCCTGAATATCCTTGTGCTCAAGAATTCCTATAACTTTACCGGCATCTGCACCTGATGATTTTCCTAGTTCATCGGAGTCTTTTACTCTTATGATTCTTCCGTAAGAGTTATTCCGTATATCACCTTCATATATACCAGTCAATACTAGCATATCGGAACCCACTTCGTTAAATTCTTTTTTAATTGAAAGAATGGTTTCTTCATCAATCAAGCCCATGTCGCCAGGCAATACATAAACAATACCATCGTTAAAATCATTTTCTATCATGTTTAGTGCAACTTGAACTGCATGTCCGGTGCCGTTCTGCAATTCTTGATAAGCAAAAACGGTTGAGTTTCTTTTACCTATTACACTCATAACATCAATAGCTTTTATCCCAACAACAACAACAATGTTTATTCCATCTATAGCATTTGCACATGCATTATAAACTCGTTCAACAGTCGGTATTTCCCAAATCTTATGCAGCATTTTTGAGCGGTGGGACTTGATTCTTTTACCATGTCCTGCAGCAAGTATAATGGCAATTTCATTAATATTTTTATTGATATTAGAGGATAGTTCTTCGGCTGTTTTTAAAACAAGGCCGTTATTTTTCTCCATACTTTTCTCCAGAAGGTTTTATTTTCAATTTAATTACTTAATCTCGAAACTGCATCTCATAAAATTTAAAGTACAATCCCTTTTCATCTTTAATTAAGTCTTCGTGCTTGCCAAGCTGAACTATCTTACCTCTGTCTAAAACAAGAATTCGAGAAGCATTTCTTATTGTACTTAAGCGATGAGCAATAACAAATGTAGTTCTGTTTACCATCATTCTTTCTATTGCTTCTTGAACAAGTATTTCAGACTCGTTGTCTAGGGAAGAAGTCGCCTCATCAAAAATCATAATGTCCGGATTTTTAAGAATTGCTCGAGCTATTGAAAGGCGCTGTCTTTGTCCGCCAGATAATTTTACGCCTCTTTCTCCTATTATTGTATCATATCCTTCAGGCATTTCAGTAATAAAGTTGTGAGCATTGGCGGCTTTTGCAGCTTCAATAATTTTTTCGAGCGGGTAATCATCAAGGCCATAAGCAATATTGTTTTTCACTGATTCATTAAAAAGAAATGTTTCCTGAGTAACAATACCCATTAGTTTTCTAAGGCTTTGAATTTTAACATTTCTAATGTTCTTATTATCAATTAATATTTCTCCCGAATCAGGATCATAAAAACGAGGTATTAAATCAACTAAAGTTGATTTGCCGCCGCCGCTCGGACCGACCAAAGCAATTATTTCCCCTTTGTTTACACGAAAACTAATATTGTTCAATACTAGTTCTTCCGAGTCTTCGTATTTAAAATTTACATCACGAAACTCAATTGCATGTTGAAATGTGTCTATAGAAACCGAAGTTTTATGATCACTTATATTTGGAAGAGTGTCCAAGATTTCAAATATTCTGTCACCAGCCGCACTTGATTCCTGAATTCTATTGTTGACGCTGCTTAACTCTTTTATTGGCGGCATTAATTGGAATATTGCAAATAAAAAGCCTAAAAATTCACTAGCTTTAAGTGTACCTTCCTTTAAAACAAGAACCCCTCCATAATAAATAATAAAAACACCAATAATAACGCTTAAAAACTCAGTGAGGGGGGAGGACAAATTTCTTACTCTTACAATTTTCAATATCAATCTAAAATAATTTTTAGTTTCATGAAGAAACTTTCTATTCTCATAATCTTCCATGCTAAAAGCTTTAACTATTTTTACTCCCGAAATAGTTTCTTGCAGTATGC
>JACAFC010000154.1 GCA_013388515.1 Ignavibacteriaceae bacterium | reverse complement strand
TTCTTGCGAACAAATTCACAATTGGAAGAATTAGGATCTCGCTAAGGATTCTTGCGAACTAATTCACAATTGGAAGAATTAGGATCTCGCTACGGATTCTTGCGAACCAATTCACAATTGGAAGAATTAGGAGCTCGCTACGGATTCTTGCGAACCAATTCACAATTGGAAGAATTAGGATCTCGCTACGGATTCTTGCGAACTAATTCACAATTGGAGGAATTAGGCAGCCGTTATGGCTTTTTAAGATAGACAAAGAATTATTTCTTTTCTTATAATTAAAGCCTTTAATATTTTTATTAAAGGCTTTTTTTTAACTTCTTTAGTAATCAAATTGATAAACAATTCGCGCATCCAATTTTTTCTTTTGTTACTGATTTTCATTTCTAGCATTCCCACATTGAGTTTTGCACAAAATGAATGGCTGGAACAAGAAAGTACAAACTTTAAAATTATCTATAGATCTAGTCACTCTCATTTAGTACCTCAGCTTTTTAAATCAGCTGAAGAAGCCCTTGAAGTGTTAAGCCGCATATTTAATTACACACCAAGTGAGAAAATAATAATTAACACTTATGACGCATACGATTACGGTTATGGTGCAGCTACTTCAGTTCCACAAAATTTCATCAGATTGGAAATTGAACCAATGGAACCAGGGTATGAAACTATACCATACAGTGAAAGATTCCAATGGATTATAAGTCATGAGCTCGTTCACATAGTGGTAAATGACCATTCATCTAACGTTGAGAGTTTTGCACGTTCAATATTTTCAAAAGTTGTTCCCGAGCAAATTCAGCCTTTAACAATTATATACAGCTTGATGACTAATTATAATCGATACACTCCTCGCTGGCATCAAGAAGCTATAGCAGTTTTTTGGGAAACTTGGATGAATGGGGGATATGGAAGAACTCTCGGCAGCTTTGATGAAATGTATTTTCGCTCTCTTTTCGTAGAATCAAATGAATTTCCCACGGAAAACGAAATTGATACCAAACTATCTCACAATTCATTTTTGCTGGAGACTATTTTTTACATTTATGGGTCTCGGTTTGCTTCCTTTTTATCACTTAAATATGGACCCGAGAAACTTGTGAGCTGGTTCAGAACCGAGCCAGATGAATTTTTTAAGAACTTTGAAAGTAAGTTCGAAGACATTTTTGGTGTTGATATGGAAGATGAGTGGATTGAGTTTGTAAAATTTGAGAAAGACTTTCAATCCACAAATATTAAAAAATTAAGAACGGCGCCGCTTACAGATACAAAGAGAATAAGTACAGAAAATTTTGGCTGGGTCACTCAACCATATTTAGATAAATCTGGAGATAATATTTATTTCGGATTTCATCGATCGCACCAACTTGCTGAAATTCAAAAATTTAATTTACGATATAGATTATCTACCGAAGTTGCCAGTTTGCCAACACCAAGTATGCTGCAAGTTTCTTCAACAGCATTTGATAAAAACCTTGGTCTATTTTTTTATACAACAAATAACAATCAATTGTACCGTGATTTGTGGGTTTTAGACGTTGATAAGAATGAAAAAAAATTACTTTTCAAAGACTGTAGAGTTGGCAGTCTTACAATTTCCCCGTCAACTCATGAGCTTTTGGGAATTGAACATTCGGCATCAAGCGCTGCCTTAGTTTACTCGTTATATCCTTTCAATAAACTTGAAACTTTAGTACAATTTGAAGTTGGTGAAGAATTTCAGCAGTTGTCCATAAGTCCATCGGGTAAATTTTTAGCTGCTGTGCTTCATCAAAGCAGCGGAGAACAAAAAATCATTCTTTTAGATATGGATTTAGTTAAAACGGGGCAAAAGGTTAAATATGAAGTTCTTTATAACAGCGGCTCTCCGGAAAACATATCATGGAGTATGGATGAGCAGTATATTTTTTGGAATGCTTACACTAGCGGAGTATCAAATATTTATAGATTGAACATCAACTCATTAAGGGTTGATGTCTTGACCCACACTCTTCGCGGTTTATTCCGGCCATTATGTGTAACTCAGGATTCAATTTTCGCATTTGAATTCACAAGCTCAGGATTTGTACCCGTGATGATTGCAAATCAACCGGCTTCACAGGTTCCAGCTATATCATACCTTGGCCAGTTAATTCTTGATAAGTATCCGGAATTAATGGAAAATAACTTATCAACTGAAACAGCGCCTTTTGAGCAATTAAAGATATTGCCAGAAAAAAAATACAGCGGTTTAAATAGCTTAAGTATTCAAACTTTTATTCCGGTTATTAGCGGATTTCAGAAGCAAAAAGTAATTGGGTTTTACGGGCATATTGCTGATCCAGTACTTACACATGATCTTAACTTTGAAATTGGATACTCCCCATTTAAAGAAAATCCGCTTGGTCCGAAATTTCATGTAAAGCTTAAATACGATTTTAAGAAACAATTTGAAATTGGGCTGGATCATAATGCAACAGATTTTTATGACCTCTTTAACAAAAGAAAGAGGGGGATGATTGGAACTAAATTAAGACTTGGTCATACACATTACTGGATATACGATAACCCGCTTAAAGTTAAACAACAAACCGAAGTGGCATTATACCGAAGCATTCAATTTATTAACGATAACTTAACTAAAGTTTCCCAACCCGATTTTATGGTGGCTCAAACTATTTTCGATTTAAAGAATCAGCGCAGAAGTATTGGCAGTTCAGATTTTGAGTTTGGTAATGATTTCACTACAACCTTTATGCTTTTCGCCTCTGATCCTAATAATCCGGAGTTGGCATATCAAATTTGGACTGAGTTTGGCGATTTTTCTACATGGTTATTTAAGCATAATGTGCTGTACTTTAAAGTTGCTGCTGGTTATCACGAACCAAATCTTAATCTAGCACAATCAAGATTCTATTTTGGCGGGTTTGGAAATCGTGAGGTGGAAAATGTAGATGTAAAGCAGTACAGAAAAGTCTTTAGATTTCCAGGAATACCAATATATGAATTAGGTGCTGATAAATTTATAAAACTAATGCTTGAAAATAATTTTCCTCCAATTAGAACCTCCGGCCTTTCAATACGAAGACATTATCTTAATCATATTGACTTTTCGATTTACTCACAAGGACTAGTTCTTAAATCCGATCAAGGGAACTATTTTGCCGATATAGGAGCACAAGTAAATTTTGTTTTCAAGCATTGGGATAATTTGGAAAATACACTCTCAGCAGGTATAGCTAAAGCTTGGTCCGATACAAAAGCAGATTGGGAGTGGTTTATTTCACTAAAACTTCTCAAAAATTAATCGATAATATAATTATGAGAATCCAGTATTATGTACCTATTGTTCAGAACACATTCTATTTCTTTATGTTGAGTGAAATATATTATATATTATTTGACGAGAATATGTTTAGGAACAAGATATGAAATTTGCTGAATTCAAAAAGATGGTTGATAATAAAGACGGATCTGTATTCGTCAAAGATCAATCGGTTAGTAAAATAAAGAATCTTGAGGCAATTCTTGATATTGTTAACAAGATAAACCAAACTTTAATACTTGAAGATGTTTTATTACTTGTTCTTAAAAATGCACTTGAATTAACAAATTCCGAAAGAGGTTTTATTGTTCTTATTGATCCCAGTGGAGATTTAGAATATAAAGTTGGATTAGACAGCGAGGGTAATCAACTGCCGAAAGAATCCTTCAGTATTAGTACTTCTGTTGTTAAAGATGTTTATACAACTGGGCAATCAAAATTTATTGAGGGTGTTCACAGCGATGCAGATTTTGATCCGAGCAGAAGTATTTTACGATTAGAACTGCAAACAATTCTTTGTTCTCCACTTATAACTGAAAATAAAAAGATTGGAGTAGTTTACGTTGATAGTAAGCACTTGCATAAAGTAAAAGTATCGGAAATTACTAACACATTTGAAATTCTTGCTGGGCAAGCTGCTACAGCAATTCGTAATGCGCAGCTTTATGCCAATCAAATTAGTGCATATAATGCTCTTGATGAGGCAAACAAACAACTTATTCAGGCAGAACGGAAAGCATTAAAAGCTAGTATAGACAGTGAAATTGGTCAAGCACTGCAGGGTTTAGTGCATCTTGCACTGCTTGAAACTGAAAGCTCGATGCGTGTAATTGAAGCAGCGCAAAAAAATCTTGGCACAAAAAATAAAATTTCGTCCGCTTCTGATTTTGATAGGATTTCCTTAAAACTTAAGGTAGCAGCAGATTCAATTAGTAAAATCCAAAAATATGCACAGGCTTTACTCGAAACTTCAATCATGAATTTAAACAAAGACAGTGGAGATCTTAATAAGACGATTCAATCTGTCATCAGATATATTTCACCGATTAAAACCTTCAGCAAAATAGTTTTCAAAACAGAATTCAATAACCTTCCAATTGTTCATTATGATTCGGAGCAAATACAACAGTTACTTGTTCATATTTTCACAAATTCTGCTCAAGCTAAACCTAATGCCACAATTAATATTAAAACTTACAGTGAAAATGAAAAGGTAGTTGTTGTATGCTCGGATGATGGTCCTGGCATTCCGCATTACATCTCAGATTTGGTTTTTAATCCTCCTTCAGCTGAGAAACCTGGTTATGGATTATTTTTGTGCAAGAATATTATAGATAGGCATAGTGGGGAGATTAATTTATCAAAAACTGAAATCGGCACGCGAATAGTATTTTCGTTGCCAATAGTGTAATAATGAAAAAAGATTTTTTGAAATATCTAAACATATTTTATAATGAGTTTCACCTGCCAGTAGAAGTATTCAATCAAAGCGGCGACTTAGTTTTTATAAATAATGCTTTTACTTCTGTATGGGATTACAGCCTTAAGGAAATATCGAATTACAATATTTTTAATGATGTTTATGTTAAGGCAAGTGTAATTCAACCAGTGATCAAAAAAGCCTTTGAAGATAAAACTGCAACAGAAGTATATAGCTACTCAGATACCCTGATGAAAAGTAAAAAAGTTACTCTGCCAGTTTACAAAACCAAAATTATTCCAATCCAATTTGAAGCAAATTTTTATTTTATTTTCATTCATGAAGATCAAACTGAAATATTTCTTGCAGAAGCAGAATTGAAAAAAGCGCGGGAAGCCAGTAAAGAAGCAGACAGGCTTAAAAACACTTTTCTAAATGTTCTTTCTCACGAGCTGCGCACTCCGTTAAATATTATTTTAGGTTATAGTACAATTATTAAAGAAAGTTTAAAAGACAAAGTATCAACGGAAGAGAAGATTTATCTTGATAATCTTTATAACGGCAGCGAAAGGCTTTTCAAGAGTATTTCTCAAATGCTTGAATTTGCTCAGCTGGAGGCAGGTAATTTTAAATTCACTATCGAAACAGTCGATCTCATCCCAATGATTCAATATAGTATTCAAACTATTAAGCAATTAGCCCTCGAAAAAAAGATTGACTTAAAAACAAACATTAAAGATCAAAGTATATTGGTTGATATTGATGCTCACTGTGTTGGAAGCGCAGTTAATAACCTAATTAACAATGCAATTAAATTTACTGAAAAAGGATTTATTGAAATTGAAACCGGGATAATGAAAGATCAAGACCTTGCTTTTTTAAAAGTGAGGGATTCAGGTGTTGGCATTTCAGCTGATTATCTGGATCACCTTTACTTGCCATTTTCGCAAGAAGATTTAAATCTTAGCCGAAATTACGAAGGCAATGGTTTGGGGTTGGCTATTACTAAAAGATATATTGAAAAATTGGGAGGTTCATTATTGGTTGACAGCATTAAGGGCGTTGGAACAACCTTTACAATTACATTACCGTTATCGCAAAAAGCCCAAAAGAGTAAAGTTGATAACCAAGCTGCAGATAATGTATCTTTAAAGAAAATTCTAATGTTGGATGAATTCCATGAAACATCTAAGCTGGTGAAAATATTTTTAAAAGAAACCGCCGAACTATTTGTCCACGTATACGAAAATTTCGCAAATCATTTATATAAAAATGATGAATATAAGCTTGTTATTTTAGATTTAAATTTAAGTCAGTGGAATGATGGCTTAGGGTTATGT
>JACAFC010000216.1 GCA_013388515.1 Ignavibacteriaceae bacterium | reverse complement strand
GGTAAGTACAGTGTGAGTGTGAGTATTGAGAAAAAAGAGACGAGAGTGTTCGCTCTCGCTCTCACTCTCGCTCTTTTTTAAGTGGTGCCACCAGGAATCGAAACGGGGACACATGGATTTTCAGTCCATTGCTCTACCGACTGAGCTATCTGCCCTAAAAACGTGTGTAAAAATATGAATTTTAACTATAATCTCAAAAATTATTAACAGATTACAATTAAATAAATTTTCTTTCCCTAAGAATTTTTTCTATAGTTAAACTGCCAATCTCTTGAAGCTCGTACCTTACCCTAGTGCTTGGTTTATTAATTTTCAATATTCGTCCCAAATCTATAGGTGTACCTATCACAACCGAATCGCAATCTGTTCTATTTATTGTTTCCTCTAAATCCTTAATTTGCTCATCTCCGTAACCCATCGCAGGCAATAACTTTCCTATACCGGGATATTTTCGATAAGTATTTGAAATTGAATTTACTGTAAAGGGCCTAGGATCGATAATTTCTTTTGCACCATAGTCCCATGCAGCTACCATTCCCGCACCATATTCCATCTCACCATGGGTTAGCGTAGGTCCATCTTCAACTACTAAGACTCGCTTACCTTTTATTAACTCTGGATTGTCAACGAATATTGGAGAAGCAGCCTCGATAATTTGAGCATTTGGATTAACAGAAATAATATTTCTTCTAACTGTTCTAATACTATCAGGATTTGCTGAAACAATTTTATTTATAACGGCAACATCAGCCAGACGCAAAGATGTATTACCAGGATAATAACTCATTTCGTGCCCGGGTCGATGTGGATCAACTACAGTAAAAACTAAATTAGGCTTAAAAAATGGAATATCATTATTGCCTCCATCCCAAATAATCACGTCAGCTTCTTTTTCTGCTTCCTTTAAAATTGCTTCATAATCAACACCTGAATATATCACGCTGCCCATTGCGATATGTGGTTCGTATTCTTCTATTTCTTCAATTGTACAATTATGTAATTTCAAATCTTCAAGCGATCCAAACCGTTGTACTTTTTGCTTAACTAAATCACCATATGGCATAGGATGCCTAACTGAAACAACCTTCTTTCCAAACTGCCTCAAAATTTGCACAACCTTTCTAGAAGTTTGGGATTTACCAGCACCAGTTCTTACTGCAATAACAGCAATAACCGGTTTGCTGCTGGATAACATTGTTCCATTTGTTCCCAACATAGTGAATGAGGCACCTGCAGCATTTACAATACTGCCCTTAGTCATCACATAGTTAAAAGTTACATCAGAATATGAAAATACAACTTCGTCAACTTTTAATTTATTTATAAGCTCAACCAATTCTGCTTCATCATAAATTTTTATTCCCGAAGGATATAATGCACCAGCCAATTCTGGAGGATAAATTCTTCCCTCAATGTTTGGAATTTGAGTTGCTGTAAAAGCAACAACGTTATAATCTTTGTTATTTCGATAATACAAGTTAAAATTATGGAAATCGCGGCCAGCAGCTCCCATAATTAAAATATTTTTTTGAGCCATAAATTATCCTTTATTCTACAGTTACACTTTTTGCTAAATTTCTGGGTTGATCAACATTTAGACCTTTTTTAACTGCAATATGGTAGGCAAGTAATTGTAATGGAATGACAGTCAGTATAGGCATTAGCATACTAATTGTGTCAGGAATTTTAATAGTGTAATCAACAAGATGATCAATTTCGGAATCACTTTCACTTGCAATAGCAATAATTCTGCCTTTGCGTGCTTTTACTTCTTGGATGTTACTGATAATTTTATCGTAAGTTGAATCCTTAGGTGCTATAAATATTGCGGGCATATTTTCGTCAATTAAGGCAATTGGTCCATGTTTCATTTCAGCTGCGGGATATCCTTCAGCGTGGATGTAAGATATTTCTTTAAGTTTTAATGCACCCTCGAGGGCTACAGGAAAATTGAATCCACGTCCCAAATATAGGAAATTTTTTGCGTCCTGAAATTCAGATGCTATGAACTCAATTTCGCTGTTCAGTTTTAGTATTTGAGCAATTTTATCGGGTAACTGGTCCATATGTTCGGCAATACATTTTCCTTCCTCTGCTTTCATACCTAGTTTTCTTGATAACAATAGAGCAATTAACGCCAAGACAACCAATTGTGAAGTAAATGCCTTAGTAGAAGCAACACCTATTTCTGGACCAGCATGGATATAAACTCCGCCTAAACTTTCACGAGCTATTGAACTACCAACAACATTACAAATTCCTAATGCAAGTGCCCCTTTATTTTTTGCTTCTTTCATTGCCGCTAAGGTATCGGCTGTTTCACCACTCTGTGATATAAAAAAAATAGCATCATCAGGATGAATAATAGGATTCCTATATCTAAATTCTGAAGCATACTCAACCTCGGTGGGAATTTGAGCATATTTCTCAATCATATATTCCCCTACTAAACCAGCATGCCAGGAAGTACCACATGCGGATATAATAATCCGTTTACAATTCAATAATCTTTCAATAACATTATCCAAGCCGCCAAGTTTAGCAGAACCTTCCGGGATAAGCAGCCGACCACGCATAGAATTTCTTACGGATTCTGGTTGTTCCATTATTTCTTTTAACATGAAATGGGAATAACCACCTTTATCAATTTCATCTAGCGATAGACTTATCTCGTGAATCTCTTTTTGAATTTCTTCATCGCTTGTAGTTCTAGTAACAAATTTGTCTTTGTAAACTTCAACTATTTCCCCATCCTCCAAATACACAACTTGCTTGGTATGAGCTAGAATTGCTGATACATCTGATGCGATAAAATTCTCTCCATCTCCAACCCCTATTACTAGCGGTGAACCCTTACGCGCAGCAATAATTTTATCTGCTTCACCATTATAAATAACTGCTAAACCATATGTACCTTCAACTTCACTTAATGCAAGTCTAACAGATTTTAATAGTGTATTACCCTTATGAATGAAACTGTCGATTAGGTGAGCGATTACTTCTGAGTCTGTTTCAGTATAAAATTTATACCCAATGTTGCTTAAGCTTGTTTTAATTGTTTGATAATTTTCAATAATTCCGTTATGAATTATTAAGAGATTTTTAGATTCATTAAAGTGTGGATGGGCATTTGTTTCGTTTGGGATTCCATGTGTTGCCCAGCGGGTATGCCCTATACCCAAACTTGAAAAGTATTGATTTGAATTTATCTTTTCTTCAAGAATTGAAACTTTTCCTTTGCTTTTAATAACATGAGCATTCCCGTTATGGATGAAACCAAGGCCAGCTGAATCATAACCTCTGTACTCAAGTCGTTTTAATCCGTTAATAATAATAGGAATACAATTCTTTTCCCCGATGTATCCGATAATTCCACACATAATAATTCCTTAAGAAGTTTCTGAAAAACTTAGAAAGAGCAAAAATAGTGCCTCAAAACAAATTTAATTGTGATTTTAAGTAAAATTAAATCTGCTAAAATGTAGAAACTCACCTAATTTTTGCCAGTTTTTCGGTAATAATTTTTGTTTCATTATTCAATCGGCTTATAACTCTATAGAAATACATTCCATTTGCTATTTCATCTCCATCCTGATCCTTACCATCCCAATAAATTCTGTTAAAACCGATACTCATTTGAGATGGCGGTACTGAAATTTCTCTAATTAAACGGCCAGCAATGGTGTAAACTTTTATTAAGAATTCATCAGGTACTACTGATCCCCTCAATTCGAAGGTAAAATGAGTATCATTTTTAAATGGGTTAGGATAATTAAACACATTTAAGAGATTAGGTTGATTGTATACGTAAAATATTATTCTTGATGAAGTACTATCAAAAAAATTACCTGATGCATCTTTTGCCAGTACTTCTAATGTATGTTTCCCATCTTGCAGCTCAGGCTTCCATTTAATTGTAGCCTCGGAATTTGGATAAGGAGTATAAACAAATTCAACATCCGGTCTGTTAAAAGAAAGTGGAATATTATCAAATATGATTGTGAAAAGAGAAGTATCCAATGGTAATGGGCTGTCATCTTTTAATGAAATAAGTACTTCCGGTTTAGCTGAGACAATATCTCCATCAAGTATTTCCTTTCCATCAACTGTAATTGAAAAAACTGGTTTGACTGAATCACGAGCTATATAAAAATTCTTTTCAATAATGTTATTATAAACGAAATATTCCTTTCCCTTTTGCAAGGAAGAAATTGCTTTTATTTTATGATGCATCTGTGGAGCCAGCGTGGCTGTCTGCAGGACAAAATCAACCTGTTTAAAGGTATCAGCTGGAATATTAATGTTGGTTTGATAAAGAGATAAATCTGCATCATCTAAATAAAATTCTAATCGAAGACTATCTGCGTTGCTAGAACCATAATTGTAAACATCCATAACAACTGAAGTTGGGAAACCCTGTAATATTGAGTCAGGTTGAAAAGAAATGTTACTTTTACTTAGCGAAATTTCGGGAAGGGGTAAGTATGAAACATTCAACTCTTTGAACTTCATGGAAGCTGATACACCAAAGGTTGTATCTATAAAATCAAATTTTAGTTTCAGTTTATCATATACTGTTGAATTTATTTCCGATAAAGAAAATGAATTAGGCAGCTGCGTACCCAATGTATCCCATAAATTTAATGTTTGATTGTGACCAAAAAGAATTGAGCTAAATGAGGAGGCACTGCTGCCCGGTTCAATATTGTAACTTAAATTATACCACGATTTCGCCGGACCAATTTCAGAAATTTCTAAACTACCTTTTGCATTTTGATACCTGCCTTTAAACTTTGCTATTTTGGGAGTAAAATTGCTTCTGAATACCGAGGCGTAAATATCATTATTTTGCCAATCCCAGCACCATGCATAGTAGCTTTGAAATGGTAGATAAGTAATCCATTCTTCCTCAAAAAAACCATCACTTATCCTTATCCTACGCATAAAACCACTTACATTATTTTCGTAAGGATAAACATAACCATCTGCCACAAAAAAACCTGAAAAACCGGGATAACTAGTACTTGTTAACTGAATATCTGGTTTAGCTAAATTCCAATTATTTAATGGATCAAGCGTTCTTAAGACATATTTTTGATTCCCTAATGAATCATACAAAGCTAGATTATAAACATACTCACCATCTGAAGTAATATAATATGATCCGCTGACTGGCTTACCAAGACGCCACTCAAGAAATCCACTAGGTATAAAAATAGAGCTTGTATCACCAGTTTCTGGATGTATTTTTTTTAAGTAAAAAGGATTTCCGGTTGCAGCATATATAAATCCATCACTATGATAGAAAATTTGGTATGATATTCTGTCATAAAAATTTGGTACCGTTCCATAATAATTTCCTTGTACAGTACCATTATTACCCGTTCCAATTTTGTAAATGAAGGATTTACCAGCACTATTAAAATTCTGAGCGTAATACCAAATATTTCCGAAGTAAATATATGTTCCGTCAGTGGTTATTGTAGTCATACCCACTGAGTCCGTAACAGTGGTATTCGAGATAAAGTCTTCCACAAAGGTTTCGTTTGAAGGCCTGGGCGGGAGTAGAGATAAATTTAATTGCAAGCTGTTATCCGTTTCCGAATAACTCATATTATTAGCAGAGAAAGTTTTTAGGATATTACCAAAAGCATAATAACCAGATTTAGAATTTGGCGTAACTGAAAAACTTCTTGTTTTACTCCAATCACTAAAATTTTCACCATCGGAAATACGAACTCTCCAAAAATATTCACCTTGTTGAAGAGTTGGCGGCGAATACCAAATCACCACTCCGCCAAATGGTTCAACTCCCTGTGATTGAATCAATGGATTTGTAAAGTTTAATGAGGTATCAATTTCAAAAAAATAAGATAGATTCTTACCAATATTTTCACTTATATCTGCGAGCATAAATTCGATTTTTGAACTATCGGAACTAAAGCCATCAATGGGATGAATTATTCCTGGAGAACTGAGATCAAATACGCCAAATGTTGCAGACGCAATATTATCTGAGTGATCATTTTCACTAAGTGCATTATCCTCATTTACTCTTACGATTATATTATAAATCCCGGCTTCGTCTGGAATCCATTTTACATTTACTGAATCATCTTGTCCAAAACTTGTAAGTTTAACTGTTCCAATTAAATTTGGCATGTCAACAACATTTTCAAAAACTTCAACAGTTAAAGAATCCGAAAATACAGTTCCATAGTTCTTTATATGCACTTTAATTGAGACAGTATCGCTTTTTAAAGGGCTTTCAGGGTTAATCGTAATATCAGAAGTATTGACAGCAAAATCAGGATATTTTGGTAATGCAAGTTCCAATGCGGGATCTCCAAAATATGTTAGCTGCGCAATCATATCATTAAATCCATTAATATTTGATTTTGCATTGAGTATTGCTTTACCAATCACATGAATTTTATTTAAAAAGATTTGTTCATAAAGTCGTCTATTTAATATTGTTGCGGGACCCCAATATGTTAAACCGGTACTGCCTAAAAACCCAACAGCACCTTTACCGGGTATGTTTACAAATATTTCTCCAAAGCATTCTTGATTATCAAACTGAGCGGTATAACATGTAACGCTTAAAACTAAAGGAAGTTTATTGTTGTTATGAAGTTCTAATATATCATCATCGGTAAAAATTAAATCCCATTGACCACCGCCTCCATGACCATAATAATTTGTTAAGACAGCACCTTTATTCAATTCCTCCCTCATCTCTGGGCCAGCACCTTTAAATTTCATATCTTCAGGTATTCTTGGATCAGGAAAGTTAAACACCTTTGAAGAAGTATAACCGCTTGGTATCAGCAAATCCCGTTCTAATGCTTTTGAAGAATCATTGAAACCAAATTTTATTTGATCGATTTCGCTTAATCCGGATGCCAAAAACAATACATTCTCTTTCCATGGTTTGGATGCATCTGCAGGATAGTTTATTATTTTTTCAACAATTACATTAGCTTCATCCTTAGATTCGCAAGATATTCTACCAATTGCTATATCTGGAAACATGTCGTTTCCAATTACATCTACGATTAAATTATCGCTAGGTACCTGTCCAAAATTACGTGAGAAGTATTGTATGGATGGTACAAAGTTAGGTCTGCTTGAAGATAAAATTTTTCTATAATCTGAACTCAAATCTCCTATTATTACTACATATGCCGGAGCTGGTGCTTGCCATGATTCGAAGGTATATTTAACAAAATTCTTCAACGAAATTGGATCAAGTAATCCATAAGAAAATTCATCATAGATTTCATGAATATCAACAATCTTTACTCTTGGGGAATTAATACCATTGAGATTATTTGATCGATATTCAGCTAGTTTTGCTGCCGATTCAAAAAATTCAGGATGAGTAATAATAATGTAATCAGCACCATTCGCAGTATTCCTTAAATCCGAGGGTGAGTCAGCATGCATCGAATCTGGGGTTAGATAATAATCATTCCCCACACAAAAGTATTCGGTTTTTTCATTAAGTGTATCCACAAAAAGAACTGATTTGTACTCGTCATTTACAATTTGAGGATTTGAAATTAATTGTCCCCTGCTTGGAATATAAATTTTCATATGGTTTCGTTGCCAGCCATAAAGCCAGTAACGGTTTATTCCCTCGTAAGGCGGTGCAAATTGAAATGAGAAATTATTTTCTTTTGTTCTATTCGATCTCCAATAATCAAATTCAAACCAATTAATTCTTATTTCATCACTGTTAATTACCGAGCATGCATCTCCGTTAACCATCACATTTAGGACATTACCGGTGGGATAAATTTTTATGCTATCATTAGAAACATAAAAGGATTTTGAGAATGTATAAGCAGCTTGGTTTTTCCAAACCGCTGCACCAATCGGCTGATTAGTTAGCGATATATATGCTTGATGGTTGTTTATACATTGACTATTAGTCGTAGTAGTCATACCATGCAAATTAACTCTTAAATTGACTCGGTTTGAGTCCAATATGAACTCAGGAAATGAAGAGAAATTAGCAGAAAAACTTTGGAGGATATTTCCATTTTCAGCAGAAGCTTTGCCCCAAAACCAAAAGTCCCTTTTATCATCATTAGCATAACCTAATTCTTCATTAAACTTATCCTCCTCGTAATGAAGAGTAGTTAGATTGGATTGATAAGTATTTGTCCAAGTCTGCGGAAATCCACTTTTATTTTTGA
This sequence comes from Ignavibacteriaceae bacterium, assembly GCA_013388515.1. GTDB lineage: Bacteria > Bacteroidota > Ignavibacteria > Ignavibacteriales > Ignavibacteriaceae > XYD12-FULL-36-8. The sequence continues at coordinate 7,137 of JACAFC010000216.1, read as the reverse complement.
ACCTCGAAGATAATGTATCAGATTCGTATGAGAACCAATAAACATTTGTAAGATTGTAAATATTTTGTGTGTTGTAAGGAGTGGGTGATGGAGGATAACCTACAAATTGGAAATAGTCTCCGGCTGAGAAAATGCTGTCAGAATTTGAGTCTACAACATCGATTGGTACACTAATTCCATTATTTATTAGTTCTAATTTATCAAGCAGTACACCAGAAACCGGCACACCTTGGGATACCAAATAATCATGTGTAATTCTATAAACGCCCTTATTCTTCAGAAATATTTTGTAATAATTCTTTGCAGGATTGTACCAATAGGAATTTGCCGAAATAGATTCTGAACTAGTTGAGATTAACTCACCAATAAATCCAATTGCTTGATCTGGATTAATAACATTGGATTTAACAAGCTCAAAGGACAATGGGTCATCTTTGCTTATGACACTCAAAGCATTCATCTTATTTGGGAAGAAGTCAATTTGAAGAACGAGCTTTTTATTATGAATCAATTCGCGCGTAATAGGATTGAATTGATAAGGATTTGCAACTAATGAAGCAATTGAAGCATATCTAAAATTTAAGATCGAACTTATTTCCGAAACACGTTTGGGGAAATTAGTATTTACATTGTAGATACTGTCAGTAAAAAGTAATTTGCTTAAAGGTTGTCCTATACTATCTGGGTAAGGAAGAATAAAGACCGAGGAAATTTTATCTTGAACTAAACTTAAAATTTTCACATTAGGTGATGAACCAACAGGAATTCCAATATTCAGATATACATTTGGCAGCCATGGTTCACCCGGCTGCCTGAGCGAATATTCATCTCCTGTTATTACGTTAAATTTATTCCCATCAATAATTGTATCAATAACTTGATACTTCTTTTCAAAATTAAATTCTATCTTAACATGATCTGAAGTGGATTCTAGTACTTTATAATTTTGACCTTGGAGAGAAAAACTGATTATACAAAACAAAAAGGTTATGAGAGTATTTGATTTCATTTAAACCTTATCAATAAAAATTGTTGAAAACATAGATTATTACGTTAAACAAATCAAGGTTAAAAAATTTCTAAGCTGAACATTGATTAGAGTTCGAATAATCAAAAATCGATTAATATCGAGCCCCAAAAAATATTTTCATTTGAACTTTTACCTAAATAAGAAGAGCTTCTGAATTGATATTCGGCTTGTAAATAAAAACCATATAAAAATTCGTACCGCAAATTAAAAAGGAAAAAGTCGTTTGTTTCTCTTTCACCATCCAACAAGTAAGCAACATTTGAATCATTAATATCATTATTCTCATAAATATTCCCTCCAACATTTCGAACTAAATTTCCATTTGCATCATAAATATTATTTCCATGAACTGAATGGTCATATCTCAAGTTAATATTTATACGTGATGATAATCTATACTCTAATCCTGCAGATAATCTTGTAGAATTTGGTGAGAGATCGTAACCAAGCATATAACTGTTGTTTGTATAAGTTAATGATTCACCTAAGCCTGGATGAATAAAAATGTATGGTCTTATTTGGAGATACTCAAATTTGAAAGTCATATCATCAAAACTTAAGGGTGAGGTTACCATTAAGCCTGTTTGCCATGCAATTCGGTTATGAATTGTTGCCCAGTTTTTAAACATTTCACTAAAATGTAAATCGTCAATCATGATTGCCGAATTAACTTCTAAGCCGTTTGTTATTTTATATCTTCCGTCAATTGATAGGAATGAATTATCCAAATCATTTAATGAACGTTGAGCCGATTCCCAAAATAAAAATGGATTTAAATAAGCCGCCTCAAAAGGACGGTTTGCATAGATAATAGTTTGCGAAACTCCAATCGACAAATCTGATGAGGGAGAATACGCTAATCTGCTTATTGCAAGGTATTTCGAAGATTTATTTCTTCCTTCACCACTTAGCGAATCAATGAAAAAAATAGTCTTTGGCTGAACTAACCATGCGTGTAGAAAATCATATCTCAATGTTTTGTAAGAAAGATTAAACTTAACAAAGTCAAAAAGTTGAGGATTGTTGGAGAGAATCATTTGATTCAAGTATCCTCTCCCCCACAAAATTCTTTCCCGACCCAGTTGGAAATCTATAATATCATGATGAAGCTTTATATAGCCTGAAGTGTTATCAAAAAAATTTAGTTTCGTATCATTAAAAGTGAAACTTTGTTTAACTCGCTTGTCAATTTTTGCAGTTTCACGATTTCCCCAGACCATTCCGTTTGATCCTTCAGCAAAAAATCCTAACCAATCATTATAAGAACCGCCAAATTTAACACCATAGTTTATTAGCGAGGCACCAGATTTAATCCAATCTGAGTAAATAATCTTTGATTCAAATAAAGGGTCAGTATAAAAAAATAACAAAGAATCTTTATATCGATATAGATGCTTTTCTTTATCTGTGATTACATTGTTTAAAAATTCACTTGGGAAATTGTCAAATGCATCAATACTGTTTTCATCATTTAAAAAAATCTTAACTTTAATCCTTTCAAAAAACTGCTGATCTGCAGCACTTAACTTGTTCTTCTTCGAATCAATTTCAAGCAGATATTGTTTGATTTCTTTCCTTGAGATTGGAATAATTATATCATCATATTTTGGCAAAATGCCCTGTACTTGCATTTTCTTTAAAAACGGGTAAACTATATGATCAGCAGGAATATTTTCAATTTGGGGGTATAATGGTGCACAGAACAAAGCAACAAAAGAAAAAAGGAGAAATCTTCTGATATTTGGCAGGATCATTGAGAAAATAATTTTAATGCTGGATATAAATAACTACTTGCTGTCAACTTCTTTATTCTTCTGTGGAAGAATAAAAACCGAATCACCAAATTCATCAATTTGACCATTTTTATGAACTGATGGATTGTAAGTAGGTACATAATACTTAAATAATACCTTCCAATCTTCTTTTGAAGTATGACCATTCAAACTTCTGAATTCATCAACCATATTATCAATAGTTTGCTGATTGTGCAAACTTATCATTTTGGCCTTAAATATTTTTTCATGAGAAGTTGGAATAACACCTTCTTCTGCAGTAAGCACTTCCTCTACAAGTTTTTCACCATCCCGTATACCAGTGTATTCAATTTTAATATCTTTATTAGGCACTAAGTTATGAAGTGTTATCAGGTCTTCAACAAGGTCGATAATTCTAATTGGTTCTCCCATATCAAGAATAAAAACATCACCATTTTTCCCTGTAGCTGCAGCCTGAAGCACCAATGCAACAGCTTCTGGTATTGTCATAAAATATCTTTTCATGTCAGGATGCGTTACGGTAATAGGCCCGCCATTTTTCAACTGAGTTAAAAATATTGGTAATGCACTTCCGCGGCTGCCAATTACATTTCCAAATCTTACAGCTACAAAAGTTGAATCACTTGCCATTCCTGTAACAATTTGCTCAGCAATTCTTTTTGATACCCCCATAATGCTGGTTGGATTAACTGCTTTATCCGTTGATATTAAAACGAAATTACTAACATTGAATTTTTTTACGGCCGCAGCCATATTATAAGTGCCAATAATATTTACCCGGACAGCTTCTTCAGGAAATTTTTCCATAACCGGAACATGCTTGTAAGCTGCAGCATGAAATATGACGTCTGGTCTAAATGATTCAAACATTTTATTAACTTTGTTCTGATCCGAGATGTCGCACAAATACATTTTTATTATTGTTGATTTTGGAATTGTTTTTAACTGCAATTCTAAATCTGCAAGGTCACTTTCATTAATATCTACAATAGCTATTTCTTCGGGTTCATAATAAACTACCTGCCTGGAAATTTCAGAACCAATTGAACCGGCTGCACCGGTAATCATCACTCTTTTGTTATTCAAATAATTTCCAATAACCTTCGTATTTATCGCAACTGCTTGTCTTCCGATTAAATCACTTACATCAATATCGCGTACATCCTGCATTCTAACTTTAACTGAGTCGGAGATATCGTTTATAGTTGAAATAACTTTTACATCTGTAATACCGGCTTCGCGAGCTAGGCTAAGTATTTTACGGTGAAATTTTCTATCTGCAGTAAGTACAGAAATTAATATAGAATCTACCTGATATCGTTTAATTATTTCAGCCAGATTCTTTGTAGTACCTAGTACCCTTATTCCTTGTAAGTACAAATTCTGTTTTAATGGATCATCATCAATAAAACCAATGGGATAAAATTTTCTAGTCTCACTTCGATTAATATCTCTTAAAATTTGTTCGCCGCTGCTGCCCGCGCCAATAATTAATGTTCTCTTTAGGTCCGATATGCCTATACTTTGACGCATAACTTCGAGATACATTCGTTTCGATATTTTAAAACCTGAAGAAAGTACAAAACTGAAAATCAAATCAATGAGGAGAATACTCCGCGGAAAACCAACAAATAAATTTAAATTAAAACCATAAATTATAATGAAGAGTATACCGTTACTTAAAAGAATTGCTTTGCCAATGTTAGCCAAATCTTGAAGAGAAACGTAACGCCAGGAAATATCATAAAGTTTGAAACTGTAAAACACTATAAGCTTTACAAGAACAAACACTAATAGAAATGATACCAAATCATAATTAAAATTAATTAGAGCATTAAATTCAAATCTAATTTGGAACGCGAGTATTAGGGAGATTGAGAAAGCAATTATATCAAAAAAAATGAAAGTAAGTTTTCTCATGAAATAGGATTTAGGAAATATGTCTAGGATATTTTTTATCATCGTACAAAAACAGACTTAACTGTTGCTACGAGTATTTTTATATCAGTTTTTAAGCTGATATCTTTCAAATATTTTTTGTAAAGTGTTATTTTTTCAGGAAGAATATTTTCTAAATAAAATGTTTCTCCTTCCGCTTTGCCATTAAGCAGCGCTGCTTCATTTCTATAAGTTATCGAAGCATAATCAGTTATACCAGGTTTAAGTTTCAAAATTTTTGAATAATCTTCTTTATAAATTTCGGCATACTTTGGAATTTCAGGTCGCGGTCCAATCAAGCTCATATCCCCCAATAAAACGTTGAATAATTGAGGTAATTCGTCCAACTTATATTTTCTTAAGAATTTACCCATTTTTGTTATTCGTTTATCATCTTCTGATGAAATACCAGGTCCAATTTTATCTGCATTATTAATCATTGTTCTAAATTTAATTATCTGAAAGCGTTTCCAGTTTTTACCAACGCGCTCTTGATAATAAAAAATTGGAGTACCTGAACTTATCATCACCCCACAAGCAATAATTAACAATATAGGTGATAAAAGTAAGAGTGCTATAGCTGAACTAAAAATATCTAATATTCTTTTGATTAAAAAGTACATAAGAACTGCATAAGATCATAAAAAACGAATATATTTATGTTTAAAATATACTGCCCTTATTACTTAATAATCAACTGAATAGGATAAATCACCTCTTGAATTTTTGGCAGATATAATTTACTGCCTCAACAACTCTGATTGTATCCTTTTTTTGCATTCCTGGCCAAATTGGTAGAGTAATAATACGAGGGTAAATTGACTCTGAGATTGGAAAATCCTTAGTTTTTAAGTTGAAGGTTTCTTTATAAAAAGGATGTCTATAAAGTGGGATGAAATGAACACTCGAACCTATACCGGTTTCTTTTAGTCGATCTATAAATTGTGAACGATTGATTTTAAGCATTTCTAAATTCAAGGAGATGGGAAATAAATGATATGACGATTCTCGATCGTTTTTTATTGTGTACAGTTCAATGAATGGATTATCCCTTAACATACTTGAATAAAAATCAGCAATTTCTTTCCGACATTTCCAAAGCCAATCAACTTTTTTTAATTGTGCTAACCCCAATGCAGCTTGAATATCAGTGAAATTGTATTTGAATCCTGGGGCAACTACTTCGTAGTACCATGAACCTTCGGCAGTGTATCGTTTCCATGCATCACTATTTATTCCATGTAATCTCATTATCGAACTCCTTCGAGCAATGTCCTCATTGTTTGTACAAAGCATTCCTCCCTCGCCGGTTGCCAGAGTTTTAGTCACATAAAATGAAAAACAAGTAACATCGCTTAAGGTGCCAATTTTTTTACCATGGTAATATGCAGGCAGTGCGTGTGCAGCATCTTCAATTACAAAAAGATTATTATTCCTTGCAATTTCATTAATTTCATCCATGTCACAAGGTTGGCCCCCGTAGTGCACGGGTATTATGGCTTTTGTTTTACTTGTTATTGCTTGTTCAATCTTCTGTGGATCAATATTGAACGTATTTTTATCTACATCGATAATTACTGGCTTTGCTCCAAAGTAACATACAATTTCGGCTGTTGCAGTAAATGTTATTGATGGAATAATAACTTCATCTCCTTGTTTTAATCCAATAGCTTCCAGTGCAATATGAGCTGCAGCTGTCCAAGAATTAGCAGCTAATGAGTACTGAGTTCCAATATAAGAATTAAATGCCTCTTCAAATTTTTTTGCTTTTGGGCCAGTAGTCCACCACCCTGACCGAACTGTATCGGTTACTTCATTTATTTCGTCTTCGGTAATATATGGTTTGTGGAATGGAATGAAATCGTTACTCATTTGCTACTCTTTTTTTTCTATCCAGCATAGAACGTGAGTTTTTAAAAATGGGAAAATATTAAAAAATGTATATAAACTTGGATGAATTTTCACTACAAGCCTGCCGATTGGCGGAGCAAGTGTTAATCTCCAAAATTTCATCTTTCCTTCAGGAAATAACTGTTTCAGAACTTTTAGCTTTATTCCAGATACATCTTTATTACTGGGGTTGTTATAAGTAAAATCGTACCACAATATTCCGCCTCCAGGCTTAACTAGCTGCCATAATTTTAATGATAATTCTTTCCTAAAATTAATATTTAAGATAGAGGAAAATACCGTGGACTGAAAAACGATATCAAAAAAATCGTTGGGTAAATCTAAATCAAGTGCATTTCCTTCCAAAATTTTTATTTCCTTAGGTACATTTTTTTTTGCATCTAAAGCCCGATCGTGAAGTAATTCATTTCCAATAATATTTTTTGGATTAAATCCCAACTCAACAAATTTTAGTAGATTTAGCCCGGTGCCACAACCTATTTC
>JACAFC010000191.1 GCA_013388515.1 Ignavibacteriaceae bacterium | reverse complement strand
CTGTAACTGTTGTACCGGATATGCTGAAGGCAACGTTAGTAACTTCTGGGTTGGTGTTGGATTGCGGTATTACTTGTATTGCAGTTAATAAAAATATTGATAAAACTAAGAGTATATGTTTTAACTTCATTTTATTACTCCTTCTATTTTGTCTGCGTTTATAAACTCATCACTTCAACAGGAGCATTTTCTTTACAGCAGTAAATTCATCCGCCTGAAGTTTGTAAAAATAAATTCCATTGCTCAGCTCAATAGCATCGAAAGATAAGGTGTAGTTGCCTGCTTCCTGGTTTTCAGTTACGAGTGTCTTTACTATGTTACCCAGTACATCATAAACTACAAGATTAACATTTGATGCCTTCGGTATTGAGTATGAAATTATTGTAACCGGGTTGAAAGGATTCGGATAGTTTTGACAGAGTTCAAAGCAGTCTAGAATTTGACTTACATTAATAGAAATAACATCACTGAAGCTAAATTTACCATCGGTATCAATTTGTTTCAATCGATAGCTAAAATGACCTGAAACATTTTGGATTTGATCTATATAGGAATAATGTTTTGGGCTATTGCTATTTCCATGCCCTTCAACAAATCCAATATTTTCCCAGCAAAGGATGTGTAATTTTGCAGATGAGGCTCTCTGAATATCAAATCCATAATTTTGAATCTCAGTTGCTGTTGTCCAATTAAGTTCAACATTACTTCCCACAATTTTTGCAGAAAATGAAGTTAGCTCCACTGGTACTGGACCAATTATTGACTCCCCTACCCCAATTCCAGCAAAAAGATGAATAGAAAAGAAGAAAAATATTATTAGTGATTTCATTTTAAACCTCCTTAATAATTTAAATGCGCTGAAATTAATAGTAGACTGCTTAAAGGTTCGAAACGCCAAAATGAAATCAATTATTTCAAACAGGCCAACACAAATTAAAAGTGTAAAATTTTAGACGTCCGAACATTATAATTCCAATGTTTAATTAGGAAAAATATTCTCACGCCTTTGGGGGGAAATTGTAGTTCAGTAATTCAGTAGTTTAGTAGAAAGTCAGTTTTAGGCAACCTTCCTCCTAAGGTGGATTTGAACTAATGGAAAGGTAGATAAAATTATTATTATTATCAATAAAAATTGTTGCTGTTGTGATATAATAACATGCGCAAATAAGAATAAAAAAGGGAGCCGCAGCTCCCTAAAAAAGATTTCCCACCCCCAACTGAGTTGGGGATTTGAAATGATATGAATGGAATCTTATTCGTCAGCTCTTACGGGAATAACCTCCGGTTCGCCAAGGGGTTCATCATATGTTTTTTTACGCTTAGCCAATTTCATCACAAAAGCTGGAATTGATTCTCTTAATTCTTCTGTTTTTGAGTAAACAACCGGAACAATAATAAGTGTTAGAAGCAGTGAACTTGTTAATCCACCAATTAAAGCCCATGCGAGTCCGGATTTCCACTCAGCACCGGAACTGGTAGAAAACGCTATCGGCATCATTGCAAATATCATTGTTAGTGTAGTCATAAAGATTGGCCGAATCCTCATTTTTACTCCATCAATCAAAGCATCAGTAATACCTTCACCTTGAGCCCGCATAAAATTTGTTCTATCAACCAAAAGGATAGCATTCTTTGCTACAAGTCCGGTAAGCATAATAATTCCAAGAATCGTAAAAATATTTAATGCTTTCATTGTTAAACCAAGTGCAAGTATTGCACCAATCATTGCAAGCGGAATTGAGAAAAGGATAACAAACGGATAGATGAATGAATCGTACAGTGCAACCATAACCATGTATGTAAATAGAATAGCAGCTAACATTGCAAGACCTAAATCTGCAAAAGACTCGCGCTGGTTTTTAACATCTCCTTGGAAAGAATATGTAACGCCCGAAGGAAACTTAAAATCCTTGAACATTTTCTCCATATCTTGCGATATTGCACCTGTAGTTCTGCCGCCCTGTACTTGGGAATAAAGAGTAACTGCTGCACTCCTTGCTTGTCTGGATAACTTCGTTGGACCTGTAGCTTGATAAATATTTGCAAATTGCTTCAAGTAAATTTGCTGCCCTTTTCGATTTGTGAAACTAATATTCCCAAGATCATCGATTTTAGAACGGTCAAATTGATCAAGAGCAATTTTAATATCATACTCAGTATCACCCTCACGAAGCTTGGAATCATCATCACCGGTAAGTGCTATTTGAAGCGTTTGACCAACTTCAGCAATTGATAAGCCATAAGCAATAAGTTTTCTTCTATCAATTTCAACTCTAGTTTCTGGGTTACCATCTTCAGCCGAAAGCCGAACATCTGCCGTTCCTGGAATTGTCTTAACCATATTTTGAAGCTGCTTTGCAGTTTTTAATACTTCGTCATAACTCGGACCGTTTATAATTAATTGAATTGGAGTTTGATTCGCTACACCAAAAATTCCAATAGGGTTTACCCGCACTTTAACACCGGGAATAGTCTGAGCCATTTTTTTAATTTCATTCCCAACTTCATCGGTAGATTTTTTCCTTTTGTTTTTGGGAAGGAGCGTAACAGTAATTTCTGTTGTATTGCTTGATGAAAAACCGATCAAACCTTCCGAAGAGACTCCAATATTGGTGTACATTCTATCAACTTCGGGCATACTGCCAATCATCTTTTCAACTTGCTGCGAAATTAAATTGGTTTGTTCGATTGTTGTGCCTGGAGCTAATTCTAATGTTACAGCAAACTCTCCCCTATCTGTTTGTGTCATGAACTCTGCACCAATAAAACCTAGTGGTATTAATGCTATCGTAGCAATAAATGCAGCAGTAGTGATGAGAGCAACTTTTACTCTATGATTAAGAGACCAGCGAAGAACAGTAATGTAGTTTTCTGTAAGCTGATGAAACTTCTTTTCAAACCACAAAGCAAACCTGCCCAATAAAGTTTTAGAAGTAAGTCTTTCCAATTTCGCAAATCTTGAAGCCAGCATTGGTGTGACTGTAAAAGAAACGAACAAGCTCATTAAGGTTGAAACTACTATTACAGCAGAAAATTCTCTTAAAATATTTCCGACCATGCCGCCCACTAATGAAAGCGGAAGAAAAACTGCAACATCTACAAATGTAATTGCTAATGCAGCAAAACCTATTTCATTTCTTCCATGTAATGCAGCAACTTTACTTTCTTTACCTTTTTGCAAGTGATGATAAATGTTTTCCAAAACAACTATAGAATCATCAACAAGGATTCCCACTACAAGTGAAAGCCCAAGTAATGTCATTAAATTCAATGAAAAACCAAGTGCCCAAATTGCAATAAATGTAGATATTAACGAACAAGGGATTGCAATTAGAACAATAATTGAATTTCTAACACTATGTAAAAACAAAAGCATCACAATTGAAACAAGAACAACAGCTAAAGCCAAATCCTCCTTTACTGCATCAGCTGCATCAATTGTAAATAGAGAGCCATCTTGGGCTATTACAAATTTCAGATTGTTAGCTTTATAAACCTCTTCAATTCTACTAATCTCTTTTCGCACAAGCTGCGCAACTTCAACTGCGTTAGCATCGGTTTGTTTTTGCAGAACAACACCAATTGTATTTCGAAAATCTATTCGTGCAATGTTCGTATAATCCTTAATACCATCTTCTATTTCAGCAATATCCGAAAGTTTAACCTCGCCACCTAATCTTGACTCACCAATTGTAAGATTTTTTAGTTCCTCAATGGAGGTTAATTTACCCGCAATACGAACAATAAACTGACCATCCTCATCTTTAATTTTTCCGGTTGGAAAATCAAGATTAGCAGTTTTAATTATTTGAGCTACTTGAGGAATCGAAAATCCATAGGCACGAAGTTTTTGAAGATCTAAGTTTACTTTTATTTCACGTTCCTCACCTCCAATAAGTGCTATTTGACCAACGCCAGGCACTCTTGAAAGCAGAGGTTGAATTTTATCTTTCACAAACTGGTAAAGACTTCTTGAATCCATATCAGCAGAAATCCCCATCCGCAGAATAGGAATTTCATCTAAAGCAATCTTAGATACTGTAGGAGTTTTGGTACCAGAAGGCAGCTGAGAAGCTACAAGTCCAACTTTCCTTTGAGCATCTTGCAGAGAAAAATCAGTGTTTGCAGATTGGAGCAGCTCTATAATTACAAATGAAACTCCTTCCGAGGAAATTGAACGAACATCCGACACCTTATCCATTCCAGAAACAGCATCTTCAATTGGTTTGGTTACGCCGGTTTCCACTTCATTAGGTGAAGCACCAGGATAAATTGTAGTTATAGTAATTACCGGAGCAGAAATTTTGGGGAGCAATTCATATTTCAATTGCCGATATGCAAACAGCCCCAAAACAATCAATGCCGAGAAGATAATGATTATCAGCGATGGCCGTTTTATTGATAATTCTGTTATTGTCATTTTATAAATCCTTCTTACTTCTCAAGTATTTCCACTTTTAAATTATCCACTAAATTATTTTGTCCATTTACAACAATCGTTTCTCCTTCCCTCAAACCATGAAGAACTTGTACATAAGAACCTGACTGACTTCCAACAGTTAAGTTTCGAAGTTTAGCAATTCCATTTTCAACAACATATACTTGCGGTTCTTTTACACTTCCAACTAATGCTTCTCGCGGAATAACGATGCTTTCTGTATTGCTCAAAGAAGAAAATTCAACACGTGCGAACATTCCAGCTTTTAAAGGATTAGCTTTAGTATTAGTGATAGTGATTTCAACCGGATAAGTGTGAGACTCATCTCCTTTTGAGCTTATTGATTCTACTCTTCCTAAGAAAACTACCCCTGGATAAACATCAACAGATACTTTAACTTGATTTCCGGTTTTGATAAGAAATGCATCTCTTTCTGCAAGATTGAGTTTCACTTTTAGCCGGCTTATATCAACTACATTTGCAACAAGTGTTGCTTGCGGTGCACCCTGAACCATAGAACCCACATCAACGTATCGAGCAGTGATATAACCTGAGATAGGTGTTTTAATTTTTGTGTCTTCCAATTGCCTTCTAGCAGCTATAAATTGTGCTTCAGCCACAGCCGCTGCAAGCTTTGCTTGATCTAATTGTACATCGCTTGCGGATTTTTGCTGATAAAGATTCTGGAAACGTTCATAGTCTTTTTTAGCTTTTTCATAATTAGCTTCTGCACTTAAAAAAGCGGCTTTTTTTAATTCATCATCAACTTGAAATAACACCGAGCCAGCGGTTTTGTAATCACCAACTTTAGCATAAACTGCAGTAACTTTTCCTGCTGTTTCGGTATTAACATTAACATCATTGTTAGCAATTATATTGCCTACAAGTGACAGGGT
>JACAFC010000139.1 GCA_013388515.1 Ignavibacteriaceae bacterium | reverse complement strand
GAACACGGAGGGGCTGCTAATTTATTGGATCCATTAATGAAAGCTGGAGTAATAATCAAAAAAGAATGATGCACAGCCCATAACGAGCCGTCAGCCTCAATGCGGGCAGTTTCCAGAGGCTGACATTCTCCAAATCTATGAAGGATAAAGGAAATGAAATAACAAGTAAACCCCGTACTACGGCTGCCGGCAGCACGTTATTCCTTCCACTTATAATCAGGTATGGATTTGTAACGTCTCCAGAATTTGTAATATGTTAAAGATGTTAGCGTAATAACTTTCCCCACAAAATTTTTTCTTACTAATAAGTGCTGAGCTTTGTAAAAATAATTTACAATTACAGATCTAATATGCGTTCATAAGTTTAATCAGTTAGATTATACTCAATACTTTTCAAACTGAATTTGCCATACACAAATTCACCATCCGGATAGTGCCAGATTGCCTCTCCATAAGTTGGAACGTTTATTCCATTTATGTTTTTGTAATCTTTAACAGGCGTTGAAAACCGATATTGCTTCATATCAGCTATTGCGGTTCTATCATCTGAAGTAAAATTAATTAACTGTCCAGCTTCATTGAAATAAAGAATTGCAGAAACAGAAATTCCTCTGTTGGTAAAAATAGCTTTGGAGGTTAAACTATCGATCGTTTCCCACTTAATGCGTTTGTCAATCAATGTTGCGGGCGCCATCAGACACATATCGTTAAATAAAGTAACTGTTTCTGTTTTGTTCATAATATCTCCCGACTGTTTTACTATCGGAAATAAACCAAACAAGCGTATGTCCATCGTTGCTTTTGCTTCAACATATCTGTGATAACCGGGAACTGTCATACCAAACATCTTTGCTTTCATAAAAAAGAGTCGGGTTGGTTCATCAAAAAAATTGTACTGAACAGATGCTGCTTTAAACCAGTCCTTCCCTTTCTCACGCATTTCAACATCAAAGACTATTTTAACGTTATTAATCTTCTCTTTATTAATTACTCCTGCATATCTAAGATATTTTTGTACTGGTGCAGGAAGGTGCTCAATATCTTTTTCAGTAAGAAGATTATTTTCAAACTTTTTGTTTTGTTTAAGTCTTTCAGATACATCGTTGTTGAAAACATTTTCAAAACTCCAGAATCCGTATCCTGCAATTACGGATAAAAGAACAATAATATTAGCTATCGTTCCAAACTTTGCATCCTGCCAAAATAAAATTATTAGAAACTGAGATAGGATTACAGCAGCCAGTCCTGTTAACCACCACAGATTGTGATCGATCATTAACTGAATTGCAGCTGCAAGAAAAAGTATTAAAGCAATCAGCCAAAGAATTCCCATTGGTTTTGATATTTGCTGAGTAAGCTGGTTAATTTCTGCGAGCTTAAATGATTTGAGAAAGCCAAGTGCGTGAATAAAGGCATGAATTATAACAATAGAAAAGAAAAACCATTTCATGTAATATCACTCCAAAGGTTGATATACTTTTTTATTAATTTAACAATCAAAATATAACAATTCGGGTACCTAGATGAGACGACTACCTTTACTATTCATTTTACTTTTTTCTTTATCAACCATTTATTCTCAAACCAACCCATACGTAATTCTTGTTTCGTTTGATGGGTTTAGATGGGATTATCTAAATCGCGGTTTAACTCCAAACCTTGATAAAATAAAAAACGATGGCGTTTCGGCAATTTCACTTCGCTCGGTTTTTCCATCTAAAACTTTTCCTAATCATCTCTCAATAATCACAGGAATGTACGCTGAGAACCATGGAATAATCAGCAATTCTTTTCCAAACTTTGAAAAAAACTATTGGTATAGAATGAGCGACACAACCGCTGTACGTGACAGCAAATGGTATATTGGCGAAGCTTTTTGGGAAACTGCCGAAAGACAAGGAACAAAAACAGCAAGTTATTTCTGGCCAGGGTCAGAAGTGCAGCTTGAGCATCGGCATCCTTCGTACAGAGAATTTTACGAGCATGAAAAACCTTACGAGCAGCGAGTTGAAGGCGTAATTAATTGGCTGCAGCTGCCATACGAAGCAAGACCTCACTTTATAACTTTGTATTTTGATGACACCGACACTTATGGCCATAAATTTGGACCCAGTTCTCCCGAAGCCAATGAGGCAATTGTTCGCTTAGATAATATCGCCGGATTGCTAATGAAGAGATTAAATGATATTGGTTTGAAAGATAGTGTTAATGTAATATTTGTTGCTGATCATGGAATGACCGAGATTTTTGAGGACAAGGTTATCAATATTGAAAACATGATTAAAGAATATAACTGCAGATTTATGGATGATGGACCTTTAATGCAAGTTGAACCTTCAGCTGAAAATTTGACAGCAGTTTACGAGATTCTTAAAAGAAATGAATCGCATTACAAAGCTTATCTTAAAAAAGATATTCCGGATTACTTTCACTACAATAAAAACCCGCTCACATTTTCAATCCTTTTAGCTGCTGATATTGGCTGGTCATTAGTTACAAATAGAAGATCCGATTGGGTTTCAAAGTCGAAAGGAAACCATGGATATGATAACAATCATTTAGATATGCATGGAATTTTTCTTGCTGATGGTCCTGCATTCAAAGATGGTTATCAAACAGGAACGCTTTGGAATATTGACATTTATCCAATGCTTTGTAAGATTTTTAATATTTATCCGCGTTCAAATATAGATGGTGAATTGGAAAGAATAGAATTTATTCTAAAAGAATAATCTGCAATACTCAGTTTTTATTAAATATTATTTCAGTGAAGCTGCAGTAATTCGAATTCCTTCTTCATAGCTTGTCGGCGAAAAATTAAAAGCTTTTTCG
This sequence comes from Ignavibacteriaceae bacterium, assembly GCA_013388515.1. GTDB lineage: Bacteria > Bacteroidota > Ignavibacteria > Ignavibacteriales > Ignavibacteriaceae > XYD12-FULL-36-8. The sequence goes on along the minus strand of JACAFC010000139.1, from coordinate 32,597 downwards.
AACTTTGTACTATCAAACAAGTAATCGGAATCGTTTTGATAAAGCATTTCAACACTTTCTTTAAGAATTTTATTGAATACCCCCAGCATTTGTATCATCCATTTTTTTACTGTCATGTATTTTGCTGAACCATTCATTGCGTTTGCAGCGAGCTCAATAAATTCTTTTCCAGTTAATACATTTCTGCTTGTAGGTAAATGCCAAACCTGGTTGTACGCCGACTCGCTATTACCGAGAATTGCCGTACTTTTTCCTGCGTCAGGTGTAAACGTAAAAGAATGTTTTTTGCTTGGATTAATTAGCCATTGAGCTTTTTTACCTTTTTTAAGATTTTCAAATACCATAACATTCACAAAGCTGAGCGGTGAATTTGGCCCATAGAAATCTGCTGCCTTTGCAATTATTGCATTTAGGTTTCCCTTTCTCACCTCATCCATAATCATTCTATTTAATAAAGCTCGAACCTTTCCTTTTTCACTTGCTGGCTTTTGAGGTGTTTCTTCAGTCATCCAGCCACTTACTTTTCCGTACGAATAAACGTTATCAAAAAAAACAAGTTTGCTGTTGTTCTTTTTGCAAGCATCAATTACATTTTGCATAAGAGCGGGCCATTGTGTGCGCCAGATGTTTATATCATATTGCAGCCCAACTGTTAAGTAAACAACTTTCGAATCTCTTAAAGCTTTATTAACCTCGGCTGCATTTAACAAATCCGCAGTTAACAGTTCATCGCCCTCATTTATCTTTTTAGGATTTCGGCTTACCAATCTAATTTTATTTGTGTATTGAGGTAAAGCTTTTGCTAACTCTCTTCCAATTACTCCAGATGATCCCAGTATTGTTTGCATGTTTAAACTTTCTAATTATTAAAACTCAATTTTAACACCGCCTGCTGGTAAGAATGACCATTGGTAAACGTAATCTACCTTTTTTTGCTTTTGATTCCAGATTATTTGGTCAATATTTTTCTTGTTGAAGAGGTTTTCAAAATCAATAAAGGTTGTAATATTCCAGCCGAACATGTTAAACTTGTAATCAACGCGGAAGTCGAAACGCTGATAATCATTTTGCCTTGCGGTGTTGTACCTTTCAAAGTTATAAACAGCTTGGTTTAATTGAGCCGAGGCAATTTCGTTCAATGGAGTGTATGGTTTGCCGCCAAGATATCTAAACTTGCCGGAAATTTCTAAGTTGTCAAAAATTTTATATCCTAAAATTATTGTTAAGACATTTTTATAATCAAAACTGCTGGATCGCTCAACCCCATCAAGCGATGTAAATTTAATTGTGGAATAAGAATAGTTAAACATGCCGTAGAAATTATCGGATAATTTTTTCTGAATGAACAATTCCACCCCGCGTGCATACCCATTACTTGCTGGAACAAGGGGCTCTAATCCAAGCGTTTGGTATTCAGCTCCGGCATTTGCATAGGTTACTTGAGGATTAAAAATACTGTTAGGATAATCGGAATATTTTTTATCAAAATACTCTACTGTTACTTTTACATCACTGCTTGGGTAATATTCGGTTCCTAAAACAATTTGGTTAGCTTTTATCTGTTTTAATTTTTTGTTTTGATCATATGACACCAGCCAAATTAACGGCGGTGCTTGGTAATAAATTCCCCACGCTCCATTTATTTTTAGATTATCAAAAAGATGATAACTTATTGCCAATCGGGGTGATATTGAGTTTTTAGACTCAAGAAAATTAAAATAATCATGGCGAAGCCCCGCGATAATATTCAGCTTTCCGAAAAATGTTTTTGTGTACTGAATATATGAACCAGTTTTATAAGCAGTTGAAATTAAAGAATAGTCTAATTCTGGTCTATTACCTCCATAAATATCAACCCGTTCATTTAGGAATAATGAATTGTTGTTTCTGATGTATTTGAATGATGTACCCGCTTCCAGTAGATCTGAAGCAGAAAATCTTTGTGCCAAGTCTGTACGTAAACTGTATTCAGCATCAAGTGACTCATTCTTAAAAGTCTGCCTGCCCAGTGAATCTTGATAAATTTCTCGTTGATATTGGTTTGTTGAAAGTGAAGTTTGCAGGTAAGTATGAGAACCAATTAACCACTTGTGAACAATGCCGCCCACAGCCTGCCAGCTTGAATAATCTGTTTTTACGATTAACGGATCGTCCTCATCATCAAATCCTCCAAGATTTATTTTATCTATTCCAGCTAATCCAATAAGAGTGAGCTTATGACTTTCAGATAAATCGTAAGTTGCTTTCAAATTGAAATTAGAATAATTGGGAACAGCTGTTAATCCTGTTGATTTAAGAATAAGATCGAGATAGCTTTTTCTTGCTGAAAACAAAAATGAGCTTTTCCCTTGTTGAATGGGTCCTTCTAAAATTAAGCCGCCGCCAGCAATTCCCACATCCAATTTTCCGGATAAACTATTTTTATCACCGTTTCTGTACTGGATATCCATAGCAGATGAAAGCTTATCACCGTACTTTGCCGAAAAACCACCGGCGCTGAATGTTACTTCGTTAAGAAAATCTACATTTAGCATACCTATTGGCCCACCTGAAGCGCCTTGTGTTCCGAAGTGGTTTATATTTGGTACTTCAATACCATCTATCAGAATTAAATTTTCGGCTGGGCTTCCACCTCGCACTATCAAATCATTTCTGCTGTCAGTTGCTGTTGTTACACCAGGTAAAGTTTGTATCATTCTGTTTAAATCTTCTGCCGCACCTGGCGCTCTACGAATTTCTTCGGGCGAGAGTGAATTGGTGCTAACATTCAAATCTTCCGGCTTATCAAAATATTTTTCTGAGGAGATAATTACTTCTTCTGTTACGTAAGCTGCAGGTTTAAGTTCAATATTTACTTTTGAACTTTGAACCGCACTAACTTGAATATCTGTTTTGTAAGTATAAACATAATATTGAGCAGAGATTTTTAAATGATAAGTTTTGGGCGGTAAATTTTCGATTAAAAAATTTCCAAGCGAATCAGCGATTACAGCTATATTGTAATTTACAACTTCAATAACTGCTGCAGGTATTGGCTGCTTTGTATTATGATCAATCACCTCACCAACTATTTTTCCCATTCCGGTTCCTTGTGCAAATAAAGTGTTTGTTATACACAAAAGAACCAACATTAAAATTAAATTTTTCATTTATACCTCAGAAATTAACACAAATAATTAAATGAACAATGTTTAGCGCTTGAGTAAATTTTTTTAATATGCTCTTCCTAAAAAGCTCAAAGATCCTGCAATTAGGGATTTTACTGATTCCATAGGAATTGTAGTTAATCTATCTCTAACAAACAGGGAAGATATTCCATGAACGAATGACCAAAGTGAAAAAGCTGCAACTTCAACCTCTACACCTTTAAAATATCCTGCTTCCTTTGCCTGAACAATATTCAACTTTAGTAGTTCATAAGTTCTGTCTCCAGAAGTCCAATTCTGTTTTTGTTTAATTGTTTTGGCAGGAATTCTTGATATGAACATTAAATCGTAATATTGGGGTTGATCAATAGCAAATTGAATATATGCCAACCCATGCTCTTTTAACCGCTGCAGCGGGTCTTTAACATTTTGAATGGCTATTTGTCTTTTATAAAACTCTTCAAAACCCAGTTTGTGAAGTTCAAAAAATATTTCGTCTTTATCTTTAAAGTATAAATAGATTGTTCCGACGCTGTACTCAATTTCATCGGCAATTTTTCTCATAGTTACGTACTCATAACCTTGATCTGAAAAAAGTCTAAGTGCTGCTGAAAGAACAGCCTCTCGCATTTCCGCTTTTTGTCTTTCTTTACGTTCTTTAGTACCCATTTCTATAAAATATAAACAGTGTTCATTTAATGACTAAAATTTAGTTAGGGAATTTTTAAAAGTCAAATAGTATCATTTTTTATTGAATTGAGAAGTAGTTATAATTTGATTTGTAGTAGAGAGGAAAAAATAAGCATAACAATTAGTTTTAACGCATAAGAATCATTTTTTTAATTTCCAATGGCTTGTTATTAATTACTAATTTACAAAAATAAACACCACTTGGTAATTCATTTCCATTAAATTCAACTGTATGAATTCCTGGGGGATAAAATTCATCCAGGAGAACCGAAACTAGTTGTCCAATTGAATTATAAATTTCCAGCTTTGTGTTTGCCTGATCTTCTAACTGAAAAGTAACCTTTGTAATTGGGTTAAAGGGGTTGGGGTAATTCTGAAGTAATGCGGTTACTTCTGGTTTAAAGTGATTATTAACTGATTTGGCAAATCCAGAGTTACCGCCGGTTTTATTTTCATATTGAAAATTAGTTGGTATTGTAATATTCTGAAAAGAATCGTCTGTCAAAATTGTAGAAATATTACCATCAAAACACCAGCTAAGTTCTAAAGCTATACCTTGAAATTGTAAAGTGTTTCTAAGCCTAAATTTACCAATTCGTAATTTTTGATTTGCAATTACGTCTGATCCAACAAGAGAAGCAAAAGTAAGCTTAAGTTGGTTGTCTATTTCATTAATAGCCACCCCATAAACAGGTAAATTGTTAAGTTGAGAAGTTCCCTTAACGTAACTGAAACTTGCTCTCCCGCCCTCTATTAATTTAGTATTGAAAAGAAAGGAACATTGGTATGATGTAAGATTAAAGATTTCGTGGTTACCGCTTATATAAACGTCAAATTCAAATGTATAACTATTTACTTTAGTTACGTTTTCAAGAGTAACGGTATAGTCTGTCTGAGAAAACGTAACATTAGAAATAAATAGTAAACACACAAGAAATAATTTGGTGATTATTTTTTCTAATCGACCCTTTAGCATAGCAGCAAAGACCTCTTCTCCATTGCATCTTAGGTTCGTTAATAAACTTAAACCATTTCCCCATACGATTTACTAAAAGAAAAACCTTAAAATGAAACCGTATTCTAAAGTTTAGCCCATACAAATTTCTGTTTTAGTCCAGCTTACTTATTCATCGAAATAAGCGGATGGTTTTCTAAAACTAGAAAGAAAAAAGCAAATTATAGTTTTTCGATTGGGTGGTGCAATTTAGAATCGAACTTTATTGGTCCCTCCAATTAAGCCAGATTTGACTGTACTCAATCCGCAATCTTGATGCCTAAAATTAACCGACTTTTTTGTTATATACAATAGATTTTTCTTTAAAGTAATTAAATTTTTTTACAAAAATTCTTCTCAAAAGAATCATTTTTTTAATTATTGATTATTTTGGTTATGTCAATTTCATTTTAATAAATTATAAACCTGTTATGAAAATAAAAGCGTATTTAATTTTTTTAGTAATTATTCAATTTACTTATACTGCATTTCCTCAAAACGGGTTGGTGTTTGACCTGTTCCCAAGCGGTTTAAATTTTATACCCCTAAAGGCTAATAACCAGGAAGCTCGACTTGGAGTACTATATTATACAGCAACAACAAATCTTAAGGTAGATATAGGAAATAATGTTGATCTATTAGCATTAAAGATGAACGAGGAGCAAATTGTGGTTGCCGCAGGAATTGAATTCATGGCATACGCGTTTTCAAGAAGTTATGCAGGCCAACGGCTTCAAATTTCGGCAGTTGATGGTTTCTTTGGCGGAAATCTTTCTTTTTCGAAACGCCTACCAAACTCTTCATTGTTTGCAAGATTGAGAATCATTCATAACAGTGCACATCTTGTTGATGGAAGTTATGATACAAGCAATGATGTTTGGATAGACGGGAAGGAACCTATTCCATACACAAAAGATTTTGGTGAAATTACTATTGCTCATCAGATAAGCGAACATGATGTTGATTTTAAATATTATGGCGGACTAGCATATGCTACTCTAGTTCGGCCTAGTGAATTAAAAAGATTTAATTATCACGTTGGAATTGAAACTGCATTTCCAAAGTTGTTGGGTAAATTAGTTGATGACGATGTAAACTTATTTTTAGCTGGGCATTTTTTTCTGGATGGAGCGCATAAATACCTCGGCAGTTCACAGCTCATGCTAGGAATTAAAATAGGAGGCTGGACTAAAAAGGGAGTAGTATTTTATACATCTTATTATGCAGGGCGAGATATGTTTAGTTCCTATTATGATAGACGCATTTCAAAATTTGGAATAGGATTCTCTATCGATTTTATCTGAACAGAAGCATATCTAGTTTTTATTGTGCTATAACCCAACCGTATAATTGAAATATTGGAACAAACTCTCCCGGTATGAATAATCTATCTTCATGATGTGGAATTTTTATGTACTCTTCAGGCTTTAACAGAAAGTTGCTGCCCTCGTTGCGCAAGTCGATAACGAATCTATCGGGGCTTTTTTTCCTGGATAACACACGTAATTCAAAGGGCATTAGCTTTAAGGGATCTGTAGCACTAAAAATTCCTCTATTATTATTTCGGGCCTCAGAAACAAATTTTCTAGCTTGGTGAAATTTGCTTGCCTTTTTAACTAAATTCCAAAAATTTTTTGGAAGAACATTTTCCTTTGCGAACGCTTTAATAGATAGAAACGGTTGGATGTTAGGCCAAATAAAGTATGGAATTCCCCATCCAGCAGCCAATTGTCTTTCATTGTAAGATAGTTTTTTTATTTCCTCTTGGATTTTCGCACTTTTATAATTTTCTGTGGAGCTATTCAAATAACAAAGTAATCTTCCATACGTATCTAAAAAATCGAATCCAAAAGCCATAAAAAAAGTGAAAGAACGGGCACTTTTTTTACTCTTTCTAAGATCAGAGGAAATAATTTTTGTTAATGATTTTTCAGCTTCGATAGCAAAGGCATAATGATTGCTTGCTACATTCTTTCCATTCCCAATTTTATTACTGAAGTAATGATAAAGATCTTGACCAATAGCTAAATTTTCTTTCCAACTGCCAGAGCGAAAAAACTCATCCCACTTTTTATCCGATAGTTTAGTGAAAGAATGTGAACCAGGCAGCTGAAAGCTTACTTCGGGTGTATCAACGCCCAAAAACCTTACTCCAAGATTATGAATAAGGCGGGTGTTAATTGTATCACCATCATGAACAATTTGCTTTACAGTTCCAATCTTTTTCCCATGTAAACCAAATCCAGCTTCACCTAATTTTAAGAAAGGAGGTTTAACCCATAAAGATTTGTTTATAGACATGATTTAACTTCTCCTCTTTAAATATTTGAGCTTAAAACATTCTATTGATTGTGAAAGATGAAAATTATCTATTTAACTGTATTGTAACTTAGATAAACTTTTTTTAAACCTCAAAACAGATGTGGTTTTGAGAGCGTTTACTTCTGCAATACATTATAATTTCAAAAATTTGATTTGTCTATTGAAGTACTTATCTGAAGCTGCTACACACAACCCAGTTAGTTAAATTGTTAATATCACTCTAAACCAAATCAGTTATAAATGATAAAGATCACAAATTGGATTGTTGTCTTGTCCGAAATGAATTTTTCTTTGTGAATTATACCAAGCCATTTGTATTTTAATTAAGAATCGTTAAATCAAAATCATCCATAATTTAATAAAGGAGACATAATGGTACCAGTAATTTCTCTTTGGCTGCCAATTCTTCTTTCGGCTGTTGTGGTATTTTTACTCAGTTCGGTTTTGCATATGCTTCTAAAGTACCACATTTCTGATTATAACAAACTGCCCGATGAAGATAAAGTAATTGATGATTTGCGTAAAGCAAATATTCCTCCAGGTGATTATATGTTTCCATACACCTCCGATTCTAAGGAACGAAATTCAAAAGAATTCCAGGATAAAATTAAGGCAGGTCCCTCAGGAGTTTTTACTTTATTTCCTCCAGGAAGCAATTTTATGGGTTCGAGTCTTGCCCAATGGTTTGTCTACTGTTTAATTGTAGGAGTATTTGCTGCTTACATAGCGGGTCGAGCACTGGGACCAGGTGCTCATTACTTAGCTATATTTCGATTTGCTGGTGCAACTGCATTTGCTGGTTACAGCCTTGCTTTACTCCAGAACAGCATTTGGTTTAAGAAAAGTTGGAGCGCAACCTTAAAATCCATGTTTGATGGTTTGCTTTACGCATTATTTACTGCTGGGGTATTTGGTTGGTTATGGCCTTCTGCTTAAAATTATGATTAAGCTGTTTAATTGATGAGTTCTCTTGAAAAATTGATTTACTGAAGAGAACTCATCATTTATGTTCATTGAAAGCAGCTACCGAACCTTAACGACAACAAAAGTTATGTCGTCTTCCTGTTTTGCACCATCCCTCCATTTATCAGCTTCTTCGCAAAGATTTTCAATAATCGCATTTGGGTTTAGATGAGCATACGTTCTAAACAGTTCTTTAGTTTTTTCATAATCCAACAACTCTTTTTGCGGATTAAAGAGTTCGGGAAAACCATCAGACATTAGTAATAAAGTATCACCAGGTTGGATAGTTGTGCTCTTGTGTTGATATTTAAATTCAGATGCTCCGCCTAGCGGAAGTGCTTGAAGCCTAAACTCTTCAACTATCTTCTTGTCATTTCTGTAAATAAGTACTGGGGGCATTCCAGCCGAAGATATACTGACTCTGTCTCCTTCTATTTTAGCAAGCAGCATTGCCATAAAAATATTTCCAAGGTGCATATCTCTAATTACGGAATTACTTTTGCTTAAGAATGAAACGGGCTCCTGTTCTAAACCTTCTGCAGTAAAAAGTCCTTTTATTGTTGCTACCATAGTGCCGGCTTTCATTCCATGACCAGTAGCATCGCCAACAGCAATTATCAGCGTACCATTTTCATTATATTTAAAATCATAATAATCACCGCCTACTTCTGTAGCAGGCTTCATATAAACAGCAATATCTAAATTAGGCAGCGAAGGGATTTTTGTCGGAAGCATAGACAACTGAAGTTTTCTTGCTTCTTCCAGCTCTTCGGTTTTCCTTTTATTATCAGCCTCTAATAGTTTTCTGGACAATTCTTCTTCTTTAGCTTTTCTTTCTTGTTCAATAGACTTTTGCGAAAGCTCCTTAATCTGTGTTAACTGACGTTCAAGGTCTGAATTTGCTTCCGAAACTTTTTTAGAAAGATTAATTGAAACGGTGATAGCCAAAAGGATGATTCCATAAACATAAACTAATCTAATACCAAACAGTGGATGAGTAATTACATTGGCCATTATTAATACTTGATACACGATAAAAAACATGGCCAGTAAAAAACCAATTCCAATTAACCAGCCCAAGCTGTTCGAATCTTTGTTTTTTGCAGAGTGTATAACCACACTTACAATTTCTACGGAAACAATAATTATGTATATATAAAATGTATAATCTAAAAATTTACCTCCCAAAAAAGGAAAGAAAACGGTTTGCAGAATAAAAAAGCCGGAGATTATGAGAAAAAAAGTGAATCGTTTTGGAATTTTATTAAAAGTGCTGTAATAAACTGTAAGTAAACCGAACAGCATTGAAAGTTGAATTGACAGGGTATTAATTAGAAAAACGGTTATTGCATCTACCATGCTTGTGATAAAAGCTCCCTCCATTCCAGTATAAACAACACCAGCAAATGCCAACATGCATATGGAATAATAAAGATTGCCCTTAGCCTTTGGGTAAAAAATGTACAGCAGGAAGTGCATGATGGCGAATGCTAATACGAAAGCGCCAAAAGCCAGCTGGTAAATTGAATTATTACGAATTGTGGAAACTCTATTTGGAATGTAAATGTTAAGGTCACCTAAATCAGCACTAAACCCCGCAGGAATGTTATAAGCAAACATTTCTTCGGCTCTATGATTTGAATAACGTACTGCAAGAACTTGTTCAGCTTGTCCATTAAAAAGAATATGTTTAGGGTTGCGGTCAATCAATACAGTCTCTGTTTCTTTAGAATGACCAACTTTACCAAAAGTGTAAATCAGCTTACCGTTTAAATAAACTTCGGCAGCACCGGTATTAACAAATAGAAATCCGAATGTTTTATTCCACAAAGCCGAATCAACATATATATGATTTCTAAACCAGATATTACCTGTCCATTTAAGTTTATAAAAATTTTCTTCGGTTAACAGTGGATTGATTGTCTTCCAATTTGAATCATCGAAAGAAGGATCCTTCCATGATGAATCATCTCCAATTTGATATTTCCACCCCTCAATTAATTCAAGAAAACCAGCTTTGTTAGCTAGCCTTTGCGGGGTAATAATTATTTTTTGTTTAATTAGATCTCTCCAGCCTGGAATTCTATAATGTAAGTTAGTATCTCTCTTAACTATATAGCTGAAATTTGGAAATTCAATTCCATTTGAATCCACGGCTTCAGTATCCCAGTTTCCTCTGTTAAATTTCATTTGAAGAGTATCGCCCTTTTCGGCTTTAATAACAAAGCTCCATTCATTCCTGGAAATTATTTTCATTGGCTGCATAATGATCCAATTGCCCAATTCATCTGTATTACCTGTCATGTGAACTGTAGAGTTTGGAGGGATGGTATCAACTTTTACATAAATAGATATTTTTTGCTGCTGCGAAAAAGAAAGAACATTTGTTAGAATTAACAAACCTGAGACTAAGGTTATAAATAAAAAGATTCGCATATAAACATTACTAGATAATTAATTGCTTTATAATAAACTAAGTTATAGCTCAAACTGAATTAGTGGAACTTTAATCTTACTCAAATATTCCTTCTAAGTTTTGATACTTTGTATGCATGTTTTCTACTGCAGCATTAATACTGATCTTATTATTTGCTTTTACTCTTTTCTTTAAGTCTTGTGTTGAAGTCAATAACTCGGCAGCTGCCTTATTAAAAGCCTCTTTTTTTGGTTCAAGCCGAGATGAAAGCTTTGCTTTAGTAATTGCTTTTGCTTTTTTGATTAATAAATCTGTGACCTTACTTAATTTTTTATAATTTTTATTGGGAAGATAATCGTGATAAACTACATAAAGAGTTTTGTGAAATTCATCCATTTCCTTCAGAACAGGACGTACAATTCTTACAAGTATTTCATATTTTGAGTGAAGATTCTCGGCAGCTTTTAGCAAATTTTCGTTTTCATTAGCGACGGCAAACTTGTTGTAATCTTCAACAGCCTGCTGAAAATTAATTATTCCCTCATTCCATTTTAATTGCTTATCTCTTTGGATCCCAGGTAAAGAAGCGGAGTATAAGTTTTTTGCTTTTGTATTTATTTCATCAACCATTTTCTTTAGGGCATCATAATCTTTTGCTGGATAAGCAGTATGCCAAATTGGGTAGATTATGTCATGAAAAGCATCAAGCTCTGGTACACGCCAAACAGTATCTTGAGTTTGACCGAAAGACAAATTCAAAAAACCTAGCGAAATAAATATGGTTAGTAAAATTTTAATACTAGTCATCTTAATTACCTTTCTTTTTATTTATCTTTTTTACAAATGTTTTTTTACGAATTACAGCAGAAGCTTTCTTTTTTGTTTTTCTATTTAACCCGTTAACAACCAATTCATATGAATGATCGATCCACTCTCTAATTAATTTTGATGGGATATTACTGCCAAGCTCAACAGTATTCCAATGAGTTTTATTCATATGGTAACCTGGTGTTACTGCATCATACTTTTCTCTTAGTTCAATTGCTTTTTCAGGATCGCATTTTAGGTTAATGCTGTATGGTGGAGTTAGGCTAACAATAACAAATATTTTCCCGCAAACTTTGTATACGGGGCTAACTTCATCGAATGGAAGCTCCTCAGTTACATCATTTTTTTGTAAGCAATAATTTCGGATTGATTCAATATCCATTTCAAAAATTTGCTCTTTGAAAAATAATAACAGTAAACAATACGTGAAAAGTTAAAAGCATACATCGAAATTACTGATTTTCAAAGTTATTTTTTTGAGGTTTCTGTTTAATATAGGGTGAAATATTTTCATAAAACATTAAAAGCATCTTTCATATATTTGCAAACATTTTAATTAAACATATGGAGATTTCATGCGTAATTTGTTATCGATTTTCGTTCTAGCAGCAGTATTCATATTTGTTTCATGCGAAAAGGAAAAGGAAGAGGTTCAAAACAACAACGAACAGCTTCCGGCAGGATTTCATAAGGTAAAAGTGATTGAAGCAATAGATGCTTCAAATTATTCTATTATTAATGTTGAAGAGAATGATAAGCAATTTTGGATAGCTGTAACTAAAATGGATGTTAAAGAAGGTGATGTGCTGTACTTTTCCAAGAGCATGGAAATGAAGAATTTTAAAAGCGAGTCTCTTAATCGGACCTTCGAATCCATACTTTTTGTAGATGATGCAAAGAAAGATCTTACTGGCGGTAATACAATGCAAATGCACCCAGTGCCAACAACTACTAGAGAGGAACAGGTAGCCGTTCAAAAAGTAAAAGGCGGAAAAACAATTGCCGAGATTTTTGGTGCCATGACTCAACTTTCAGGAAAAACTGTTAAAGTGAGGGGAAAAGTAATGAAGTTTAACCAAGGTATTATGGGAACCAATTGGATACACATTCAAGACGGAACCACATACCAAAATGATTTCGATTTACTTGTTACAAGCGATACCCCTGTTCAAGTTGGGCAAATTATTGTTGCAGAAGGAAAACTATCTACAAATAAAGATTTTGGTGCTGGTTATGCGTACAAAGCTTTAATTGAGGGTGCAAAGATCAAGGTGGAATAATTTCTAAAAGAGCTAATGTAAATGGCTGATAATCTAATTACCAGCCATTTTTATTTTTCAACCTTACTTTTAAAATCTAAACAAATAGAGTTTATACAATACCTAGTTCCAAATGGTGCAGGTCCATCATCAAACACATGTCCCAAGTGTGAGTTACAACGTGCACATAACACTTCGGTTCTTATCATACCATGACTTCGATCTTCCTCCAGCTTCACAGTTTTCATCGAAATAGCTTGAGTAAATGCAGGCCAGCCGCAGCCTGAGTTATATTTTGCTTCTGAATCAAATAAAGGATTTCCGCATGCTGCACAATAATATGTTCCAGGCTCAAAAAACTCATCAAATTTACCTGTAAAGGGTCTTTCAGTTCCTTTTTCTCTTAGAACTCTATATTCTTCTGGAGACAATTCTCTTCTCCATTCTTCTTCGGTTTTTGTGATTGTTTCAATCATGTTTAAACCTTTATTTGATTTAGGTTGGTCTTTCATTTTTACAAATTTTATTGAGTCTTGCTCAGGTTGTGGGTTCGGGTTTCGTTCGCTTCCACAAGCGTTTAATGAAAAAATAAATGATACAAGTACAATTACTAGAATGCTTTTCATAGAAATTTTTTTATGCAGGATTATTTTGGTAACAGCTAACTGATTTATCTAGTTCAATATAATGCAAATTTTAGATTAGGTTAATTGCAAAGATCACAGACTTAAACTTTTTAGATGTAAAAATTTTGGGATGAATGTTTAAAATAAAGAACCCCATCCAATTGTTGAATGGGGTTTATAGGAAACTTATCCTAAGTAGGCTTTTAATCTTTTTGTCTTTGGAGCGTGCTTTAAATTTCTTAAAGCTTTCTCTTTTATTTGCCTTACCCTTTCTCGAGTGAGGTTAAAGCGATCACCAATTTCTTCAAGTGTAGCAGAATGTTCACTGTTTATCCCGAAGTATAATTTTATTACTTCCGCTTCTCTTTCACTTAGTGAAGATAGAACGTTTGCTACTTCATTTCTTAGCGATTCGCCCATTAATTTCTGATCTGGATTTGGCTGCTGTTCATTAGGCAGAACATCTAACAAACTATTTTTGTCATCATCGCCGGAAAAAGGAGCATCAACTGACACATGTCTCCCTGCAATCTGCAAAGCATAGGCGACATCTTCAGCTTTCATTTCAAGCATTCCGGCAAGTTCTTCTGTAGTTGGCTGACGTTCGTACTCCTGTTCGAGATCTCGATAAGCTTTTCCGATCTTACTTAATGAACCAACACGATTAAGAGGTAATCTTACCATTCTTGATTGTTCTGCAATTGCTTGCATAATGGATTGTCTAATCCACCAAACTGCATAAGAAATAAATTTGAAGCCTCGTGTTTCGTCAAATTTTTCTGCTGCCTTTATTAATCCAAGGTTCCCTTCGTTAATAAGATCACCAAGAGACAAACCTTGATTCTGAAATTGTTTTGCAACAGATACAACGAATCTTAAATTGGCTTTAGTAAGTTTTTCTAATGCAGCTTTGTCACCCTTTTTGATTCGGATTGCAAGCTCAACCTCATCGTCGGGTGTTAGCAACTCAACTTTTCCAATCTCTTGCAAGTATTGATCTAGTGATTTACTTTCTCGATTTGTGAATTGCTTAGTTATTTTCAATCTGAAATAACTCCTATCTTGTTATTTTAACTGGGTTTATTTATTAGATTCTTGTAGCCATATAAAGGTTTCCCCAAAAACATTGCAAGTTAATAAAAAATTCAATTCTAGGGTAGGAAAATCTTTATACATGCTGCTACTTTTTTTATAAAAGCTAACAAAGGGCTTAATTTTAATCAAAAACGCAATTTTAAGTGCAGAATCATTTATTTTGATTTTTAGGGTAAAAATTTGGTTATAATTAAAACAGCTCAAAAATTCGCTAAATTTGAAGGGTAGAAATTATTGAATATAGGAGTAACATGAACCTTTTTAGTGCAATATTAAATAGAAGAAGCATAAGAAAATTCACAGAAAAAGAACTACCGGCAGGCTCTGTTGACAAATTATTGAAATCGGCAATGTATGCCCCGTCAGCAATGAATAACCAAGCGTGGCAATTTATTGTTATAGATAAACGGAATTTGCTCGATGAAGTAATAAAGTTTATTCCGCAGGAAATGTTAAAATCAACCCAAGCAGCGATTTTAGTTTGCGGCGATCTTAATCTTGAAAAGAATATTGATTATATATAGCAAAACTGTTCTGCAGCTACACAAAATATTTTACTTGCTGCGCATGGATTAGGTTTGGGCTCCTGTTGGATTGGAGTTTATCCTGTAAAGGAAACAATAACAGGTTTTAAAAAGTTGTTCAATCTTCCGGAGTATGTTCTTCCGATTTCTCTGGTCGCACTTGGTTATCCTGCAGAAAATCCAGTTGCGGAAGAAAGGTATAAGACAGAAAAAGTTCATTTTAATAAGTGGTGATTTTTCTTATCGTCTAGTAAAAAGGAATTTTAATGAGTAAAGATTACGATCCACGAATGCACAGCGCCGAACACATTCTCAATCAAACGATGGTAAGAATGTTTAATAAGGGGCGATCATTCAGCGCGCACATTGAGAAGAAAAAATCAAAATGTGATTATCACTTTGACCGCGAATTAACGCCAGCCGAATTAGCTGAGATAGAAACAAGAGTAAATAAAATAATTGAGCTTAATCTGCCTGTTACAGAAACATTCCTTCCAAGAGAAGAAGCATTAAAAACATTTTCGCTCGATAAGCTTCCCGACCAAGCGGGCGACAACATCAGAATAATAAAAATAGGAGACTATGATGCTTGTCCATGTATTGGCAAACATGTTTCTTCATCAAAAGAAATTGGAGGTTTTAAAATTATCTCTTCAAGCTTCGAAAGCGGTGTACTGCGAATAAGATTTAAATTGAATGACTGAATGTGTGCTTGTTTGCAATGTTTTCCTTCCCGAAACAAAAATCATGGAATAAAGTCTAAAAGTATGAAATGAAAATTCATTTATAATGCATAAACCTTGGATAAATATTGTCCCGCTTTTCATACTGATTTTGTTTTATTCAGCTCAAATTTTTCCGCAAAATCTTCCTCCAATAAAATTGGATTTTTCATCATACGTTCTGTCTTCAGATGGAAAACTGATCGGCTACATCGGCGAAAAAAAGAGAGTTGATGTTAAAAATATCTCTAACATTTCTGGTTATGTAACTCAATGTTTAATTGCTACCGAAGATAGAGATTTTTACCAACATGACGGCGTATCAATTAAAGGACTTGTTAGGGGCCTTTGGAATACAATCACCGGCAATGCTCAAGGCGGAAGTACAATTACAATGCAGCTTGCAAGAAACTTATTTCTTTCATTTGAAAAAACAGTTTCCAGAAAGTTATCCGAAATTGATTTGGCACGAGAGCTTGAGAAAAAATACTCTAAAAATGAAATCTTAGTTTTATATCTCAACACGGTTAATTTTGGTCATGGTGCTTACGGTATTTGGGCTGCATCGCAAGAGTACTTTTGCAAAACTCCCGATCAATTATCGCTGGCAGAAAGTGCAACATTGGTTGGGCTGCTTCAATCACCAAATGGTTATGATCCAAACAAAGCGCCGCAAAAATTATTGAACCGCAGAAATGAAGTTCTTTACAATCTTGTTGAAGTTGGAAAGTTGTCAAATTCAGAGTTTCAGAGATTGAAGAAAACGGATCTTAACTTAAAACTCCGGGAAATTGTTGGGAGGCATTTCCTTGAACACGTTAGAAAAACTGCGGTCAACATCGTGCAAAAAATGGGCTTAACTCTCAGTAAGGATGAGTTAAAAATTACATCAACATTGAATTATGATATGCAAAAAGCCGCTGAAGATGCTGTTAATTCTCAGTTCAGCAGTCTTCCTAAATCAATGGAAGATTTACAGCTTGGTTTAGTTTCTGTTGAACCTGGTACCGGAATGATTAAGACAATGATTGGCGGAAATACTTCATCCGAATCAAGAGGGTTAAACAGAGCAGCACAAATTCACCGCCAGCCCGGATCTTCTTTTAAACCATTTCTTTATGGAAAGTTATTGGTTGATGGTTATACGCTTGCAACTCCACTGCTCGATTCGCCAATTGTTGTTGATGCCGGAAAATCATGGGAGTGGAAACCTTCGAATGATGATAATTCGTACTCAGGCAAAATGATTCCAATGATTGATGCAATTGAAAACTCTATTAACCTTGCGGCTGCATATGCAATTACTGAATTGACTATTCCCGATTCGGTAGTTTCTTTCGCACACATGATGGGGATTAAATCTACAATTCCGTCATATCCATCAATTGCTTTGGGTACAGGCGAAGTTTCTCCCTTGGAGATGGCTGGTTCGATGGCGGTTTTTGCAAGCGCCGGAATTTATGCTGAACCATATTCAATTATAAAAATAGAAGATAAAAACGGAAATGTTATTTACAGTAATCAAAATGAAAAACGGGTTGTGCTTGATTCTGCGACAACTTATTTGCTAACGACAGCATTGCAAAATGTTGTGAACTATGGTACAGCAGCTTCGGTTAGGAAATATTTTAATGGTCCAGCTGCTGGTAAAACAGGAACAACTCAAAACTATACCGATGCTTGGTTTGTTGGTTATACACCCTCACTTTCGACTGCCGTTTGGGTTGGGTATGATAACCCCTCAAAAAAATTAACTAAAGGATTTCAGTACGGAGGAACTGTTGCCGCACCAATTTGGGGAAGAATGATGGCGAGTATCTCAAAGAGATTTCCTTATCTAAATTCTGATTTTGTTCAACCGACAAGCGTTGCAGATACTTTGCTTTGTGTTGACAGCGGGGAACTTGCAGCAGAATTTTGCACACACACCAAATCCTATTTTGTTTCACTTGAAAATTTACCTTCACGATGCCGTTTGCATTCTCCAGAAGAAGAACATTACAACACTTTTTATGCCTGGTGATAGAAGTAACAAACCCAATATCTTTAATACGTTGTACATAGCACAGAGAAACTGGGTTTGTTTAACAATTTATTCAGAGTAAAAATTAATCACTTTTAAAATTGCGTCTTCACAAACCTTGCAAAATGGTTTATCTCCTTTTGAAAACATTATGCAATCAACCATTGGCCGGTATAAACCTTTTGGGAGATAACCGCCGCCTTCGAACGCTCCGACTTTTCGGTTATTTTTAGTTTTCTGCAAGAATAAATCCACCTCAACTGCATGCTGTTTATCTTTTAGATTATATTCCTCTTCGGCTTGAGCTATTTCAAGTTTTTTTGCACGATTTCTTTTCAGCTCGGCAATTTTGTTGTTCAACGCACGTCTTTCATCCTGCCATTTGTAGTCTAATTCTTCGTACTCTTTCTTTTCCCAGTAAGTTGGAAGTTCAATTCCTTTAGTCATCCATTTCTTCCACTTTAAATTTGTTGTATCGAGTAATGCGGTTATGTTTGGTTCGACAGGCTCAAGGGTTGGTTTGAAAAAATCTTCATAAGCAGTGTCGGACGTGTAATACTCATCTGCTAAGCCGGCAAACGAATGACCAAATTCATGAAGAAATAAATATTTGTGCCATTGATTATCGGTAGTGAAAGTACAACTCCAATTATAAATACCGCCGCCGCCGTATTTTTTATGATTAACCATTATGTATAATGCATCATAAGGAACATGTGCAGCAAGATCGCGAAGAGTTTTGTTGTCTTCTGTCAGCAAATATCTTTCTGAACCAAGTGAGTTAAATTTTGAATTGAGAACTGTTTTCTTGAAAATATCTGCTGGCGGCTCATCTGTTCCGCTTTCTTCCGATGGTTTGTACACGCCATAAATGTTGAACTTCTCTTTGTTTGATAAAAAAGGTTCTTGCGTGAATAAAATTTGACTGAACTTTTCAAGATCGGCTCGGAATTTTCCTATTTCATCCTCAGTATACCCCTCACCAATGATTGCTACATCAACTTTTTGGTGTGAATCGCCATTATAAACTGATTTGAACACCTTTACATCTTTATCTACAATTTTATCTTTAACAATTGAAACATCAGCCGGGTCGATCTCTGCAGCAAATATTTCTTTCAACTTATTTTCAGAATCTCTTTTTTCAATAGCGAACTTTACTTTTGCTTTCGGAAGAGGAATCAATGCAGATTCATGATATGCTTTATTAATGCCTTTGTTTGCATTTGCACTTGTTTGATACTCACCAAAGTAACTGTCAAATCCTTTGGAAAAAATTAATTTATTGGATGCAGCATCGTAAACTTTAACATAATATTTACCGTTGTTGAAATAATCAATTAAATTTTTAGGATTGCCTGCCCAAGTACCGTATTGATAAATTCTATCGATGGCAAACAGCTCGGATTTTGCATTACCAACATGATGGTAATCAACTCGCATAGTTTCATTTTGGAAGTAGTCTTCGAATAGGAGGAAATTCTGTGCTTGGATGAGTGTGACAAATAATAAACTAAAATAAATAGTAAATAAAGATTTCATTTTTCAATCCTAAATTTTTGTGAATTAAAAATAAGCCATCAACAGCTTAATAGAAAGGAGACATTTTATATGCTTAATTTCAAGCTTTGATTTGAATTAGAGAACCCCCTAAATTTGATAGAAGAAAAAAATAAGAGATTTAGTAAGGCAAAATAAGAGCTCCTATGAAAGCCAAAATCATTATTCTTTTAATTTTAATTGTGTTGTTTACAATATTTGTTTTACAGAATACGCGGATTGTTCAGATTGATTTTTTATTTTGGTCGATTGCAATGTCTGCAATAGTACTAATCTCGCTAATGATGCTGATTGGTGTAATCGTGGGATTTATAATAGCAAAGTTGTTTGACCGTTCTTCAAAATCATAAATCAGAGTCTCCGGGAAAGATCAAATTAATCAAACAAAGTAAACGCTAAATTCTACAGAATTTAATAAAGATAATTCTGTTGGGATTTTTTCCTATCTAATAAACTGCTCTGCGTAGTACTTAGCCGTTAATTTCTCGCCAGTTGCTTTCTCAATCATCTCATTCCAATAAAGTCCGTTTCCGACCGCGAAAATTTTTTCTTTAAGATAATTTCCAACCATTGCGTTGTCCTTAAAGCTTTCTGTCATCGGGTCATTAGAATTAAGTAAGTTTTTGTTAATGTAAAAAGATAACTGAGAGGCCAATAGTTCACCGAGCATATAATTGTGATAATATGCAGGATACAAAGCAATATGGATTTTTGATGCCCAGTCGGGTTCATTTCTATTTTCAGGTCGTTTAAGCAGCTGATATTTTTCAACCAAATCCCACCAAAGTTTGTTTAAGTCTTGATCCGGATTTTCGTACATACTTTTTTCAAATCTATAAACAACTTGTGCCCATCTGCTGAACACCAACTGTTCTAATCGTAAAGATTTGAAACTTGCATCAGCTATTTTTTCTTGCTCTTCTTTTGATATTCCTACGACATCAGCCAGCCATTGCGGGTTAGAAGCAAATCTTCCAAACAGCATTGCAATTGCTTCGGTTGTAAAAGTGTGAGCTTCCTCGCGTAACGTCCACGGCAAATTTCTGCTAATGTACTTGCTGTAAACAGCATGACCATACTCGTGAAGCATTGTGTTCATCCAATTGTAGTTTGGCTTTACATTGCATACAACCCTCACATCGCCGTTACGATCAATATCGGTGCAATATGCGTGCTGATATTTTCCTTCCTTTTCATATAAGTCGCTTTTTGCCAGCATGTCGTCAATGTTTAAACCAATTCCGTTGTAATAGTTTTTGGTAAGTTCAACTACATCTTCATTTTTGTAATATGAATCTAAGTCGACAGCATAAATTTTTGGTGCTTCCTGGAAGAACCTATTTTGATAATGCCAGGGCATCAGTTCATTTTTTGAAATTTTATATCTTCTTGCTAAAAATTCATCCATTTCGTTTTTAACTTGTGCAAAAACACCTTTTGTTCTTTCGAACAAATCATCAAAAATTAGATCTATTTCTTTTGGATCCTGCTCAGATAATTTCAAACTCATTTCATGATAATTTGAGTAGCCGAGCTCTTTAGCTGTTTCATTTCTCATCTTGACTAATTTTAAAATATCTTTAGCGACAGCATTTCCAATCTTTTTGCTTGCCAGCCAAGTTTCTTGGAGGATTTTTGAATCGGTAGAATTTTTTAACTTTTCTTCAATTTGATTATCAGTAAGCTTTATTCCTCCAACTTCGGCTCTAAAAGTAGAATAACGATTCTCAATATCGGTTCCTAATTTTACAATTTCTTCAAGCTTTTTCTCATCAATTTGATATTTGCTGTAGGCGCGGAATAAAACATCAAGCTGCCGTTTAAGAGGCTCATCATTAATAGAGTTGGATTCTTTGATTTTTTTAAGAAGAGCAAAATCATCCTTATTTGAAAAAATTTTGTTGTATTTGATTTGTAATTCAGATGATTTGTTATAATCCTCTGTTTTTACAGAGATGGTTGCATTAAAATATGCGAGGGCATTTTCACTATAAGCCACAGCAGCTTTTTCCTCGAATTTTATAATGAAGTTTCTCAGTTCTTGTGTCATACTATCCTCTTTTGTTTTACATGAAACAAATAATAATATGAGGAATAAGAACAAAACAGTATTTAAAAGATCAGAAATTTGGTAATTATATTTTTTCATTGTCGATTCCCTTACTATTTACATGTAAAAATAAGCATTTCAATGATTACTTTATGCTGAATAGATAGTGAAGCAGAAACAAACCTTGCTTATTCGTCAAAATAATGCTAAGTTTGGCATAGTTATTCGCCCTGTATCGGGCGATTTTTGTTTGTATGAAACCGTTAAATGAAAATATTCGAGAATTAATTGAGCAAATTATCGCAAAAGATAATTTATTGCTCATCGAACTTATCCTAAGAGGAACCGAACACAATAGGGTAATTGAAGTGTTTATTGATGGCGAAAGGGATATTTCGGCAGATGACTGTGCAAATATCAGCAATAAAATAGATGTGGAATTACAAATTCTATTGGCTCAATTTCCTAATTATCGGCTTGATGTTTCATCACCTGGTATCGACCGACCACTGAAATATTTGAAGCAGTATTATAAACACATAAACAGAAAGTTTGATATAATTTACGGTGTTGATGAAGAGAAAAGAAAGCTTGCTGGAAAGCTTGTATCCATTGAAGGCGAATATTTGACATTTGTTTCGAACAATAAAGAAGTAATTATTAACTTTAATAACATAATAAAAGCTAACGTTGTAGTTAGTTTTTCTTAATGGAGGAAAAATAAATGAATGCTGATATTGTTGAATCCTTTTCCCAGATGGTAAGAGAAAAAGGAATTGACAAAGATGTTTTAGGCGGAATAATTGAGGAAATCTTTGGATTGCTGGTAAGGAAGAAATATGGTGAAGAGGCAAAATTTGATGTCGTCGTTAATATGGATAAGGGTGATATTGAAATCTTTTTAGAACGCGAAATAGTTGATCATGTCGAAGATCCCAATCTACAAATCAGTATTGATGAAGTGAAACGTAGAGGAAATGAGGATGAGCTTGAAGTTGGCGAAGATTTTGTAGAAAAACTGCCACTAGCAACCTTTGGGCGCAGATTGATCATTCTGGCAAAGCAAAGTTTAAACCAAAAAATTAGAGATATTGAAAAAGATATCATTTACAATGAATATCAAGAGCTGCTTAATGAGATAGTAGTCGGCGATATTTATCAAATAAGAAAAAGCGACATATTAGTTAATCATAATAAAAATGAACTTCTTTTACCGCGTAACGAACAAATTCCATATGAAAAATACAAAAAAGGTGAAACCATACGCGCAATTGTTAAGGAAGTTAAAAAGGGCAACAGCGGGCCGCAAATAATTATTTCTCGTTCAGATAATTTGTTTTTAAGAAGATTATTTGAAATTGAAATTCCGGAGATATACGATGGTATTATCGAAATTAAGTCAATTGCCCGTGAACCCGGCGAACGAGCAAAAGTTGCAGTAGAATCACAAGATAAAAGAATTGATGCTGTTGGTGCCTGTGTTGGAATGAAAGGTGTAAGAATACATGCAATAGTACGTGAATTAAACAATGAAAACATTGATGTGGTAAATTACTCCGATGATCCAGTGATATTTATACAACGTGCTCTAGCTCCTGCAAAGCTTAAAAATGTTCAAGTTGATACTATTAACAAAAAAGCTATTGTAAATGCAGATTCTGATCAAGTCTCAATGATTGTTGGACGAAATGGAGTAAATATTCGGTTAGCAATGAAATTAACCGGCTACGATATTGAAATTATTCGTGAAGAAAAACCATTTGAAGAATACGAAGAAGATATTGAGCTAATTGATATTAAAGAAGAGCTTGGTGAAGAAATTTATGAACTGTTAATTAATAATCGTTACGATACTGCTCTTGAGGTGCTTACTGCTGGACCCGATAAGCTAAAGGAAATTGAAGGACTGAGTGAGGAGAAGGTTAACGAAATAATAGAGATTATCAAATCTCAATTTGAAGAGGAAGAATAGTTAAAAGGCATTTTTCAACATGTCCGATACAAAAAATAAAAAAATACGCGTTTACAAATTAGCTTCTGAATACAATCTTGCAGCAGAGACAATCCTCGAGTTCCTTCAAAAGAAAGGACACGACGTTAAGACCCATATGTCTATGCTTACAGACGAGATGATAAGCGAGGTTAATGAACATTTTAAAAAAGATATTGAAAAAGCAGAAAAGCACTACAAAAAAATTGCTGAATTCAATAAGAAACGCTCCGATAAGATAGAAGAAGAGCCTGTAATACCAAAGAAAGCACCTGAACCTGAGCCGGCAATAGAAATTCAGGAAATTATTGCTGAGGAAATTGAAGCAAAAATTGGAGAAGAAGAAGCAAAAGAGGTACCCGAAGCAATTACAGATGTACCTGTTGCAGAAGTTATTTTGGAGCAAATTTCTGAGAAAGAAATTCAGGTAGAACACACCATCGAAACTGAAATAACCCCAACACATATCCCCGAAAAACGAATGAAGGGTCTGAAGGTTGTTGGGAAAATGGATCTTGATGAGGTAACAAAAGTTCCAGAAAAAACAACTCAGCCGGTCGAAGGAGAATCTCAAGGGAAATCACTTGTAACAGGCGAGGTAATTAAGAAAAAGAAAAAACCTAAAACCAAGAAAAAAGCTGCAGATGTACCGATTGAAGAAGTGCCTGAGGCTAAAAAAAGAAAAAGAGTTAAAAAATTTGAAATTGATCAGAAGGAAGTAAAAGAGGCAATAAGAAAAACTCTTCTTAGTATGGATGATACTTCTCTTTCATCACGGGCTCTTATGCGCAGAAAAAAGAAAAAAGAACGAGAAGAAGCTGAAGAAAGAAGAATAGAAGAAAAAGAAAAACAAAAGAGCAAGCTTACCGTAACTGAGTTCATTGCGGTGAACGAATTAGCAAACCTTATGGGTGTGCAAGTAAGCGAAGTAATATCAAAATGTATCGGGCTCGGGTTAATGGTTTCAATCAATCAACGATTAGATGTAGAAACAATTACCCTCGTAGCTGACGAATTTGGTTTTGAGGTTGAATTTGAGAAAGAATATACATCAGAAGCACTTGAGGATATTGAAGATTATCCCGAGGACCTTAAACCAAGACCCCCTGTAGTAACAATAATGGGTCATGTCGATCACGGAAAAACTTCGCTTTTGGATTATATAAGAAGAACAAATGTGGTGGCTGGTGAATCGGGCGGAATAACCCAACATATTGGTGCCTATAAAGTAGATGTAGGTAATGGAAAGTATATCGCCTTTCTAGACACGCCTGGTCATGAAGCATTTACAGCAATGCGTGCTCGAGGTGCACAAGTTACAGACATAGTTGTTTTGGTTGTTGCCGCTGATGATGCAGTAATGCCCCAAACAGTTGAAGCTATCAATCATGCTCAAGCCGCTCGCGTACCCATAGTAATCGCAATAAATAAAATAGATAAACCAGGCGCCAACATAGATAAAATTAAACAACAGCTTGCTGATAGAAATGTACTTGTTGAGGAATGGGGTGGAAAATATCAATGTATTGAAATTTCTGCAAAAACCGGTCATAATGTTGCTAATTTACTTGATTTAATTTTACTTGAAGCAGATGTCCTAGATCTAAAAGCCAACCCCAATAGGCCTGCGCGCGGTGCAGTTGTTGAAGCAGAATTAGATAAAGGAAGGGGTATTACAGGAACTATTTTGGTTCAAAAAGGAACGCTGCGAATTGGTGATCCTTTTGTTGCAGGAATTTATTATGGGAAAGTACGTGCTATGTTTGATGAGCGGGGCAACAAATTATATGAAGCTCCCCCAGCCACACCAGTTCTCGTTCTTGGATTTGAAGGAGCCCCCCAGGCAGGAGATACTTTTGTAGTAGTTGAATCTGAAAGAGAAGCACGAGAGATTGGACTAAAACGTCAGCAGTTAAGGCGTGAACAAGATCAGAAACAAGTGCATCATATTACTCTTGATGAAATTGCTCAGCAAATCAGCATTGGTGGAGTTAAGGAGCTGGCTTTAATAGTAAAAGGCGATGTTGATGGTTCTGTTGAAGCACTATCAGATTCACTTATGAAGCTAACAAATCAAGAAGTTGTTGTTAGGGTAATTCATAAGGGTGTTGGGGGAATATCTGAAAGCGATGTTCTTTTAGCATCTGCTTCAAATGCAATTATTGTTGGTTTCCATGTTCGTCCCAATTTAAATGCTAGGAAACTTGCAGAAACAAATAAAGTAGATATTAGACTTTATAACATTATATATGATGCTATAAATGAAGTAAAATCTGCACTTGAAGGAATGCTATCGCCAGTTCTATCTGAAGAAATTACAGCTACAGTTGAAGTTAGAGATACTTTCAAGGTTCCCAAATTTGGTACTGTGGCAGGCTGCTATGTTCAGGAAGGTAAAATTGCAAGGAGTAACAAAATTAGATTAATAAGAGATGGAATAATTGTTCATGATGGCGAAATAGTTTCGTTGAAAAGATTTAAAGATGATGTTCGCGAAGTTGATGCCGGGTACGAGTGCGGTATCAGCATCGCAAATTTTAACGATGTTAAGCTTGGTGATATAATAGAGGGATATAAAATTATTGAAACAAAAAAGAAGCTTGCATAATATTCCCTTAAATTATGTTGGAGTTTATTCGAAAAATTGTGCAATAAGAGGTTATGAGATCAGCAAATAAGGTTATGAATGGATACAAAATATGTCGCACAGAATTGACAAAATAGAAAATCTTATAAAAGAGGAAATTAGTCTTATATTTCTTTTCAAACTGCAAAATTTAGATTCTGGGCTAATAACAATTACAAATGTTAAAGTAAGCGCTGATTTAAAAATAGCCAGGGTTTATATTTCCATCTTCGAAAAAGATAAAAGGGATGAGGTTCTGGAAAAAGTTAAGTCAAAAACTAAATTCATCCGCTCCGAACTAGCATCTCGAATAACCATAAAGTTTGTTCCCGAACTTAAATTTTTTCTAGATGATAGTCTTGATTACGTTGAAAAAATCGAAGGATTGATTAAAAAAATTCATGAAAATGATGATAAAAAAGGGAACAACTGATCTAAAAGCTTTTGATTTTGCTGCCGGTGAAATTATTCTGATAGACAAGCCATTAAATTGGACGTCTTTTGACGTTGTTGCTAAAGTAAGAAAGTTAGTTAATGTTGCCAAAGTTGGGCATGCCGGTACACTCGATCCAATGGCTACGGGTTTACTAATAATTTGTACTGGCAAAAAGACGAAAGAGGTATTATCATTTCAAGATTTAGATAAAACTTACACAGGTACAATTTTATTGGGCAAAAAATCAAAATCAATGGATCTTGAAACGGATTTAGTTGGCAGCTTTGATGTTTCATCAATTAAAGACGAAGAAATTTTTGCTGCTCGTGATAAATTTGTTGGTAAAATCCAACAAGTACCGCCGATTTATTCAGCCATTAAATTTAAGGGAAAATCATTATATAACTTTGCTCGAAAAGGTAAGTCGGTTAAACTAGAACCGAGAGAAGTAGCTGTTTATATGTTTGAAATTTTAAGCATTAAAAAACCCAATATTGATTTCAGAATTAAGTGTTCAAAGGGTACATATATTCGTTCCATTGCTAATGATATTGGGGATACAATTGGCTGTGGTGCCGTTCTTAGTGCTTTACGCAGAACAGCCATTGGAGATTATAATGTTCACGATGCTTTAACAATGGAAGAGTTTAAATATCTTGCTCAGCAGCCTCAACTATCGAACAAATTGGAATTAGAAACTAGCGTTCAATAATTTTGAGAAAATTTTTTAATATCGGATGAAAATATTTAGACATTTAAATGAAATAGAATTCGATCCGAATACTGTTTTAACCATCGGAACTTTTGATGGTATTCATTTAGGACACCAAGAAATCCTAAGAAAACTTTTTGAAAGGAGTAAGTTTCATAAAGCAAGAAATTTATTGATTACATTCCATCCCCATCCACGGAAGGTTATTTCTAAAGCAAATGGTTTGAAATTGTTAAGTACTCCTGATGAGAAAATTTCAATTTTAAAGGAACTTGGGCTGGACAATCTTTTCATCATTAATTTTACTGCTGATTTTTCTCAACAATTACCATTAGATTTCATCAAAAATTATATCATAAATAAAATTGGGTTAAAAGAAATTGTAATCGGGCACGATCATAAATTTGGAAAGGGGAGAGAGGGCACTTCTGAAACTCTAAAAGCACTAGGGGTCGATTTTAAGTTTGACATTACTGTTGTAAATGAGTTTAAATTCAATGGTGATGTTGTAAGCAGTACAAAAATAAGGAATGCTCTAATAGAAGGTGATATCCTAAAAGCAAATTCACTTTTAGGCCGCAATTATTCTTTTACAGGCACCGTTATAGAAGGAGATAAAAGAGGGCGTTTGCTTGGGTATCCAACTGCGAATGTAAAGCTGGAAGACAACGATAAGCTTCTTCCTGGTTTGGGTATTTATGCGTGCTATGTTATTATTGAAAATCAAAGAGCTGAAGGTCTATTAAGTATTGGAAAGAGACCTACTTTTTATGATAATGGTGAAACAGTAACGGAAGTGTATATTTATAATTTCAACAGGAATATTTATCATCAAAAAATTAATATTATGATGGTTGATAAAATTCGCCAAGAAGAAAAATTTTCATCTCCGGAAGATTTAATTAATCAAATGAATAAAGACAAAGAAGCCGGAGAAAAGATTTTTGCTAGAATTAATAAACTTGAAACCCAAAACTTTAATTAATTTTTAAAAATAAATTAATCCTGGTTTCCTCTGGGATTACATTGATAAACAAAACGAAAGGTCAAACATGACTAAAGAAGAAAAGCTCGAGCTGGTTAAAAAATTTGGAGCAAACGAAAAAGATTCCGGTAAGGCCGAAGTGCAAATTGCCTTACTTACAAAACGGATTAACGATCTTACAGATCACTTTAATGCACATAAAAAAGATCATCACTCAAGGCGCGGCTTGATGATGATGGTTGGTAAAAGAAGAAGATTGCTCGATTATCTTATGAATAAAGATATAGCACGTTACAGAGCAATCATCAAAGAATTAAATATAAGAAAGTAAAGGTTTTTCCTAATGGTTACTAAACAAATTGAAATAGGCGGCAAATTATTAACAATTGAAACAGGACGGTTTGCAAAACAAGCCAATGGCGCTGTTATGGTTAGGTATGGTGATACAATGGTGCTTGTAACTGCTGTTGCTTCCCATGATGTCAAGCCAGATCAGGACTTCTTCCCTCTCCAAGTTGAATATAGAGAAAAAACTTCGGCTGCTGGAAAATTTCCTGGCGGATATATCAAAAGAGAAGGACGGCCAAGTGAAAAAGAGATTTTAAGTGCGAGACTAATAGACCGCCCTATTCGCCCTCTTTTCCCCAGCGACTTTAAAAATGAAACTCAAGTTATTGCATTTGTTCTTTCACACGATGGTGAAAATGATGCAGATGTGCTTGCTGCGGTTGGAGCTTCTGCTGCCTTAACAATATCTGATATTCCCTTTGATGGACCAATGGGCGAAGTAAGAGTCGGAAGACTTGATGGTAACTTAATTGTCAACCCGACTTTTCAGCAGCTGAAGGAGTGTGATATTGATCTGGTAGTTGGTGGAACTGAGGATTCCTTGATGATGGTTGAGGGTGAATCAAACCAAATAAGCGAAACCGAATTGCTTGATGCTCTAAAATTCGCTCATCAAGAAATAAAAAAGCTTGTGCAGCTTCAGAATGAACTAAGATCGGAACTAGGAAAACCTAAAATGATTATTTCGCAAGTTTCGGTTGACGAATCCTTGAAAAAGGATGTTTATGATCTTGCATACGATAAACTGAAAGCAATAGTACACTCTGTTTTAACTAAAGAAGAGCGAAGCCAAAAAAACAGTGAATTATTAGACTTAGTAAAATCTGCTTTATCAGAAAAATATCCTGAGCAAGAAAAAGTTTTTGGCGAATTGCTTCATGATCTCGAAAAACAATTTATGAGAGAAAGAATTTTAAATGAAGGAATTCGGCTCGATGGAAGAAGTACTACGCAGATTCGTCCAATTACAATTGATTTAGGAATATTACCGCGAACCCATGGTTCTGTTTTATTTACACGCGGAGAAACACAAAGCTTAACTACCATAACTCTAGGAACCAAGAACGATGAGCAAATAATTGATGGTTTGCTGGAGGAGTACACAAAAAAGTTTATGCTTCATTACAACTTTCCTCCTTTTAGTGTAGGAGAGGTAGGTAAAATGTCCGGAGTGGGAAGAAGGGAAATCGGTCACGGCCATTTAGCAGAAAGGGCTCTTAAGGCTGTTATCCCTCCCGAAGATCAATTTCCTTATACATTGCGAATAATCTCTGATATTTTGGAATCTAATAGCAGTTCTTCAATGGCTACAGTGTGTGCAGGTTCATTATCATTAATGGATGGCGGTGTTCCTATTAAAAAAGCTGTTGCCGGTATTGCTATGGGGCTGGTAAAAGAAGGCGATAAATATGCAATACTTTCTGATATTTTGGGAAATGAAGATCACCTTGGAGATATGGATTTTAAGGTTGCCGGGACAGATGGAGGTATTACTGCTTTCCAAATGGACATTAAGATTCATGGCATATCTTTTGAAATAATGGAGAAAGCGTTGCAGCAAGCTAAAGAAGGCCGCCTGCACATTCTAAAAATTATGAATGAGGCCATCAGTCAGCCCAGAGAATTTCTATCTCAATATGCACCGCGCTTAATAACCATGAAGGTAGATACTGATCAAATTGGATTGATCATTGGTCCTGGCGGTAAAACCATACAAGGAATGCAGAGATTGTTCGGAGTTGAGATTGCAATTGATGATGATGGTACCGTGAATATCGCTTCTCCAAATAAGGAAAGTGCAACCAAGTGTAAAGAGTACATTAAAAAAATGACAGCAACTCCAGAAGTTGGTGAAGTT
Source organism: Ignavibacteriaceae bacterium (assembly GCA_013388515.1). GTDB lineage: Bacteria > Bacteroidota > Ignavibacteria > Ignavibacteriales > Ignavibacteriaceae > XYD12-FULL-36-8. The sequence continues at coordinate 2,424 of JACAFC010000139.1, read as the reverse complement.
TATGATGGAATAATTACCAAGATTATGGATTTTGGTGCTTTTGTCGAAATTTTACCAGGTAAAGAAGGATTGCTGCATATCTCTCAAATCGATAATAAGAGAGTAAATAAAGTAACAGATTATTTTAAGGAAGGTGACAAAGTTACCGTTAAGCTGCTCAAAATTGAAAATGGTAAGTTTTCACTTAGCCGAAAAGAATTATTAAAAGAAAATAACAACGAAAATAAAACAGAATAGTTTCCTATATAAAACAAAAAGTTTTTTTCAAAATTATTTTAACAGGTTCGTGCTTGGGATTTAACACATTTATTTCTTGGCATCAGTGTTTATTAGCAGTTTCACATGTTTTGGAACTGTGCAAGCCAAATTATCCTGGCTCGAATCATTCTACAACAAATTTTTATTTAGTGAAATATTTTATTTCATTCAAAGAGTTTTTCCTTTATGGTAAAAGAGATTGTAATCAATTCAACTGCTGTACAAACACGTGTAGCTATAACCGAAGACGGATATTTAGCCGACTTCTTTGTAGACTATCCGGAAAACAGAAGAACAGTTGGTGACATTTACCTCGGCAAAGTCGCTCGTGTTTTGCCAGGTATAAAAGCTGCGTTTATAGATATTGGAATGAAGCATGATGCATTCCTGCATTTTTCAGATATTGGTGAATCGACTAAGCAGCTGCAAGATATGATCGGAGACGATGATTCTGATGTTGACGATGAGGACGATGATGATACTCAGAAACGGTCCGATACACAAAACAGAAACCACTCTGATAATTCAACCAAACCCGCTATTCCCAAGCTTCAAAAAGGCCAAGAAATTCTTGTACAAATAACTAAGGAACCTGTAAATAACAAAGGCGTTCGAGTAAGTTCGTCAATTTCTTTAGCGGGTCGTTTTTGTGTCTTGCTTCCTTTTGATGGAAAGGTCGGTATTTCAAAGAAGATTTCCGATTTTAGGGAGCGTAAACGATTGCGCCATATTGCACGAGGAATTCTACCTAAAAATTATGGCTTGATAATTCGTACCGTGGCTAAGGACCAATCTGAAGATGCTCTAAAAGATGATCTGAAAAATTTGATGAAAACCTGGCAGGAAATAGAAGCCAATGTTAAAACAGAGAAACCCCCATCATTAATTTTTCAAGATTTAAATACTACTTCAAGCGTAATTAGAGATTTATTTACTCCCGATATAACAAAAGTCTTTATTGACTCAAAAAAGCTTTACAAACAAATCAAAAGTTATGTACAGGTTGTTCAACCAAACCTTGCTGATAAAATAGAACTATTCCCATCAGGCACTTCAATTTTTGATTCTTTCAAAATTGAAGAGCAAATTAAAACGCTGATGAGCAGAAAAGTTCCGCTTCCGAGCGGCGGCTATTTAATTATTGACCACACCGAAGCCATGGTTGTTGTTGATGTTAACAGCGGGCGGTATGCTAAAAGCAAGGAGCAAGAATTAAATTCATTAAAAACCGATTTGGAAGCAGCTCGCGAAATTGCTAGACAATTGAGATTGCGAGACATAGGTGGAATTATAGTAGTTGATTTTATTGATCTAGAAGAAGAAAAAAATAAGAAGAAAATATTTGATGAATTAAAAAAGGAATTCAGGAGAGACAGAGCTAAAGTTACGGTATTACCTATGTCTGACTTCGGATTAGTCCAAATTACCAGACAGCGAATCAGGCAAAATATAATGCAAACAATGAAGGAAGTGTGTCCTTATTGCCTAGGTTCAGGTCTTTTAACAAAACACTCGCATATTGTTTACGACCTTGAAGAATGGATTAAAAAATTTAGAAAAACATCTAGTGAAAGAAGATTAATTCTTAAATGCCATCCACTTTTCGCAATGAGGCTTCGAGAAGGAAGAGATGGTTCAATTTTTAAGCTGCAGTTAAAATATCTAATTAGGATAAAAATTGAAGAAGATAAGGATATGCAGATAGGACAACTGAAATTCGTATCTGCAAAAACCGGAAATGAGCTAACCGAAATTTTTAATTAAGAAATTATACTTTGTTTATAAGGAATTTGCAGAAAAATGAAAGAAACCAAATTTTATAGTATCCATAAAAATCTTGGAGCAAAGATAGTTGAATTTGCAGGCTACCTAATGCCTATTCAATACACTTCCATTATTGCAGAACATAAAGCTGTAAGAAATTCGGTTGGTGTGTTTGATGTATCGCATATGGGAGAAATATTCGTATCCGGCAAAAATGCTCTGGACTTTGTTCAAAACATTACAGTGAATGATGCCTCAATTTTATTTCCTGGAAGGGTACAGTATTCGGCTATGTGTTACGAAAATGGGACAATAGTAGATGATTTGCTGGTTTATCGATTTAATGAGCAAGAATTTATGCTCGTAGTAAACGGGGCTAATATCGAAAAAGATTGGAATTGG